>JBARGS010000361.1:0-14746 GCA_049798495.1 Candidatus Korobacteraceae bacterium | reverse complement strand
CGAACTCTCACCCGAGTTAAAAGCTGAAGGCGAATTGAAATATCAGTGGGTCATTGAGAACTACGGAACCCGCTTGACCGACGAGCAAAAGAAGGATGTGCATCGCCTGATTATGGAGAGCCAGAAGCCGTTGGCCGCCTTCCGCGCCTTTCCTCTCGACAACGCCGACCAGCCGGCGACGGTGTTGAAAATTACCGACGCCGAAACCTCAACCGGCGGGAGCAGACGATGATCGGCGAAGACGTTCTGTTTCTCTCCGTGCGCGAACTGGGCGAACGCATTCGCACCAAGCAATTGTCGCCCCTCGACCTCACGCTGGCCTATCTCGACCGCGACAAGGAGTACGGGCACAAGCTCAACGCCTTCGCCATGATCCTGCCCGACCTCGCGCTGGACCAGGCGAAAAAGGCGGAGGCCGAGATCCTGCGCGGCCATTATCGCGGGCCGCTGCACGGCATTCCCTATGCCGCGAAGGATTTGCTGGCGGTGAAGGGATATCCCACAACGTGGGGGGCGCAGCCGTACCGGCGTCAGGTCTTCGACTATGACGCTACCGTGATCCGCAAGCTCAATGATGCGGGCGCGATTCTGTTGGGCAAAGCCGCGATGATCGAGCTGGCGGGCGGGCTTGGCTACCGCTTCGCCTCGGCCTCATGGACACGCGCCGCGAAAAATCCCTGGAACACCGGTTGTTGGACCTGCGGCTCCTCGAGCGGGTCGGGAGCGATTGTGGCGGCGGGCCTTGCGGCCTTCGCCATCGGCACCGAAACCTGGGGATCGATTGTGTGTCCCTCGGCATTCTGCGGCGTCTCGGGGCTGCGCCCGACCTTCGGACGCGTGGGCCGCGGCGGCGCGATGGCGCTCTCCTACTCGATGGACAAGATCGGCCCCATGTGCCGTACCGCCGACGACTGCTCGCTGGTGCTGGCAACCATCAGCGGCCACGATCCCACCGACGCGAGCTCGCTGTCAGAGAAAAAGGCCCAGTTCACTTATACGAAGCCGGTGAAACCTTTGCGCATCGCCCGTATCGAGAAGGCGTGGGAGAAGCCCGACCCCGATGTCGCCGCCGCCTTTGAGCAGGCAATCACCGTGCTGGAGAAATCCGGAGCGACCTTCAGCAGCGTTCGCTTGCCGGAAGGCCCATTCGAGACCGCGGGCGGAATTGTAATCAACGTAGAGGCGGCGTCAGCCTTCTCGAAGCTCATCGACTCCGGCGAAGTCGCCCAGCTCAGCGACCCGCTGGCGCAGATCGGCGGCTATGTTGCGCAGACCGTCTCCGGACAGGATTTCCTGCGGGCGCAACGCGTTCGCCGCGTGCTGCAGCGGAAGATGGACGACATCTTCCGGCATTGCGATGTGCTGGTGGCGCCCTCGATGCCGATCGGCGCATCCCCGCTCAATACCAACCTGGAAACCGGATTGTCGTTTGCGGATCCAATCGGGGGCATCGGCAACCTCTGCGGCCTGCCGGCGCAGAGCGTCCCCTGCGGATTCACCAAGACAGGCCTGCCGATCGGCATCCAGTTTCTCGGGCGCGTGCTGAACGACAGCGCCGTGATTGCCGCGGCCAAGATCTTTCAGAGCCATACCGATTGGCACCGGAAACATCCGAAGCTCAGTGCCTGAAGCTGCTCGTCGTTTTTTGGTTGTCATCCTGAGCGACGAGGGCGCCGTGGCGACCGAGGAGTCGAAGGACCCCTTTGGTGGTCAGTAGTCTCAAGCTCGCTGCTGTGCCACGCGGCCACAGACTATTATGTCTCGCAGCTATAGGGGTCCTTCGACTCCTCGCCCGCCCGACCCGCGAAAGAAGCGGGTCGGAAATGCTTTTGCGGGCGCTGCGCTCAGGATGACACCTCAGCGTTCATCAATCATCCAGGTTAATCAGGAATCACCTTTTCACGATTTCTCTTGGCGAGGCGTCGTGCTTGCGAAATAATGCTCGCCCAATAGCGACTCACAACCGAGGCGACCCATGGATAGCAAGCGCGGTCTGTTGTTGCTCCCGGTCCTGCTGTTGGCAGCGACTCTCCTTCAGGCACAAACCTTTCGCGGAACCATCCTTGGCAGTGTGACCGACAGCTCCGGCGCCGTGATCCCCAACGTGAGCGTCAAGGTTCACAACGTCGACACCGGACTGGAGCGAACGACGCAGACCAGCGCCGATGGCAGTTACAGCGTACCCGAGTTGCCCATCGGGACCTACAACGTCGTCTTCACCCAAACCGGCTTTGAGACCGCGATCAACAAGGGCGTAACCGTGAACGTGGCCGCCGACAGCCGCGTGGACGTCGTGCTGAAGCCCGGTCAAGTTGCCCAGGAGGTGGAGGTAACCGGCGAAGTGCCGCAGGTGGATACCACCAGCAACGACCTTGGCGGCATTCTGACCTCGAAGACTATCGAGAGCATCCCCATCAACGGACGCGACTACACCAAGCTGATCTATCTCAACCCCGGCGTGGCCGGCTCGCCCGACCAGATCAGCGACTCGCCCGGATCCTTCGGCGAGTTCTCCATGAACGGCTCGCGCGGGCGATCCAACAACTACCTGCTCGACGGCACCGACATGAACGATGGCTATCGCAACGATCCCGCCATCAACGAGGCGGGCGTCTTCGGCGATCCCGCAACCATCCTGCCCATCGACGCGGTCGCCGAGCTGCACGTGCTCTCCAATTTCGAGGCGGAGTACGGGCGCAACAGCGGCGGCGTGGTCAATATCGTGACCAAGAGCGGCACCAACAACTGGCACGGAAGCCTGCTGGAGTATTGGCGCAGCGGCCAGTTAGGAGCGCGCAACTATTTCAATTTCGCCGACCAGCCGAAGAATCCCTTCCTCAACAACCAGTTTGGCGGCTCGCTGGGCGGCCCGATTGTGAAGGACAAGGCATTCTTCTTTGTGGACTACGAAGGCCAGCGCGAGAGCGGTGCGCAATCCGGCCTGAGTTGCGTGCCCGATCCGGCGGTGTTGCGGCAAACCATAGCGGTTGCCGGCGGCGCTGCCAGCCAGCCCATTCTTAATTTGCTGGCGCGCAATCCCTGGCCTAGTCCCAACATCGCATCGGCTACCAGCGACATAACGGGATGCGCACAGCCGAACTTGGCAACTTCCACGCGCTTCAGCAACGACATCGATAGCGTCATCGCCAAGATTGACTACAATCCCAACACCAATAACAACATCACCGGCCGCTATTACTACGGCAACAGCAATCAGAGCTTTCCCTTCGCGCAATTGGCGGGCGGGCTTCTGCCCGGCTTCAACACCGTCACGCCGACGCGGGTGCAGTTGGTGGCGCTGTCGTGGGTGAAAGTGCTCAGCAACTCGCAGGTGAACGAAGCGCGCTTCGGATGGAACCGCTTCGCGGAAGGCTTTTTCCCGCAGGACAGCAACTTCGATCCGGCATCGATTGGCCTGGACACCGGCGTCAGTTCCTACGACTTCGGCTTGCCGAAGATTTCCGTAGGCGGCTTCTCCGCGCTCGGCGCCAGTCCGGGCGTGCCTCGCCAGCGTGTGGATACCAACTGGCAGTTCATCGACAACTTTGCCTGGAAGATCGGCCGCCACGATCTCAAGTTCGGCTATGAGTTCCGCCGCACGTCGATCCAGATCATCCAGGACTCGAACTTCCGCGGCAAGCTGAGCTTCGACGATCTTCTGTCATTCGTGGAGGGCCTTCCCTCGGGAGGCAGCCAGGCCTCGGGCTACACGAATCGCCACGAGTATCAAAACAACCAGGGCCTCTTCCTCCAGGACAGCTTCCGCTGGACGCCGCGGCTGACCGTGAACATGGGTCTGCGCTGGGATTACTACGGCGTGGCGGGCGAGAAGAATAACTTCTTCTACCGCCTGCTGCCGCAGAATGGCGGCACCCTGGTGCAGGTCGGTGGGCCGGGCGGACCGTCGAAACTCTACAATCCCGACTACAAGAATTTTGCTCCGCGCGTAGGCATTGCATGGGACCCAACTGGCAAGGGAACGACGGTATTCCGGGCAGGCTATGGAATTTTCTATGACGCCTTTTCCCAGGACATGTTCCTCGGTCACCTTCCCTATAACTGTACCTTCTGTCCGGGCCCGGCTTATACCGGCGTAGGCGGCGCGCCGATTACCTTCTTCGGCGCCACGTCGGGACCAATCGCAAATGGCTCGCCGGTATTCGTCAACGGCTCGCCGCTGAGCAATTTCTTTGGCATCGATCCCAACATCCGCACCCCCTATATTCAGAACTTCAACGTCAATATTCAGCAGGCCTTCGGCAACAAGACGACGGCGGAAGTGGGATACGTGGGCTCGAAAGGCACGCGGCTGTTCCGCTTCCGCGATATCAATCAGCCCAGCCAGGCGCAGATCACTGCCTATGACACCGGTCCGGCTTGTGCCGGCGGATTCACTCCTCCCAACTGTCCCATCGCCGGCTTTGACAGCGGCGGCAACGTACCGCGAACCGCATATCCGAATTTCTTCTACTTCAATCAGGAGGAGTCCAGCGCCTTCTCCACTTACAACGCGTTGCAAGCAACGTTGCGCGTCAACGGATGGCACGGGCTCTCGACGCAGGTGAACTTCGTATGGTCGCACTCCATTGATAATGCCAGCGATCTGGAAGACTTCATCCCTAACGCTTCGCAGCCTAATAACAGCTTGGAGCCGCTGGCCGAGCGCGGTAATTCGAACTTCGATATTCGCCGCCGCTTCAGCTGGTACTTCACCTACCAGTTCCCCAACTCGACGGGCTCGTACGCCAGGCTGAAGAGCGGATGGGGTATCGACGGCACGGCGACCTTGCAGGACGGGCAGCCCTTCACGCTGAACTACAACTTCGAGGGCGACTACTCGGGTTCGGGCGAAGGATTCGACCGCCCTGACGTTGTGGGACCTGTGCAATACGGCAGCGCGCCGGCGAATTTTCTCAATCTGGCGAACTTCCAGGTGCCGTGCACTTTCGGCAACACCACCGCGACAACTTCGTCGGGCGACAGCAACTGTCTCGCGGGCACGAGGCACTTTGGCGATCTAGGACGTAACGTTCTGATCGGGCCGCCATTCAAGGAGTTCAACTTCTCCGTCTACAAGAGCACGGCGATTAGCGAGCGGGTGAACCTGCAGCTGCGCGCCGAATTTTTCAACATCTTCAACCATCCCAACTTCGCCAATCCAGAGCTGCCGAACTTCATCGCCGACCCTGGCGTGAATGGCATCGGCGGCAATGGCCGCGGGATCGGATCTTACGCTTTGACCGCGACCGGCGATGTGGGCATCGGCAATCCGTTCCTGGGCGGAGGCGGACCGCGCGGGATTCAGTTTGCGGCCAAGGTGGTGTTCTAGACGCAAAAGGAAGTGTTTGCCGGAGACGCGGGAGGGTGCGGCTTCACGGCTGGGTATGAACTCATTGCAGGCCGCCTTGAAGGGGCGCAGCTTCAGCTGCGCCGTTACAAGTCTCTTTGTTTTGTCATCCCGAGGAGGACTTTAGTCCGACGAGGGATCTGCTTTCCATGATGAGCGCGACATTGCCCAGGAAAAGCAGATTCCTCGCTTCGCTCGTAATGACAACTTAGAGATATATCGCTTGAGAGCCTCCTCGTTACGACAACCGCTGCGAACAAAGCATCCTCCAGCGAAACAATCACGTCTGATGTGACGTGAATCCGGCAACTCAGACTCTCCCCTATGGCGCGAACCTGAACGGCGCTGAGGCGACCTTCCGCGTGTGGGCGCCCTATCCGAACTGTCTTATGCTGCGGCTGATGCGCAAGGGCGTCGAACCGGAAGACCTTCCCATGCGCCGCGAAGGTCAAGACCGCGTGACGACGGCCGCCGCCTCAGCCGGCGACCGCTACTTCTATGTACTCGACGATGGCACGAGGGTCCCCGATCCCGTGTCGCGATTTCTGCCCGAAGGCGTGCACGGACCAACCGAGATCGTCGATCCTGCTTCCTTCCGCTGGAGCGATCAGGACTGGCGAGGACTTGCGCTGCGGGACTACATCATCTACGAGCTGCACATCGGAAGCTTCACGCCCCAGGGCACCTTCGATACCGCGGCCGGCAAGCTCGAGTATCTGAAACAGCTGGGCGTCACGGTGATCGAGGTGATGCCGGTGGCGGCATGTCCCGGCACGCGCAACTGGGGTTACGACGGCGTCTCGCCCTACGCCGTGCAGCCGAACTACGGTGGGCCGGACGGGTTCAAGCGCTTTATCGACGCGGCGCATCGCCTTGGGCTGGCGGTGATGCTCGACGTGGTCTACAACCACCTCGGCCCGGAAGGAAATTACCTGCCGAAATTCGGTCCATACTTCACCGCGCATCACAAGACACCCTGGGGCGACGCCGTGAACTACGATGCCGACGGCTGCGAGCATGTGCGCCGCTACGTGGTGGAGAACGCGCTGTACTGGATTCGCGAATATCATCTCGACGGATTGCGCCTCGACGCGGTCCAGACCATCAAAGACGATTCCCCGCGACATATTCTGGCGGATATACAACAGGAAGTGCAGGCGCAAGCCCGAGAATTGGGCCGCACGGTATGCGTCATCGCCGAGACCGACGAAAACGATTCGCGCTATATCAAACCGGTGGGGAATGGCGGCTATGGACTCGATGCCGTGTGGAGCGACGACTTCCACCACGCCGTGCACGCCTTCTTCACCGGCGAGCGTCAGGGCTACTACCAGGACTTCGGCAAGCCGGAACAAATCGCGCGCGCCCTTCGCGAAGGCTACGTCTTTCAAGGCGAGCATTTTCGGTTCTGGAATGCGCCGCGAGGGACCAGCGCAAAAGATGTTCCGCTGCCGACCAACGTTATCTGTATTCAGAATCACGATCAGGTAGGCAATCGCGCGAAAGGCGAACGCTTGACGGCGCTTGTCCCGCGCGGTGTGCGCAAATTGGCGGCCGCGTTTCTCTTGCTCGCGCCCCACACGCCGCTGCTGTTCATGGGAGAGGAGTACGACGAGGCCGCGCCGTTTCAGTTCTTCACCGACTTCCATGATCCGCAACTAAAGAAAGCGGTGAGCGCTGGCCGGCGCAGCGAGTTCAAAGATTTCGATTTCAGTGAGATTCCCGACCCCGAAGATCCCGCGACCTTCGAGCGCTCGAAGCTCACATGGGCGGACGCTACGGAAAATCGCGAGATGCTGGAGTGGTACCAGCGCCTGTTGCAATTGCGCAAGCAGTACGTGACCGGCGGCGAACGCACCGCCGAGGCACGGTATGCGGAAGGTGTGCTGACCATGCTGGTGCCGCGACAGGATCCCAAAGTGCTGGTTCGCGCGACCCTTCAAAAAGGGGGGATGCTTCCGCCGATCGAGAACGATGGCTGGCATGAGGTGTTGCGCTGGGAGGAGGACGGCTACGCTGTGAGCGTGTCGCTCAGGCTGCCGATCGCGGAGAAGGGCTGATCCGTCATGTCCTTCATGTCCTTCATGTTACCCGCGCATCACGGCGCAACCGCAATTGCCTGTTAGAATCAATGTAGCGCGGCGACTTGCTGTCGGCACAACAGCAGGTCCCCCGGCCAACGAAATCAAGCGATAAGAGCTCTGTCACGGCGCAGCCAGAAGCTGCGCCCCTTCAAGTCTTAGCGGTCTCGCATGGATCCATCTCTCATCCGAAACTTCGCCATCATCGCCCATATCGATCATGGGAAGAGCACGCTTGCCGACCGTTTGCTGGAGCTTACCGGCTCGCTCACGGCGCGCGAGATGGAGGCTCAGGTGTTGGACACGATGGACCTGGAGCGCGAGCGCGGCATTACCATCAAGGCGCATTCGGTGCGCATGATGTATCCCGCGGCCGATGGTACGACCTATCAGCTCAACCTCATCGACACTCCCGGCCACGTCGACTTCAGCTACGAAGTTTCGCGCTCGCTAGCCTCCTGCGAAGGCGCGCTGCTGGTGGTCGACGCGTCGCAGGGCGTCGAGGCGCAAACGCTGGCCAACGCCTACATCGCCATCAACAACGGCCTCGAGATCATTCCCGTCATCAACAAAATCGATTTGCCCAGCGCCGACATCGAGCGCACCAAGGAGATGATCGAGAGCGCCGTGGGACTTGACGCTTCCCATGCGCTGGCCATCAGCGCCAAGACCGGCCAGGGAGTGCCCGAGGTGCTGGAAGCGATCGTAAAGCAGGTTCCCCCGCCCAAGGGCCGCGCGGCCAATCAACTGCAGGCACTGATTTTCGACTCCTGGTTCGACTCCTATCGCGGCGTGGTGGTGCTGGCGCGCGTCATTCAAGGCGTGCTCAGCAAGGGGCAGCGCATCCGCCTGATGTCGAATGGCCGCACCTTCGACGTCGAAACGCTGGGTGTGCTGACGCCCAAGCCGGTCGAAGTGGATCAGCTCTCGGCCGGCGAAGTCGGCTTCCTCATCGCCAATATCAAGAACGTAGCCGACACCAAGATCGGCGACACGGTGACCGACGATCATCATCCCGCGATTGAGCCGCTGCCCGGCTTTGAAGAGCTGAAGCCGATGGTCTTCGCCGGAATCTACACCGTGGACGCGCACGAGCACACGCTGCTGCGCGAGGCGCTGGAGAAGCTGCGGCTCAACGATTCGTCGTTCTTCTTCGAGCCGGAAAGTTCGGTTGCGCTGGGCTTCGGCTTTCGCTGCGGCTTCCTCGGTCTGCTTCACATGGAGATCATCCAGGAGCGGCTGGAGCGCGAGTATGACCTTGACCTGATAACCACCGCGCCCAGCGTGCGCTACCAGATCACGCTCACCGACGGCACTGTCATCGAGGTCGACAATCCCTCGCGCTGGCCCGATCCCAGCGAGATCGCCAAGATTGAAGAGCCGGTGATCCTGGCCACCATCCTTACCAACGAAGAGTACGTCGGCGGCATTCTGAAGCTGGTGGAGGACAAGCGCGGCAAGCAGAAGGCCTTCGAGTATGTCAGCTCGACGCGCGTGATGCTGACCTACGAGCTGCCGCTGAACGAAATCGTTCTCGACTTCTATGACAAGCTCAAGACCGTGTCGCGCGGCTACGCCTCGCTGGACTATCATCTCGCCGGCCGCTGGGAGTCGCCGATGGTGAAGCTCGACATTCTCGTCTCCGGCGATCCGGTGGATGCGCTGTCGATCATCGTGCATCGCGACTTCGCCTACGATCGCGGACGCGCGCTGGTCTCAAAGATGCGCGAGCTGATTCCCCGACAGATGTTCGAAGTGGCCATTCAGGCGGCGATTGGCGCAAAGGTCATCGCCCGCGAAACCGTGGCCGCGATGCGCAAGAACGTCATCGCCAAGTGCTACGGCGGCGACATCAGCCGCAAACGCAAGCTGCTGGAGAAACAGAAAGAAGGCAAACGCCGCATGAAGCGCATCGGGCGAGTGGATATTCCGCAGGAGGCGTTTCTGGCGGTGCTGCGCGTGGGGGAAGACTAGAAGCTACATGTAGCAACTGAAGACTCGCGGCACTGAGCTCCGACGCCGGTTTACCGGGGAGCTTTGAATTCTTGATCTTGGGTACGGAGGCTTTCAGGGAGATAGGCGATATGAAGTCGTACGTTTTCAAAGTAGTTGTGGAGGAGGATGAGACGGAGGATCGCGAGAAGGCTTATCATGCCTTTTGTCCGGCTCTCAAAGGATGCCACACCTGGGGGCGCACCTTCGACGAAGCCCTTGCGAACGCTCGGGAAGCGATCGAGCTTTACCTCGAAGACCTTCGCGAATCGGGACAAGCCGTGCCCGTCGATCCCGCGCAGGGTGCGCTGGAGTGGCCCACCGCTGCGGTAGCGGTCAACTATGGCTGAGGTCCCTCGCGGTCTCAGCGCGCGGGAGTTGATATGAAGAAGCCGATTGAGCGCCGAAGTCGCGACGAGATGCCGCCAGAGTACGATTTCGCGTCAATGAGCGGCGGAATACGCAGTAAGCATTACCAGGAATATCGAAAAGGATCGAACGTTGTCCTGCTCCAGCCGGACGTAGCGGAAGTGTTTCCCAGCGAAGAAGCGGTCAACGAAGCATTGCGTGGCATTCTCAAGACAACGCGCGCGGTGCGACAGACTGGTGGCCTCTCTGATCGCACGCTGCAGCCTGCCACCCGTATCTCGAAACGCTCTCGTACCTGACTTGAGCGAGAGTCTCCGCGGCAAAGGAATTGGCCGCGATCTGATGAATGAGCTCCTGCAGCGGGTCGTTAGGATCGAGGGGCTCGAGCAAATTTTGCTGAGCGTCGCCGTGACACAAACTGCCGCGGTTGCGCCGTACCGCTCTCTGGGCTTTGCATCGTTCGGTCGCGAACCCAGAGCTTTGAAGATCGGCGATCGCTACATCGATGAGGAGTACATGGTGCTGCAATTGTGAAGTCCGGAAGAGCGCGCGATCGTTGACATTGGACTCTTCAAACCCTACGCTTAGTCACATGGAAGTGCATTTCTCGCCGGAAAAGGAAGCCCGCCTGCAGCATGTCGCAAGCCGTACCGGCAAAGAGGCTGCGCAAGTCGTCGAGGAAGCGGTTGACCGCATGCTGGAATACGAGGAGCGCTTTGTGGAGGCGGTAGAAGAAGGCCGCTCCTCGGCACGGCGTGGCGACTTACTGGAACACGATCAGGTCGTAGAACGTATCGAGCAAATGTTCCGCTCGTGACGCGAATTCGTTGGACGACCAATGCCGCTACTGACTTCACCGATATTGTCGAGCGCATTCGAGCCGAAAGCCCCGATACCGCATTGCATGTGGCGCGGACCATCTACGACGGCATAGCGGTTTTGCAGACATCCCCAAACCAAGGACGCATCGGACTTGCAGAGAATACCAGAGAGCTGGTGTTTGCGCCTTGGCCTTACATCGTTGTCTACGAGATCATCGAAGACCAGGTGCAGGTACTCCGCATTCGCCACACCTCGCGAAACTGGCCATAGGTTTCCTTCGACCGAACGTGTCCTGACCATTGATTAGTCTCGCTTGACAGGGTCACAGAATATACCGCGACAGATCCTGGTCCTTCACGATGTCGGTCAGCGTGTTGCGCACGTAGTCGGCGTCGATCACTACGTGCTTCTCCGTCATGTCCGGCGCTTCGAAGCTGATGATGTCGAGCACCTTTTCCATGATCGTGTGCAGGCGGCGGGCGCCGATGTTCTCCGTTCCCTCATTGACCTTGAAGGCGAAGTTGGCGACTTCTTCCAGCGCCTCGGGGGTGAACTCCAGCTTCAGACCTTCGGTGTCGAGCAGCGCCGTGTACTGCTTGGTCAGCGATGACTTCGGCTCAGTGAGGATCTTGATGAAGTCTTCGACCGTCAGCGACTGCAGCTCCACGCGAATAGGGAAGCGGCCTTGCAGTTCTGGGATCAGGTCGCTAGGCTTCGAAACATGGAATGCGCCAGCGGCGATAAATAGGATGTGATCGGTGCGCACCATACCGTAGCGCGTGTTTACCGTGGTGCCTTCCACGATGGGCAGGATGTCACGCTGCACGCCCTCGCGCGAGACATCGGGGCCGTGGCCGCCCTCGCGGCCGGCGATCTTGTCGATTTCGTCGAGGAAGATGATGCCGGAATTCTCCACCCGCTCGACCGCGATGCGCGTGACCTGGTCCATATCGATCAGGCGCTGCTCCTCTTCCTGGATGAGGTACTCGAAGGCCTCGCTGACCTTCATCTTCCGCTTCTTGGTGCGCTGGCCGAAGATGTTGGGCAACATGTCCTTCATGTTGACGTCCATTTCTTCCACGCCCTGATTGGTGATGATCTCGAATGCGGGCATCGACTTTTCGCGGACTTCCAGCTCGACGATGCGCTCGTCGAGCTTACCTTCGCGCAGTTGCTGGCGGAACTTCTCGCGGGTGCGAGAGCCGGGCTCGCCGGCGAGCAGCGGTTCGCTGTTGATGTTGAAGCCAATCTGCTGCTCGGACGCGGCTGGCTTCGGCGGTACCTGAGCCGGCATCGCAGGCAGCAGCAGGTCGAGCAGGCGCTCCTCGGCATTCATCTCGGCCTTATCTGCGACATCCTCCAGCTTCTCCTCGCGTACCATGTCGATGGCGATTTCCACCAGGTCGCGAATCATGGATTCGACGTCGCGTCCCACGTAGCCGACCTCGGTAAACTTCGAGGCCTCAACCTTCATGAAGGGCGAGTTGGCCAACTTGGCAAGGCGGCGGGCGATCTCGGTCTTGCCCACGCCCGTAGGGCCGATCATGATGATGTTTTTGGGAATGACCTCTTCGGCCAGCTCGGGCGTCAGCTTCTGGCGGCGCATGCGATTGCGCAGCGCGATGGCGACCGCGCGCTTCGCCTGGTTCTGCCCTACGACATATTTGTCGAGCTCGCGCACGATTTCGCGCGGGGTAAGCTCGTCGAGTGCGACGTGTTCGTCATCGGTGGTTGCGGGAAGATAAATGGCCATAATCAGTTGTCAGTTCTCAGTTGTCGGTTGTCAGTTAGGACGTCCGCGCTCCGTGAGTGTCATCCCGAGCGGAGCGCAGCGGAGTCGAGGGACCTGCTGTTTCTGCCGTCCCTGAAGGGACTCCCTAAAATTTTCCTCAATCGCCCACCCAGCGCTTCCGCGCTGGGCTAATCACTTTCGCCCTGTGGGCTCTTGTACGTTCTACGTTACGCCCGGGGCTGAAGCCCTTCACTTCCTCGCCGACGTTAACGCCGGTCTAAACGCCAGCTCTTCCACCGCTGCTAGCCACTAACCACTAACCACTATCCACTGTTTTTACAACTCCTCAATCGTGACCTTATCATTCGTATAAATGCAGATCTTCCCCGCGATCTTCATGGCCTCTTCGGCGATGGCGCGTGGCGACAGTTGAGTATGCTCAAAGAGCGCCGTCGCTGCGGCGATGGCATACGGGCCTCCGCTGCCAATGGCGGCAATTCCAGTGTCGGGCTCGATCACGTCGCCCTGTCCGCTAATAAGGAATGTTTGCCCCTGATCGGCGACCAGCAACAGTGCTTCCAGAGAGCGCAACATCTTGTCGGTACGCCAGTCCTTGGCTAGCTCGACGGCAGCGCGGCCCAGGTTGCCGTGATACTGCTCCAGCTTCGACTCGAAGCGCGCGAACAGCGAAAACGCGTCGGCCGTCGAACCGGCAAAGCCGGCGAGAATCTTGTCCTGGTATAGGCGGCGAATCTTGCGGGCGGTGTGCTTAATGACGCCTTCCCCGAGGGTGACCTGGCCGTCTCCGGCCATCACCACCTTGCCATCCCGGCGAACGCAAAGAACAGTAGTAGAGCGAATCAGACGCTTTCGTGCCATGAATGGGGTTGATTATAACAGCCTTGAAGCATTGACAGCCAAAAGTTGAGTGAAAGAGACTAAGATTTGTGCGCAGCAGTTCGCTTTTTGGAGCTTACACTTTCTAGCGTTTCTCTAATCCCATGGCAGCCGGGGCAGGCGATTCAGCGCTGCCACGTACCGCTCATGGTCGTAAGGATTCTGGAGTTTCAGCGTCTCAAAGATCTCGCTAGAGACAACACAAGCGATCAGTCGTTTCGCTTCCTCGACTGCGATCCCCTGGGTTACCAGGCGATCGAGGGTCGCCTGGGTTTCAGGTGGTTCGTTAGCGGTCAGCTGACTTTCGACAACCTCAAGAATGAGCCTTCCGAGTTCCTTATCCTGTTTCATCTTCCCTACACCCCCATGCACTTCTTCGGTAGTCAGCAGGCAGCGATTGCGTCCCCAGTTTAATCCAGAGCCAATCGAATCTTGTAAGACACTGTATCACTTGATAATATGACGGGATATCATGGATAAGACGGTCAGCTTCCGAACCGACTCCAAGAAAATCGCCGCCTTGGATGCGCTGGCGTCTTTGCAGGACCGCGATCGCAGCTACCTTCTGAATCAGGCGGTGGACAATTACCTTGACCTGCAGCAGTACCACATCGCACTGATCAAGAAGGGCATCCACCAGGCTGATGCGGGAGAACTGGTGGATCACAGCGAAATCGAAAAGATGGTAGGCAGACTGCTCCGCAAGAAATGACGATTCGCTGGGCGAAGGACGCCGCCCGTCAGCTCGCCGCCGCTCACGAATACGTTGCCATCGACAGTCCGAAGGCCGCCGGCCGACTATTGATCCGCATCGTCAATGCGGTAAACAGCCTCGGGTCATATCCCCATGCGGGCCGCGAAGGCCGGGTGAGCAACACTCGAGAGTTGGTGATCGTGGGCACGCCTTACGTCGTCGCTTATCGGATCAAGAGCAAGAACGTGATTCAAATACTCGCGATCCTGCATGGCAAACGCAAGTGGCCGAAGAGATTCTAGAATCCGGCTGCAAATATCTCTATGCCCCGGCGCGGGCCTCTGTCGTGCTATCCAGCTGTGCCATCAGGTCATCCACCCGCGCTTCCAAAATATTTCGGATCGAGCAAACGCCCAGCACCTTGCCCTGCTCATCCACGACCGGCATGTGGCGATAGTGACGCTCCAGCATGACGGCAAGCGCCTCGCTGGGGGTCGTTTCCTCCGTGGCCATCTCAACGATGGAACTCATTAGCTCGCGCACCGGAGTAGTTTTGGGATCGCGTCCGCTGAGCGCGAACTTGGCCAACACATCACGTTCGGTGAACATTCCCGCGACGACGCCTTGTTCGTCGATAACAGCCACCGCGCCGACAGCTTTGCCGATCATCGTGCGGATCGCCTCGTCCACGGAAGCTTCAACCGGCACCGTTGCCGGACCTTCATCACACCATTTCAAAAGACTCATGACGTTATCATTCCTTTCCAGATGGAACTGCGAGGTTATGTTTGCGTAGGCTCCGAAGTCAAGGA
>JBARGS010000360.1:0-17388 GCA_049798495.1 Candidatus Korobacteraceae bacterium | reverse complement strand
ATCTTCTCCCCGCCCTCGACCGACTCCAGCAGGAAGGCATACTTCTGGCGGCTGGCAATGCTGAGGAAGGCGCCCACCGGGGTCAGCAAATCCGCGCTCAAGGTTTTCGCCACAGGGATGAGTGTGGCGTCACGGCTAAGGTCGAGGAAGCTGCGGTAGTCGGGGGTCAGCATGGGAGTCGCGAGGGGCGATGTCCGGATTATAAGTGACAGCCTACAGAGCGACTGTGCGAGGCGGTAACTTATAAGTTACAATGTACTCGTGATCGCCGTTCGCCGCTACCTGACTCCGGGAGGCAAGGACGCGATAGGGGAGTGGCTGGCGCGGTTGAGGGACAATCGAGCCCGTGCCCGCATTCTTGTTCGTCTCAACCGTCTCTCAGTTGGCAATTTCGGCGACTGCAAGGTATTGCGGGAGGGCATTTCGGAAATGCGCATTGATTACGGGCCTGGATATCGCGTGTATTACTCCCACCTTGACCGCACATGCATTTTGCTCCTATGTGGAGGCGATAAGCGGACGCAGTCGGCAGACATCGTACGGGCCGCCAAATACCTTGAAGACTACAAGCAAAGGAGTACCACATGAAAGGCAAAGCCAGCGTCTCCCATGATGCAGCCGTAATCGGCGAATTGCGCAAGGACCCGGAGTTTGCCGCTGAATACCTGAAGGCGGCTCTGGAGGAGGCAGACGATCCTGGGGTTTTATTGATTGCGTTGCGTCACGTCGCTGAAGCAAGAGGAGGCCTCGCACAAATAGCCCAAGCCGCGGGGATCCAGCGGGAAAGCCTTTATCGGGCGCTATCACCGCGCGGCAATCCCCGATTGTCGACGCTGGTGGCCGTGGCAAAGGCCATGGGGTTAAAGATAACCGTCGAAGCCGCTTAGGTGGAGGCCCTACAAGAGGAGAGCAGCATGAAACGCTCGATTGGCAAAAGAGCGGTTCTTACATTTTGGTTTATCGGCTCGTGCGGAGCCGTAGCCTTCATCTGCTGGTGGATGTTTGCCATGATCTACACACGGAAGGTTAATCTCGGATCGCTGTCGCTACTCACTCTTGGCATATTGGGCGCTTGGCAGGGATTCAAGATGTTCAACGCGGAACGAAATTCGAACTGACCCCACCACCCGAATTTGCGGTAGTGGGTCAGTCTGATTTCCACAGGCATGGCATCCGCTCTCGATTCGTGGCATCATTGACCGTGCCTAAAAGACCCGAGAAAACTCGTGATTTTTTTGCAATCGCCCGTCGTGTGGTTGAGCGGGCGATATGCGGCATCAGTGGTAATTTGGTTCATGTACTACAACTTTTTCCGTGTCCACCAAACGCTTCGCGTCACGCCAGCGATGGAAGCCGGAATCAGCGACACGTTTGGAGCATCGAAGAAATGTGTTGGTTGCCGCCTGAGTCCGAATCAGCGGCAAGGCGAATCGACAACAATCTCCTACTGAAAGCACTCGAAGAGAAAACAGCATGAAAGGCGATCGGTACACGATTGTCAAGGGATACAAAGTCTACAAGGGCGACCCTGTCGGGGAACCAATCGCCGAATTTACTGAGCCGCAGTTATACGCTTGGTTGCGAGAGACCGGCGGATACTCCGCCGAAGAAACGGCGCGGATAATAGTGAGAGTCGATGTGAATGGGTTTACTTTGATTGTGCTGTCGTGACCCCTGTGGAAATCAGACTGACCCACTACCGAATTCGCCCGCCGCTTGCACACCAATCACACCCCTGCATATACTTTTAAGGTTTGCCCCAATACCGGATGCGAACGGCGGCTTACCGCGTCCCATCATTCATGCTGCAAGGCCTACGCAACCTGGGGCACTGCTCGCACCATTCTTGCGCGCAGTGGGCGGAAATTATCGGAGATATCTATGGCTACTACACACACACTTGAGCAGGAAAGCAATCCCTGGGAACAACAGGCAGCGCGCTTTAAAATCGCGGCCGAAAAACTACAGCTCGACGAAGGCCTGTGGCGCGTTCTGCAGCAGCCCAATCGCGAGATCATCGTCCACATCCCGGTCAACATGGACAACGGGCAACTGGAGGTGTTCACCGGATATCGCGTGCAGCACTCCATCGCGCGCGGCCCCGCCAAGGGCGGCGTGCGCTATGCGCCGGATGTCACGCTCGACGAAGTGCGCGCCCTGGCCAGCTGGATGACGTGGAAGTGCGCGGTGGTGAACATTCCCTTTGGCGGCGCCAAGGGCGGCATCATTTGCGATCCCAAAAACATGTCGCGCGGCGAGCTGGAGCGCATGACCCGGCGCTACACCTCCGAGCTGATCGAGTTTATCGGCCCGGAGAAGGATGTTCCCGCCCCCGACGTCAACACCAACGAGCAGACCATGGCGTGGATGATGGACACCTACTCCATGCATATGCGGCAGACGGTGACCGCGGTCGTCACCGGCAAGCCGCTGAACATGGGCGGCTCGCGTGGCCGCCGGGAAGCGACCGGTCGCGGTGTGATGATTATCTGCGACGAGTCCATCAAGAAGAACAACATGACGCGCGAGAGCACGCGCGTGATCATTCAGGGCTTCGGCAATGTGGGTTCCAACGCCGCGCTGCTGATGCACCAGGCCGGCTACAAAGTGGTTGGCATTGGCGAGTGGGACGGCGGCCTGCACAACGCCAAGGGAATCGATATTACGGCGTTGTGGGAGTATCGCCAGAAGGAAGGAACAATCCACGGCTTCAAGGGGGCCGAGCCCGCCGCCACCGAAGACTTGCTGGTCACCGACTGCGAGATTCTGGTTCCGGCCGCAACCGAAAGCGTCATCACCTCCAGCAATGCCGATCGGGTGAAGGCGAAGATCCTGGTCGAAGGCGCCAACGGACCCACCACCGCCGCGGCTGACGATATCCTGGCCGACAAGCACGTTTTCGTCATGCCCGACATTCTGGCCAACGCCGGCGGCGTGACTGCATCCTATTTTGAGTGGGTGCAGGACCGGCAGGGCTACTTCTGGAAGGAGTCCGTGGTCAACGAGCAGCTCGAGCACATCATGGTCTCGTCCTTCGAGGACGTAGTGCGCTACGCCGAGACACACCACGTGAACAATCGCATTGCCGCTTACATGCTGGCCATCGATCGCGTGGCGTATACGATCCGTCAACGCGGAATTTACGCCTAGTTACGATCCAGTTAATGTGCAGGATTAGAGCGGCTCCCCGGAATGGGAGCCGTTCCTGTTTGACACAAAAATAATTTTGCCGGACACGGTGGCATCGTCTCTGGCTTGGGGCATAATAAGTTCAAGTTGTACAAGTGGGGAACTTCTCCAGTAGGGTCAACCATGCCACGCTTGTATTTCGTTCTACGCTTGCTCGCCATAGCGCTAGCCTTCCCCGTCATCGTGCTTTACATGATCGTGGCAACGGCAGCGCATCCGGTGGCAGCGTTCCGCGGCCGGCTTCGCACGCCTCTGCGGATTTGGATGGGCGTGCTCGACTGGGCCCGCGCAATTCCCGTGGGCTACAGTTACTGGGAGCAGTACGAAGCGCCGTCGATGCTGGATGAAATCGTCGTGCACCACGACGACTAGAGGGGTTTCAAGCTTGGTATAGAGGAACGGGCGGAGCATGCCTTCCACAGGCGTGCAGTGCAACCTTGAGTTTTGCGATCGCGCCCCACCAGCGCCTGAGGTAAAGGTTTCCGTTACCTCAGCGGCTAAAACTAAATTTCTTTCAAGGCATAATTTGTGAGAGCCAAGACTTGACCTTGCAGGCCCTCCTGTCGAATGGGGTCGCTAATGTCAGGCAGGCCCTTAGGCGGATGTTCAGCGCAATGGCTGCTGACAGGGCGAAGAATCGGCGCAAGCTTGTGCTAACGCCTGCCATCGCCAGCGATGAATTACCGTTAGCCACTGTCTTGTTTGTCACTCAGTGCTGCGGCAGCAATCACTGACGGGTGCCCACCCAGCAATGTGTAATTTTGGATGGGTGAGTGCTGATTGTGGGCCTCTAGCACCCCACCGCCCGCGCCTCCGCGTGGCGTGAAGTAAGACCTTCAATTTGCCTTCCCCGGATTGTCCTCCTGCGCCCTTCGTTCCTTGGTCAATGCTCGTTGCATACAGAGGGAGATGGACCATGCACGGCAAAGCACATTCTCACACTCCAATCTTCGGAATGAGCTGGAGTCCGGCCAGTGCGGCTCTGGCCACTCTGCTCACGCTGCTGTTTCTCGTCTTATTATTGTTGTTCCTGACTCTGACCGCCCAGCCCGCGCATGCTCAGACGTTTCAGGTGATTCACGACTTCACGGATGGTGCTGATGGGGCGCTGCCCGACGCCGGCCTCATTATGGACTCGCAGGGAAATCTTTATGGGACCACGTACATCGGTGGCACAGGCTGCAGCCCTTACGGATGCGGCGTGGTGTTCCAGATGTCGCATAACAGCTCGGGCTGGACTCTGACCACCCTCTATAGTTTCCAAGGGTCGCCTGACGGCGCGGGCCCGGACGCCGCAGTATTTTTTGGTCCAGACGGCAACCTCTACGGTACAACCACGAACGGAGGAGTATCGCCCGGATGTGGGACCTACCCAGCTTGCGGTACGGTCTTCAGCCTCAGGCCGCCTTCTTCGCTCTCCAACAATTGGACAGAAGCCGTGCTTTATCGGTTCAAGACGCGAGCGCTCGATGCGGATCAGCCTTTCGCTCAGGTTGTGTTTGACGGGGCAGGGAACATGTACAGCACGACGCCCTACGGGGGCAGCTCGCGGTGTCAATGCGGGGCTGTCTACAAGCTGACGCGCTCGGCTACTGGTTGGAAAGAGTCGATCCTGTATAGCTTCAGGGACGGGACAGATGGCAAATGGCCATTCGGGGGTTTGGCTATCGATTCAGCGGGCAATCTTTATGGCACTACGTCTCAAGGTGGCGCCACGGGCTTAGGGACAGTCTTCCAATTGAGTCCATCAGGTTCCGGATGGACAGTAACAACTTTATATTCGTTCCAAGATCAGGACGGAGGACAGGTAAACGGCAGCCTGGTATTCGACCAATGTGGCAATCTCTACGGCGCAACCCTATACGGCGGTAATGGCGGCGGCGGCACAGTGTTTAAGTTAACTCCGACGAGTAGCGGCTGGGTATACGCCATGCTTTATGCACTCGTGGGCAATGGAGGCCCTGGCGAGCAACTGACCATCGACTTGGCCGGCAACATCTACGGCACCACAGCATACGACGGTGCTTATAGCGATGGCAACGTGTTCAAACTGAGTCCAAGTAGCGACGGCTGGACCTACACTTCGCTTTATGACTTTACGGGTGGGACCGACGGAGATTTGCCGATTAGCAACGTTACACTCGACGCGAGCGGCAACCTCTATGGCACGACGTATTCGGGCGGTGCGCATGACGAGGGCGTGGTGTGGGAGATCACGCCGTAAGCGTAGAATCCTTGGCCCCCCTGACCGTTTTGTTGTAGTTGGCGTAACATTGCCATATCACTCAAAATCCCCCATCGGATACCAATCTGTGCCCGATACGTAGAAACTCGGCAACGCTGTCCGTAAGGTCGAGTCCAAGCTATTACGCATAATCGCACCGCTGCGAGCCTGCCCTGAGTCTGCCGAAGGGCGATGCTCCACCCACGACACGAGTCCAACACTTCTTTGGTAGTGGTGCAGTTTGAAATTTAGTCCTTCGGAATTGGTTTCCCTAGCGAAGCGGCCTGTTTCTTCTCCTCTTTGAGCAGTCTGTCTTCCAGCCACTCTGAAGCAACGTCTTCCGCATTGCGATTAGCCCATCTAGACCAAGACGCGATCCTGTCTCGCAGCATGACAGGTATCCTCCAGCCGATTGTCGTTCGCTCGATTGGCATGGCGACAGGACACTGATTTTACACTCGCATGATACATATGATACGTGTTATATGTATTATATTAACGGCAAAAGGCGAACGGCCGCTAGATGCCGGAATCAGGGAAGCTGTACTAATCCTCCAGCAGAACGGAGTGGAAACCTTCGAATCCTGCGAAGGCGGAAAAGGGCATCCTTTTCCTGAGCCTACGGTAAGATTTCACGGGGACGGATCGGAAGGATTTAGGGCGCTTGCTATCGCTCAACAGCATGGCCTGCTCCGAAGGTACTATCAGATTCAGAACGGAGAACCCACAGGGCCATACTGGGAACTAACGCTGGTTAAGGTTTGAGGCTAATTACTTGCCTTCGCTATTGAGCTTGGCGCAATCACGGCACAACGGCTTACCGCCCTAGGAAAGACGCTACGCGAGAAAAACCCCGATCCGCACTTTCTAAAGAACCACCATCAATGGTTGAAAGAATTCGGGCGGCAAAAGATACATGATCAGATTACAAGAGTTGTCACTGTCATGCGTCTTTGCTCTGACATGAATAACTTTCGCGAGAAATTCGGGAAGTTGTTCAAAAAGGCATCCCCTCAACTGGCGTTCGAGTGGATGGCCGATTAACTACCCGGTGGTTTCCCTGACGATCCGCGCAGCGGCTTGGTTCACATCCTCAGGTTCGCATTTGTGCGCGTCAAACCGCTGCTGAATATCGTCTTTAGCCGCTTCTAGCGGCAACAATCCGGAGGAGAATTGCTTGTTGCAATACTCGCAGACGCCCAGCAAGGGCGTTTCTCTCACGATCCGAAGGTTTCGCTTTGTCATGCCTCAAGTTTACGCCGTCCGCTCCAGCGTTCAAGGGGTCTGAATTTCAAACTGCACCACTACCACTTCTTTTCTCCGATTGCTTTCGATCTGATCAGTAGAGCATAATCGCTGTTGCGGCTGCACTCCCCTCGGCGCGGTCTGCCACCCTGCTTTTTGTGAATCTCCCGAACTACATAACGCTCACGCGGATCTTCAGCATTCCCGTGCTGATCTGGATCCTGACCAGCAATCGCTTTAGCTCCACCAACGGCGACCGCGAACTGCTGGCGTCCTTCGTCTTCATCGCGGCTTCCCTCACCGATGCCATCGACGGCTATCTCGCCCGCCGGCGCGCGCAGGTTACGACCATGGGCATGCTGCTCGACCCCGTGGCCGACAAGCTGCTCATCGCTGCCGCCTTCATCACCCTGGTGCAGTTCAATCCGCGCATCGTGCCGGCGTGGATGGCGGTGATCATCATCGGCCGCGAATTCTTGGTCAGCGGACTCCGCTCCATCGCAGCTTCGGAAGGCTTCACCATCCAGGCCAGCGAGCTGGGCAAGAGCAAAATGCTGGTGCAGATCGTCTCGGTCGTCGCGGCCATCATCGATCATCACTGGACGCATCTGCCCTGGTACTTCCTCAATCTTCCCGTGCACCCCATCGCGATTGCTTCCATCTGGGTGATGGTGGGCCTGTCGTTGCTGTCGGCCGTCGATTATTTTGTCGGCTTCTGGACGAAGATCGATCGCCATGCAGAGAAGCGCCGCAAACGGCGTGCCTTCGTCCTCAGCCGGCGCAGGAAACGCAACGATGTCCCCGCTATCTAATCCGTCGCGTGCGGAAAGGGTTTCGGAATCCGCCGAGTATTCTCCTGCGGAACGAGAGCTGCTGCTGAAACTCGCCCATCAGTCCATCGAAGCCGCGCTCGCGGGGCGCTACCTTGCCCTCACCTCACCGAGTGAACATCTGAACGAATGTCGTGGAGCGTTTACCACGCTCCATTTGCATGATCACCTGCGCGGCTGTATCGGATATGTTTTCCCCACCCAGTCCCTCTACCGGACCGTGGCCGAAACAGCGAAAGCCGCCGCCTTCGACGATCCACGCTTCGAGCCCGTGAGTCTGGAAGAGGCGCAGGCGCTGAAGATCGAGATCAGCGTGCTCTCTCCGCTGCGGCCAATCGCCCCGGAGGAAGTGGTAATCGGGAAGCACGGATTGGTAGTGAGCCAGGGAAGCCGCCGCGGACTTTTGCTGCCACAGGTTCCCCTCGAGTGGGAGTGGGACCGCGACACCTTCCTGTGCCAAACCTGTCTGAAGGCTGGGCTTGCTCCCGACGCGTGGCTGCGCGGCGCCGAGCTGCAAGGGTTTGTGGCTGAGGTTTTTGGCGAGGAGTAAGAAGTGGCGCTTTTTCTTTAATAATAGAGGACTTACACGCAGATCCTTAGCTTATAGAATTATAGTGCTATATTAATGTGTTAATAATATCACTATCTGGCCATAGCACAATGATCGTAATGTGCCAATAATCGCGCCAGGATGGCACAGGAACGACGATCACATGCTCGAATGATCCGCAGGGCGTCCGATGCCTCATTACCGCCTCACAAGTCATTTAAACGCAATTTCCCGAAACGGTAACTCCCAAGAGAGTCCGGGTGGCGGCAATAAACCGCAATCCGGGCACGTAGTGGCGCTCCTGATTCGTATCCGCCAGGTTACCTTCGTTCCCTTCCGGTGAAATTTCCATGACAAGGGTGTTGCATCTCGGGTTGGGCATCTGTACCATCGGGCAGCAGCTACATGCGAGAGTCTTCAAGCACTTACGCATCCCGAATTCGTCGCTTTCGCCTGCCCCGCCTTTGTGTCGCGGTGGTGGGCACCGATGCCAATACGATGATCGAACGCGCCGAATCCCTGGTGCGCGATAACCCCTTTATTGAATTGCGGTTAGATTACCTTTCCCAGCCTCTGGCCGCGCTTCCCAAACTGAAGAGTTTCCTGGAAATGCATCCCGAGGCGACCTTTGTTGCCACCTGCCGCCGAGCGGTCAATGGCGGTAAGTTCAAGGGATCAGCCACCGCCGAAGTTGCCATCCTGCGAAAGGCCGCCGAGGCTGGCTTCCCCCTGGTCGATCTGGAGTTGCAGAGCGCCGAGGCGCTGAAGGCGGACGAGCTGCGCGACCTCTACGATCGCGTCGGGCTCATCATCTCCTACCATAACTTCAAGACCACCAAGAAGTTAGATGACCAATTCGCGGAGATGAGCAAGTATCCGGCCGACTTCTACAAGATGGTCTCAACGGCCACCAATCTCTACGACAATGTCGTGATGATGAAGTTTCTGGAGGCCAACTCCGGCCGGCACGAGATGGTCGGCGTTTGCATGGGGGAACAGGGCATCATTAGCCGCGTGCTGGGCGTGCGTGCCGGCAGCGTCTTCACCTTCGGTGCAGGAGCTCGCGGAGAGGAAACCGCTCCCGGACAAGTCCTGGCCAGCGAACTGCGCGACATCTACCGCATCGACATGGTCGACCAGGCCACCCAGGTTTACGGCGTAGCCGGGGACCCGGTCGCTCATTCGCTGTCTCCGGTCATGATGAACGCCGCCTTCCGCCGCGAAACGGTCAACGCCGTCTATCTGGCGCTTCACGCCAAGAACTTGAAGGACCTGCTGGCTTGCGTCCACGACATTCCCATCCGCGGTCTCAGCATCACCATGCCGTATAAGCAGGAGATCGTTGCGGCTCTGGAAAACTCCGACCCGCTGACCCGCCAGATTGGCGCCTGCAATACGATTGTGCGCGCCGCCGACGGCAAGCTTTATGGCTTCAATACTGATGTGGCGGGGATCGTCATTCCGCTGGAACAGCGTATGCAACTCTCCGGCGCGCGTGTGCTGATCCTGGGCGCCGGAGGTGTGGCGCGGGCTGCCGCTTTTGGGTTGAAGGCTCGCGGTGCGGAGGTCTTCATCACCAACCGCACGCCGGAAAAAGGGCAGACGCTGGCGCGGCAGGCGAAGGCCAAATACGTGAAGCGGGCCGACGTGGCCAAGCAATCCTTCGACGTCATCATCAACGCGACCCCGGTCGGCATGGACGGCAAGCAGTCTCCCGTGGAAGAAAAGGAACTGAACACCAAGTACGTGTTCGATCTGGTCTATACGCCGGCGGAGACGCGCCTGATCAAGATGGCGGTCGCCAAGAACCTGCAAGTCATTCCCGGCCTGGAGATGTTCGTACAGCAGGGCGCGCGCCAGTTTGAGATTTGGACCGGCAAGCCCTCCCCGGTCGCTGAGATGGCGTATGTTGTGACCAAAGCCCTGGAGCGGCGCGCCGCCGCCGAGGCGGTCGAGATCCCGCAAGTACCCGCGAAGAAGTCTTCCAAGCCTGCGGCCAAGGCCGCCGCTAAGAAACCGGCGCCCAAGAAACGGCGTTAGTGCGCGCCGCGTATCCTCGTAATTCCGAAAAAACCTGCTGCCGCAGTAAGTTGCTGGTTGCAGTTTCCCCTGTCCAAGGCTTAGGATAGAGGAGTTGGGGGATGGTCCTCGTCCGCTCCCGACTAAAGCCTGAATCTGCAATTCCACGTTCGAAAGTCAAGAATCCCTCATGCACAGCGCCCGAAAATCTGTGTGCGAGTACTCCCAGGAGAGACTAAGATGGCGTGGTACGCGTACTGTATTACCGAGCAGCAGGGTCTCCAAAGCAGCACACGAGCCCGGCGCCCCTTTGCGATAGAAAACCTCCGAGGCATTAACGGCGCTTCGGTCTTTGCCTGCCCCAGCGGAGAATTTGCCGTTATCGTCAGCGATTATTCCGCAGGCCAACCCCTTACCCAGCAATCCATCGTCGATCACGCCCGAGTGGTCAGCGAGTGCTTCCGGACTCTCACCGTTCTTCCTTTCCGCTTCGGCACTATCTTCGATTCCGACGAAGCCCTGCGCCGGGCCGTGCGAGCCAATCGCAAGACCTTCATGGAGACGGTTGACCGTCTGCGCGGCAAGGCGGAAATGCACTTCAAGCTTCTGGTGAAGGACGGCAAGATCGAAGAAGCTATCGCCGAACTGCCCAACGAAGTTGGCGGCGAATACCTGCGCAAGTTGCGGGAGAAGGCGACAAGGCAAAGAGAACGGCAGACCAAGGCTCGCGCGCTGTCCATGCAGGTGCACAAGTTGTTTTCGCCTCTCGAGGAAGACGTCATCTGCAAACGCACCGATTCCGGCGGAATGCTCATCGATTTCGCTCACCTCATCGACTCCACCTCCGTTGTCAAGTATCAGAATCGTTACGACACTGCAACCCGGCACTTCAAGGACTGCCACGTGACCATCACTGGACCGTGGCCGCCGTATCACTTCATGCCCGGGAAGCTGCGGACGGTTTCCGGCGGTAACTGAGGCAAGTGGGCATTTGGCCCTGAACGTCCGGTTCTGAGTGCATTTCTGAAAGAAGGCGACCTCGGTCGCCTTTCGTTTTCTTTCCCGCCCTGCCGCTCTCAAGAAAATTTTGCTGCGGGACTGTCGTTCCCGGCAGAGAGCGAGTTACAATCACAGCACAAACTTCTGAATTGCAGAGTTGTTCTGTGCCTGTGGGTTGGCTGTTCCCCATTTTCGGAGTTGTTCGTGCAACCCAAAAGTGGGCATCTAACTTCTCATAGTTGAACGCCAGTTTCCCTGTGTGGGGCGGAGAATACTCTCTTCGAGCGATGTAGATGCAAACGGAGGCGTCATGGTCCCAGCTCAGAAGGTTCGTGTGCTGGTGGTGGAAGATGATGCCAATGTCAGCAGAATGATGACGGCTCAGTTACTGCGGCGGGGGCTGGACGTCACCAACGCTGCTTCCGGAGAAGAAGCTCTTCGCATCGCCCGTGTCTACGACCCGGTTGTGATATTGCTTGGTCTCTCCGGTCCGAACGGCAATCTCCTTGATACCCTTGAGCGAATCAAGCAAGCCAAGCCTGAGGCTGCGGTCGTGCTACTGTCGGCCCAGCACGATCCGGAGATCATCTTTCAGGCTTCCAAATTGGGCGCCGACGATTATCTGAGCAAGCCCTTCGAAGCCAAGGACCTCGACTTCCGAATCAACAAGCTTCTGGAGAAGCAACGCCCTTCCGGCGAAGTCGCACAGTTGCGTGATCGGGTCCGGCGCAACAGCGATTTTGCCGGCCTCTTCGGCACCAGTCCGAAGATGGAAGAAGTGAAGAACACCATCGAGCAGGTAGCGGATACGACGGCTACCGTGCTGATTCGAGGCGAGAGCGGGACCGGCAAGGAAGTGGTCGCGCGCATGATCTATGCCCAGTCGCTGCGGGGCGACAAGCCCTTCGTCAAGGTCAACTGCGCCGCCATACCGCATGAGTTGCTGGAGAGCGAATTGTTTGGTTACGAGCCCGGCGCCTTCACCGGTGCGAACCGGCAGAAGCTGGGCAAGTTCGACCTGGCCAACAACGGCACGCTCTTTCTGGATGAAGTCAGCGAGATGCATCCGGCGCTGCAGGCCAAGCTGCTGCACGTTCTGCAGGACGGAGGCTTCTCCCGCCTGGGCGGCAAGCGCGATATCTCCGTCGATGTCCGCGTTTTGGCGGCGACCAACAAGCCATTGGAAAGCGCGGTGCGCGAAGGCTTGTTCCGCGAAGATCTGTTCTATCGCCTCAACGTTATCACCATTCACATCCCTCCCTTGCGCGAACGCCAGGAGGAGATCCTCGTCTTCCTCGATTTCTTCCAGCGCAAGTACAGCGAGTTCTACGGTAAGCAGCCCCCGCCCTTCAGCGAGTATGCCGTCACCCGCATGATGGAATACAGCTGGCCCGGCAACATCCGCGAATTGGAGAACATGGTTAAGCGCTACGTGATCGTGGGCAACGAAGCGCAGATCATTCGCGAGCTCTCGACCGCGAAGCCAATTGTCAGTTCCCTGACAGGGACAAGTCCTCTGTGGGGACTGAAGGCGCCGGCTGATCAGTCCGCCGAGCACCCTGCCACCATCCCTATCAATGCGGCTAATGGAAATGGCATGGAGCTCGACTCCCCCTCTCTGTTGGAGATCGGAAGACGGGCCGCCATGTCGGCCGAGCGCGAAGCCATCGAGCGCGTCTTGACCCAAACGCGCTGGAACCGGCGGCAGGCCGCGAAAATCCTGAAGATCAGCTACAAGGCGCTGCTCAACAAATTGAAGATTATCGAAGGGAAGAGCGCAGGTGAAAATAAGAATCTAACCGCCTAAAGTTTGCATGGCAATACCATTCGCTGTAAGTAATTCCACTCAAGAAACAGCTCGCAAAGTCTCGCTCGCTATCGACGATATCCCGCAATCCCTCAGTCACTTAGCACACAGCTCTCCACCTCTCGGCATTCTCCTTTCCCAATTTGGAACCTAAAGTGCACTGCTTAGGATCACCGAAGAGGCACAACAACCTTGAAATTCAGTCTATTCCTGTTGTCTCGACATCTCTCTGTTTGTCTCGCACTGCGGGACGACACCTTGCATCGCCTTCCCTGAAAGATCCCTCCTCGCTTGCCTCTTTCCAAAGAGCGGCCTCAGGGCCGCTTTTTTGCTGCTGAATCACCCGCCGCGCGCCCGGCATCCAAGTGTTTTGTATCCGGGCATGCACAGGGAGGTGTGAGCGTTGCAGTTGACGCGCGTTCTCCCGGACGCATATCATTCCCGTTCGCACGGAGCATTTTTCGCTGGTTGGGGCCAACGGGCCCCGCGCGGGATTGGCAGGGCACGAACCTATGGAGAAGAAAAAGTTAGAGGCTTTCAAAAAGCGTTTGGAGGAGCGCCAGCGCGAATTGCGGCACTCCATGACGCGCACCGCGCAGGATGGACGCGACGCCGACGTGGAATCGGCGCAGGACGTTGCCGACCGGGCCGCCAACTCCTACAACAAGGAGTTCCTGTTTCATCAGAGCAACAATGAACGCCAGCTCTTGCAGATGGTGGACGGCGCGCTGGACCGCATTCGCGAAGGCACGTTCGGCCAGTGCATCTCCTGCGGCGAAGAGATCAACGCCAAGCGGCTGGAAGCCGTACCCTGGACGCGCCACTGCATCGAGTGCCAGGAGAAGCTGGAAAAAGGACTGCTCGAACATAGCAGCACCTAGGATTTCCAACACTTAAGAACTTGAAAGTGCCCCACCCAAGATTCTCTTGCTTGGGTGGGGTTTTCCGTCTTGGGGTGTGAATTCAAATCGTCACAGACGAGTCCCGCGATCCGTGCCAACCTCACAAGCAGGTTACTTTCTGGAGTACAGAACAAATCCCGATAACATCCGAGTTGAATTGGTTTCTGGAGTAGGGATGGTCGGATACGAGTATCATCACCACGGCAGGGTAGCGGATACAGAGCTTCATCTGGTCGAAGTTCACTTAGCCGAGGAGAAGTAAGAGACCCGCTCAGACCGGGGCACCCGACGCCTGGTCCGGCTGTAGCGATCTCTTTTAGCTGATCAACGGATTCCGCACCTTCAGCGCCGGGAACCGCGAAAAGTCCCGATCTGCTGTCCACAGCTCACCGATTCCATGCTCCAGACAAAGTGCGGCAACCCTTGCGTCGTGGACTTGGGGGCCGGACGCGCGGGCCGACTGCAACACAGCCTGGATCCGGCGCCAGTACTCTTCTGTCTCAGAAAGCAACACCAGGCTCGGCGATTCCAGCCATGATTGCACCTGATCGAGTGCGCGTGTCAAGGGTGTCGGTGGTGCGTAGATCCGATGATGGGTCACGATGGCCAGGAACTCGTGAACGCATGGCCAGGGTATCGCCCAGGGATCACGTCCTTCCGCCAGGCCCCGAACACAAGCGTAGGCTGCATCGTGCCAAGCGGAGTCTTCGCGATGAGCGTATACCAGAACGTTGCTGTCAACGGCGATCATGGCGAACTTATTTGTAAGATCGGAAAAAGCGTCGCTTGCTGGCGTTCCGTCTGAATGCCGATGAGCTGATTTTATGCGCCCCGGCCTTCGTAACTCAGCTCCCGAATCTGTTCCCAGGACGCTCCAGCCAGCGGACGCTGGAGCCCGTGGCCCTTGAACGTAGCCTTGCGAAGACGGAAGCCGCTCACTTCTTTGCGCTCCGCCAGGGCTCGACGCAGTCCCTGTTCGACCAGGGCTTTCAGCGTGGTCTTTTCCCGCTGCGCCAGCCGGCGCGCCTCCTGAAACAGACTGTCGGGAATCTGGATGGTCGTCTTCATATGGTTAGCCATATCAGGTCGTACGGCAGCCTGTCAACCGATGGGTACAAGGGGTACAGATGTTAACTGCCAAACGCACCTTGCACTGTGCTTGAACAGATCTGTCTGTGGCGGTCACCCGAGTGCCTGCCCTGAGCTTGTCGAAGGGCCTCGCGGTTTTCGATGCGACAGATCACGTTGGGCGACGTTATTGCTTCTTCGATCCTCCCAACAACTGCTGCAGGGTATTTCCCAGCTGTTGCTGCTGGCTCTGCCCTGGCTTCCCGGCCTGACCTTTCTGCCCGCCGATTAGCCCCGCCAGTCCTCCCAGGCCGTTCAGGTTATTCAGCTTCATCTTGGCGATCTGTTGCACGTCGGGCGAGACCGTGGGATGGTTCATAGTTCCAGTAACGATCACGGGGATCACCAGTTCCCCATTCTTGTTGGCCAGCGCGGTGTTCAAATAACCGCCTACTCCCGTACCTCCCACCGACTGGCTGAATCCCTTGTTCAGCACCGCGGTCACATGCATGTTGAGGTCCTGATTCACCACGTTGATCGTCCCGCTGGCCGTCATGTTCCCGACATCCAGGGCCGCCTTCATGTCGTTGGTTTGGGCCACGCCGTTATGGATGTTGAAGGTGCTGCTCATCTGCGAGATGGCAGTGTACCCCTTGGGCGACACGCCGCCGAACTTGCCCACCTTCGACAGCTCTCCCGGCAGATCGAGCTTCATGATCTTGCCATTCGCCAGGTTCATCGACATGGTGCCGTTCACCGTCTGCACGACGTCACCCGACGGCGGAGTCGCAAACGTGAGGTTGGTGTTCGCCGCCAGCGTCCCGTAGAGCGTGTTCTTCACCGATGACACCGACGAAAGCAGCTGGTTGGCGTCGACGTTGGCCAGCTTGGCGATGACGGCATAGGTCATGGGATTGGGCCGCGTGTCAACCGTTACCTTCCCATTCGCCTGGCCGCCGTAGATTTGCGCGATCAGCGGAAACAGCTCGATGACGCCGCGGTTCAGGGTTGCGTTGCAGTGAGCGTTGGTCAGCACCGTCTGTTCGTACGTGATGCTGCCGACGGCGAGCGTGCCCGAGCCGGTCGCCAGTTCCAGAAAGCTTGGCTGCGGCGCGGGCGCGGCGTCGGCGGTGGGCACCAGAGTCCATGACGCCGCCGCCTTCTTCCGGGCAGGAGCCTTCTGCTGGCTCGGTGCGGCGGTGATCTGCTCCAGCTCAGTCACGTTAAGCTTGTCCGCCTGGAGTGCGAAGGTCAGCCGCGGCGCCTGGAAGTTGGCGATGCTGAGATTCCCGCTGGCATTGGTCGATCCCAGCGACGCTGCCAGGTTCGTAAAGTTGACCGAGTTCTGCGTGAACCCCAGCGTGGCGTTGCGAATGTTCAGCGGCTTGGTCAACGAAGGCAGTTTCAGCGAGGCGTTCTGGAGCGCACCGCTACCCGTGAACTTCATCGCCTCGGTGTTCTTAATCGGCCCGGTCGCGTGCACGTCGAGGGTAATGTTGCCGCTGCCGCTCATGCCCTCCGTCCCGCTGACTCCGTACGCCTTGGCAATGTTCAGCAGCTCATCGACCCTGCCGTTGATGGTTCGCAACGACGCGTCGACATTGGGCGAGGTGCTGGTGTACTGCGAGATCGTCATCTGCACTGCCAGAGACGTCGCTCCCGAAGTTGCCGTGAAGTTGTTGGACTGAATCTGCTGCGGCGTCATGGTCAGGTCCATGGAAGGCACCTTCACCGCCTGCGCGATCTGCTTGCCGGTCATCTGCAAATTTCGCGCACTCACATTGCCGTTGAATGCGAGATTGTTGGTCGGTCCCTGGGCGTGGACGTTGGCAGTCAGTTGTCCGGCAATCTTGGCGTCGGGACTGAAGGCGACGCCGAACGCCGCCGCCAGCCGCGCCGCGTCCTCGATCGAAGCATTCGAGGTGCTCAGATTCAGGTCCGCAAGCGAGGTCGTGCCATGCGTGTTCAGCGTCCCGTTGATGGCGAGCGGCGTGGATCCCAGCTTGAGCGCGCACTTTCTGATCTGGATCAAATCGTTGGTCAGGTCGTCGGTCAGGTCGAAGTCGGCGGAGATGGGGTACCCTACCTCCACTCCGTGAATAACGGCACTCGCCAGCTTCAGCGAACCGCTGCCGGTCGTCTTGCCGTTCGCGTTGGAAAGGTCGGTCGAGCCCGAGATCACCGCGTCCGTCCCTTCCAGCGCCGACGAATTAAGAAACTTCTGCACTCCCGACAGCGAAACTTCATCCAGCTTCAGCGTACCCTTGAACGGCGTTGCCGCCAGATTGGCATTGTTCATGGGACCGCCATTGCCGCTCAGGCGAAGCGTCTGCGCGCCTTTGCCCGGCAGGTGCGCGGTGAGATCCAGCGAGAACGGTTCACCCGGCGCGAAGTCTTTCAGCGTGATGTCAATGTGGTCGTACACCGCGCGTGCCTGACGCGCCTGGTAATCGGTTACGGCGATCTGGCCATCGGTGAGTTTCAGTTCGCCTAGGGTGAAGCCGCCTCCCTGAGCCGCTGCCGGCGCGGGCGCTGGCTTGGCGGGCTGCTTCGGC
>JBARGS010000359.1:0-12008 GCA_049798495.1 Candidatus Korobacteraceae bacterium | reverse complement strand
GAGCTGATCGGCATCAATCTCGACGATATTCACTGGTCGAACGAGGTGGTGCTAGTGCGCGGCAAGGGCCGCAAAGAGCGCTACGTTCCCTTTGGTGATTCAGCGAAAGCTGCGATGCAAGGGTACTTGCCGGTGCGGCAACAAATTCTGGGGGCGACTCGGCATTCCGGCGAGAAGGCTTTGCTCATCAATCTTCGCGGCACACGGCTTACGACGCGAAGCGTCGGACGGATCGTCAAGCAGATCGCCGTGGCGCGAGGATTGTCGCCGGATGTGCATCCGCATACGCTGCGGCATGCATTTGGAACACACATGCTGGAGGAGGGCGCCGACCTGCGCGCCATCCAGGAGATGCTCGGCCACGAGCGTCTTTCGACCACACAGCGCTATACGCAGTTGACGGTCAAGCATGTAATGGAGGTGTACGACCGTACCCATCCGCATGCGAACAAGGGCGGGGAATAGACTGCATTTGGCATAGAAGCAGATCCCTCGTCGGCCTGAAGGCCTCCTCGGGATGACAAAGTAAAACAGCCGCAACGGCGCAGCTGAAGCTGCGCCCCTTCAAAGCCGGAAGGCCGAGGCGCGAAGACAGTGATCGTCAATCGTGAACTCGGGAGTTCATGCTGGGCAGGCGGATCTGGAATCGCGTATCACCGGGAACCGAGATCACGTTGATTGCGCCGCGATGCTTGCGGATGATTCGCATCGACGTGTCGAGACCCAACCCGGTTCCTTCTCCCACTCCCTTAGTGGTGAAGAACGGTTCGAAGATGTGTGACTGAATCTCCGGCGGGATGCCCGGGCCGGAATCGCCGATCTCGACCACCGCGCAATCGCCCTCGGGGAACGTCTTGATGCGCAGGTCGCCCTGCCCCTTCATCGCGTCGATGGCGTTGTCGATGATGTTGGTCCACACCTGGTTCAGCTCGCTTCCGTAGGAGTTCACCAGAAGCGGCGTCGGATGATACTCACGTTTGACGGTGATCCCTTTCTTCAGCTTGTGGCCCATGATCGTCAATGTATTCTCCAGGCCCTTCTTGAGGTCGACATCCTGCACCGGCGCCTGGTCCATGTACGAGTATTCCTTGATGGCGCGCACCAGGTCGGAGATCTTGGCCGTGCTGCTGTCCATCTCGGCGAGCAGATCGTTGATCTCGACGATAGCGGACACTCGTTTCAGCGCTGGCTCAGCAACCTCGCGCCGCACGGCATCCAGCATGGTCTTCAGCGGCGCAGGCTGGGCCCCGGATTCGACCAGAGATGCCGCATATTGCCAGCCATCGCTGATTCCATGTTGCCGCAGCATCTGTTCGATCTCATCCTGAAGCTGGCTTGCTTTCAGCACATCCGTCTCCCGCTCCGAAGAGCAGCAGGATGACTCGAAGGTCTCGATCGCAATGCGCTCGGGATCGGTGATTTGGATCTGCTCCAGCGTGGCCACGGCACGGCGAACCTCGCCGATTACCGTGCGTAGCCGTTCAGCCGCGCGACGAGCCGCGGCGGCGGGATTGTTCAGCTCATGAGCCAATCCGGCGGAGAGTTTTCCGAGCGCGGCCAGACGGTCGCGCTGTTGCTCGAGGCGGGTGGCCTCGCGCGTGCGATCGACCATCGTTCCCACCAGCCGCTTGCTGAGTTCCGGCATCCGGCTTACCAGATCGTGGAAGAGCGCCGCGGGAAAGGTGAGGATTCGCGAGGGTTTCACCGCTCTGCCGTTGGCGGGAAAGACCGTCATACGCGAGTACGGCAGAGTGCCAGAGACACTTCCGGCCTCCGTAGTGAATACCTGGTCGGGCGCGGCTTCGAAGCGGGCTTGCAGTTCGCCTTCCAGGACAACCACCATTCGGTCGGCGGGATCGCCGGCGCGGACGTACACATCGCCGGGAGCCAGGCGGATCTCGGTCGAGTGCTCCAGAAACCAGTCCAGCTGATCGTCCGGAAGATCGTGGAAAACGGCAACGGTGCGAAGTTCTTCTCGTGTGACGCCAGGCATCGTTTACACCTTCGCCATGTACCGATGAATGAATTGCACTGCGATAGCACCCTCGCCGACAGCCGACGCCACGCGCTTGATGGAGCCGTGGCGAACATCGCCCACGACAAATACGCCGGGCAAGCTGCTCTCCAGCAGAAATGGATCGCGATCCAGGTTCCAGCTCGGAGGGCGCTTTCCATCCTTGAGCATGTCGGGGCCGGCGAGCACGAAGCCGCGATCGTCGCGAGCGACCGTCTTGTTGAGCCAGTCGGTCCTCGGCAACGCCCCAATGTAGATGAATACAGAATTCGCTGGAACCCGTTCCACTTTGTCGGTATCGGAGCAGAGCACCGAGATCTCTTCCAGATGAGTGTCGCCGTGAACTTCGACGACCTCGGCATGGGCCCACAACTGGATGTTGGGCGTCTTCTCGATTTGATCGATAAGGTAGCGAGACATGGTGGCGGCCAGCGACTCTCCGCGCACCAGCATTACGACCTTGTCAGCATATTGCGCGAAGTAGAGCGCCGCCTGGCCCGCCGAATTCGCGCCGCCCACGACATAAACGATTTCTCCCTTGCAGGAGATTGCCTCCTGCGTGCCTCCGCCATAGTAGATGCCCGCACCTTGCAGGCGGTCCATGCCCGGCACCTCTAAGCGTCGCCACTGAACCCCCGTGGCAATCAGTGCAGCGTGACAGGAGATTTCGCTGCCATTCGCCAGCTTCAAAATGCGGTAGGGGCCTTCGGCGCGAAGCTCAACCACTTCCTGGGGAGCGATGATCTCCACCCCAAAGCGCTGCGCCTGCATGACGGCACGGCGGGCCAGATCGCCGCCGCTGAGTCCCGCGGGAAAGCCAAGGTAGTTTTCGATCTTCGAGCTCAGACCGGCCTGTCCGCCGGGCGCCTCACGGTCGATCATCACCGTCTTCAATCCTTCGGACGCGCCATAAACAGCAGCCGCCAAGCCGCCGGGACCGCCGCCGACGATGGCGAGATCGTAGAACTGGGTCTCGGCTCGGGTTCTAAGGCCGATCTTCTCAGCTAGCTCAGCCGGAGTCGACTGAAACATACGTGTGCCGTCGGGGAACAAAGTGAGCGGCAGTTTTGCCGCATCGTCACCGATGGAAGCGATGAGTTGCTTTACCTCGGGATCTTCGGAGGCAAGCTCGACATCGATCCATTGGTACGGAACGTGATTCCTCGCCAGAAAATCGCGCACGTCATAGGCTCGCGAAGACCAGCGCGTGCCCAGCACGCGAATGCCTTCGTACGGCGGACGATACGATGCCGTCCAGTCTTCCAGCAAGTCGTCGAGCACCGGATACAGATGCTGGGCCGGTGGATCCCACGGCTTCAGAAAGAAGTAATGCACATTGACTTCATTGATGGCGTTGATGGCGGCGCTGGTGTCGGCATAGGCCGTGAGCAGCGCGCGCTTGGCGTCGGGATAGAGTTTCTTGGCCTCGGTCAGGAAGCCGATGCCATCCATGTGCGGCATGCGCTGATCGGCAAGCAAGAGAGCGACAGCGTCATTGCGCACACGAAGTTCGCGGAGAATGCCTAATCCCGCATCGCCGGAATCCGCGCGCAGGACGCGGTAGTGCTCTCCGTAGTGACTGCGCAGGTCACGCTCGATCGCTTTCAGGACATTAGGATCGTCGTCGACTGTCAACAGTGTGGGTTTCGTCATGCGCAATATGCCTTTCGCTTATGAATGGATACCCTGCGGAAAATTAATTAGATGGAAAGATGTTGCCGCTGGACTCGCATTCCAGAACGAATTGGGCCGGAAAGCGACTCCTGCGCCGCGGAGACCGGTTCCTGTAAGGGACGGGAGCCAATCATCCGCCACGCGACGGCAGCGCTGGCTACAGCCAATGCCGCGCAAATCCACATTATCAATCGGAAGCCGTACTGGAAAGCCACCGCAATGGAGCTGTCGACCACGACTGCAGTTGCTGGTTCTACTCCGGCCGGGGCGCGCAGCGCAGCTAACTTGTTCTGGTTGGATTGCAGTTCTGTTCGTGCCTGCGGTGGCATTTCCAACCCGGCCAGGGAACGATGGAGGCGTTCTCCGAATGCCGCAACCATGACGACTCCGAGAATTGCAATAGCCAGCAGTCCTGATACGCGCGCCACCGCATTGTTAATTCCTGAAGCGGTTCCAGCACGATCCGGCTCGATGGATTGCATGACCACTGTGGTCAACGGCGCAACGCTCAGGGCCATGCCAAGTCCGAGCGCGGTCAGAGCGGGAAAGAAGCTCTTCCAGTAGCTGCTTCCTATAGAGGGAAGGGCAAGCAGCAGGAAAGCGGAGGCGACAACCAGGGGTCCGACAATCAACGGCAAACGAGGCCCGTAGCGATCGACAAGTCCTCCCGACCAGCGCGACAGAAGGAACATCAGCAGGATCAAGGGCAGGATCGCGGCTCCGGCTTGGGTCGCGGTGTATCGCTGCACCTGGATGAGATCGAGAGGAAACAAGAAGAAGAAAATCCCGACCGCCGCATATAGAAAGAACGTGAGCAGATTCGCTCCGCTGAAGGCTCGCGAGCGAAACAAGACGAGCGGCACCATGGGCGAGTGAGCTCTCGCTTCAATGAACAGAAAGCCTGCTATGCAGAGCGCACCACCGGCGAGGCCTGCGATGATCCATGGATTTCTCCAGCCCAGGTTTGCGGACTCCAGAAAGCCGAAGACCAATCCGCTTAAGCCTAATGTGACAGCTGCCGCGCCCCACCAGTCAATGGGCTGTCGATGACGGCTCTTGCTTTCGGGTACGCGCCACAGTGCAATCGCGATAACCGCAGCCGCCAGCGGTACATTCAAAAAGAAAGCCCAACGCCACGACCAGTGCTGGATGAGCCAGCCGCCGATCACGGGACCAATCGCGGTGGTAATGGCCGTCGACCCGGACCACGTGCCGATGGCCCGGCCGCGCTCTTTGTCCTCGAAGGAGGCGCTGATAAGCGCCAGGCTGCCTGGAACCAGAAAGGCCGCACCGATACCCTGGATGGCGCGAGCGAAGATCAGCTGATGGAGGTCGCGGGCGAACCCGCATCCGGCAGAGGCAACGGCAAATGTTGCGACGCCCAGCAGAAACATACGCCGCCGGCCGAACGCGTCTCCCATCGCTCCACCCGCCAGTATCAAAGCTGAAAGCGTCAGGCCATAGGATTCGATCACCCATTGCACACCGACCACGCTGGCGCCAAGGTCAGCTTGCAGTGCGGGCAAGGCGACATTGACGATGGTGCTATCGATGAACGCCATACTGGAGGCGAGAATGGTGGCTGCAAGAACCCAGGTCCCAGTGGACCCGTGGCAAGGCGAACTCGCGCCTTGCGCCTGCATGACCGCCTCGTCGCACGGGGGTCTCATGACGGTTATGGATGTGGCTTGACGCCCCTTAGGTTCCGGAAAGAAGGAATGGATATGATGGCAGACTAAGGCGCGGGGGCGGCGCGATGGCGAGGGAAGATAACTGGTGCGGCTCTATAGCTTGGCAGAACTCAGAAAAGCAAATACGCGTGGCCGGAACGCTTGTGAGAACAGCAATACGATTCCGGGCTCATGGCGCAGTAAAGCAGCGCGCGTTTCGACGGCGGGCGATTGGGTTTTTCGCAGTTGTCTGCTGAGTCGCGTATCGGCAGAAGACGTCGAGTCTAATCGTCGCCGTCTGGTCCCGTCGCCGGCTCTACGATCTCGGCGCTTGCCATCGCTGCCTTGGCAGGGGGGATTTCCCACTTCACTCTGCCGGCCTGGATCTCTTCTTCCGCGATGCGGCAGGGTTTGCGCGAGTGAGTTTCTACAACCGGGCGGGCGCCGTTCTGGATCTGACGGGCGCGGCGCGCGGCCACCAGGACATAACGATAATTGCTGTCGAACCCTTCAACCAGTTTCATGGTTCACTCCGTGACAGTACGAAAGCGGGATTCATCGAACGTTGCCAGAATGGCTTCGACCTGCCTCATCATCTGCGCACGCAAGGCTTGGTCGGCGATCTCCCGCACCTTCTGATCCTTTGCGGTCAGGACGGCCTGGGAGCGCTTCAGCCGCTCACATTCCACGACCGACGTGAGGATGTCGATGGACTCCTCCAGCCGATCGTTGACCAAAATATAGTCGTACTGGCAGAAATTCTCAATCTCGCGGGAAGCGGTTTGCAGCCGGCGCTGGATAATGGCTTCGGTATTGAACAGCCGGGCGCCGTCACCCAACAGTTGCCGCTGCAGCTGATCATCGGCTTCGGCGCGACGTCGCAGGCGGCGTTCCAGTTCCTCGCGCGAGGGCGGCAGGATGAAGATGCTGATGGCTTCGGGCGCCCGCTGCTTAACCTGGGCCGCGCCCTGCACGTCGATATCGAGCAGCAGATCGTGGCCGCGCGCCGTGGCCTCGCCCAGAAAGCGCTTGGCCGTGCCGTAGTAGTTGCCGAAGACTTCGGCGTACTCCAGAAATTCATCCTCGCGGATCATGCGCTCAAACTCTTCGCGGGTGATGAAGAAATATTCGCGGCCGGACTGTTCGCTGCCTCGCGGCGGACGGGTGGTGTAGCTGATGGAGAACTCGAGATTGGGCACGATGCGGCGCAGCTCATTGGTGAGGGTAGATTTCCCCGAGCCCGACGGCGCCGAGATGATGAAGATCATTCCGCTCATTCCAGGTTTTGCACCTGCTCGCGGGCTTTCTCGATCTCCGACTTCATGGAGAGACCCAGTTCGGTAATGCGGAGCGCTTCGCCGGCCACGCCGGTGGTCTTCGACATCAGGGTGTTGGCTTCGCGGTTCATCTCCTGTAGCAGGAAGTCGAGTTTCTTGCCGACTTCGCCGCCGGCGTCGAGAAGCGAAACGAAGTGCTGGATGTGGTTCTTCATCCGCACCACCTCTTCCTGAATGTCGCTACGCTCGGCCAGCATGGCGGCCTCTTGCAGGATGCGGTCGTGATCGACGTGCGAGCTCAACAACTCCTGCATGCGCCCTTGAACTTTTTCGTGGTACGCCTTCAGCACGCGGCCGCGAAGCTGCTCCACTTCGTGGGTGGAGGAAGACAGGTGCGTCAGGCGATTGCGCAACTCCAGAACTGCGCCGCGACCCTCTTCCTCACGCATAAGGTTCAGACGCTCGATACATTCTTCCAGAGCCGTCGTCACCTGCTTTTCCAGTGCGGCCATGGCATCGCCGTTTTCAGCGGCGTTCAATGCGCCGGGCAGCTTGAGAACCGCATTCAGGTCGGGTTCGGCGCTGACGCCAAACTCCTCCGCAACGTCGCGGAAGGTGCGCAGGTAGCCGCCTACCAGTTCGCGGTTCACCGAAAAGGCTGCGCCGCCACTACGTTCCAGGCTCAAGGTTACTTCGATATGTCCGCGGTGCAGGCGCTCCTTCAAGGTGCGGCGGACTTTCATCTCCACCGGATCGAGTTCGTTGGGCAGGCGCAGGTGCAGATCGAGGAAGCGGTGGTTGACCGACTTGAGGCTTAGCGTCAGCGTGAGCTGGTCGTCCACGTGCGCCTTTACCTGGGCATAGCCCGTCATGGAACGGATATTCATGGCCAGAGTTACTCAGTTCCCGAAGCGGCTTCGATATCTTCGAACTGCAAATCATACAACCGGCGATAGGTTCCAGTATGACCAATCAGGCATTCGTGCGAGCCTTCGTCGGTGATCATCCCATTTTCCAGAACCAGAATGCGGTCGGCGCGGCGGACGGTGGACAAGCGATGCGCGATGACGAATACCGTACGCCCGGCCATCAGGTTCTGCAAGGCCGATTGCACCAGCGATTCACTTTCCGTATCGAGGGCCGAAGTGGCTTCGTCGAGAATCAGGATGGGTGCGTTCTTCAGGATGGCGCGGGCGATGGAGAGCCGTTGCCGTTCGCCGCCACTGAGGCGCAAGCCGCGTTCGCCGGCGATGGAATCGTAACCGTCAGGCAGCGCCATGATGAAGTCGTGCGCCAGCGCAGCGCGAGCGGCTTCTTCGATGCGATGCATGGCGATCTCGGGATGACCATAGGCGATATTGTTGCGCACCGTGTCGTTGAACAGGATTGTGTCCTGGGTAACGATGGCGATCTGCGAGCGCAGCGATGAGACAGTCATGTCGCGGACGTCGTGGCCGTCGATCAGGAGGTGGCCACGGGTGACGTCAAAGAAGCGCGGCAGCAGGTGAACCAGCGTCGTCTTGCCCGATCCGCTGGAGCCTACGATGGCGACGACCTCGCCGGGACTGACCTCGAGGTTGATATCGTGCAGCACCTCGCGGTCGTCTCCGGCCTGAGAATAGCCAAAGTAGACATGATCGAAGCGAATGGCGTCGCGGAACGGTGGCAACTTGACGGCGCCGGGCTTCTCGCGAACGTCGTCGTAGGCATCGAGGAAGTCGAAGATCTTCTCAGACGCACCTAGCGCTTGCTGAAAGCTGTTGTTGAACTGGCCAAACTTGCGCACCGGCTCGTAGAGCTTGAAGACAGCGATGATGAAGGCGATGAAGATGCCCTCGCTGAAGTAGCCGTGCTTGATGTGTTCACGGCCCAGCAGGATCAGCATCGCGATGGCGATGGCGCCGAAGATGTCCATCATTGGCGAGCTGATGGCGAAGGCGCTGGTGGAGCGCAAGTTGGCCTTCATCAGACGGCGAGCGGCTTCCCGGAATCGGAGTGTCTCCCATGCCTCCATGCAGAAGGCCTTGACGATGCGGACACCGGTAATAGTTTCGTGCAGGATGTTCTGGATTTCGGCGAGCTTGTCCTGACCGCGGCGCGTGGTAGTGCGAACGCGGTGCCCGATGCGGCGGGCCGCCATGACGACGACCGGCACAAAGATAATGAGGACCCACGTCAGCCTCCGGCCAAGCAGCACCACGACGAGGCCGGTGAACAGGAAAGTGAAAAATTGCTGGAGGAATTCCGCCAGCACGCTGGACATGGCGAACTGGACGCGCTCGACATCGTTCACGATCGCCGACAGCAGTGTGCCGGTGGAATACTTCTGGAAGAACGCAACCGAGCGGCGGAGCGTCGCGGTGTAAAGTTCATTGCGCAGGTCGGTGACCATGCCGAAGCCGGCATAGTTGGCCAGATAGGTGCCGCCGTAGTCGAAGAGGCCCTTCAACACCGTCGAGCCCACCAACGCGAAAGCCACGACAGTCCACACGTTGTGGAAGTAGCCGGGGACAAACCAGCGCAGTTCGATAGGCTGACCGGTGCCGGGCATGCGGAAGAGCGGGAGTTCGCGCGACTGCGAAGCCGGGTTCAGAACTTTGTCGAGAACGGGTCCGATGAGCAGAAGCCGGAATGCGTCCAGCAGTCCTACCAGCGCCATTGAGATTACCGAGAGCAGCAGGTAAAACCAATAGGGCTTGAAGTATCGGAGAAGGCGGTTTATTCGACGCATAGTCTCCGCAAATAAAGGCTGAGCGCTGGGGAGCGCAGCGCAAGCCAAGGCGCATGGGAACCGGGACGGTGCAATTACCGATTCTACTGGATTTGCGGAGAGGGGGAAATGGTGAGGATCACGCCTGCCACGTCACAGGCGAGCTTTGAGCAGGAGTTTCTAACGTTGTTGAAAAAATCTGGGATTCCATACGATCCGCGATTTGTGTTTGGGTAACGAGCTCGGTCGTCCCTACGGGACTCGAATTCATAACGCGACGCGTATCCAGCCTTGAAAGGCTGGGCTAAGCTCTTCCGCGCCTGCGGCGCTCGATTTCTGGTACTCGTACTCACCGCCGAAATCCGAAATCAGTGCTCGCGTAGAATCTGAAGGCCGTCCCCTCCAACAAGACCTATCAGAGTGTGACTAGCTCTCCACCGGCGAATCGCGATGCACGACCTTCACGTTGTAACCAGCCTTGCTCAGCCGCTTCTTCACATCCTCGGCGATCATGACGGAGCGATGTTTGCCGCCGGTGCAGCCGAAGGCGATGGTGAGATAGCTCTTACCTTCGCGGATGTAGTGCGGGATCAGGTAGATCAGCAGCTCGGAGATTCGGCGGATGAATTCCTTGGTCTGCGGAAAGGAACGGATATATCTCGCGACTGCTGGATGGCGCCCAGTGAATGGCCGAAATTTGGGGATGAAGTGGGGGTTCGGCAGGAAGCGAACGTCGAAAACCAGGTCCGCGTCGTCGGGCACGCCTTCGCGATAGCCGAAGCTCACGCAGGAGATCAGGATATTCTTTTCGCGCTTGCCGCCCTGAAAGCGTTCGATCAGCTGGGAGCGCAGTTCGTGCACGTTGAACTTCGTGGTGTCGACCACGAGGTCGGCAAGCGCTTTCACCGGCTGCAACCGTCGCCGTTCGGACGCCAGGGAAGCTCGAACGGAAGTATTGCGCCCCAACGGATGTGGGCGTCGCGTTTCACTGTAGCGGCGCAGCAGAGATTCCTCATCGGCCTCGAGGAACAGCACCGTCATCTTGACCAAGCGCCGCAGCGAAGCCAGAGTCTGCGGCAGCTTATCCAGGCGCGCGCCTTCGCGGATGTCCACCACCAGCGCCGCGCGCTGAATCTCTAGCGTGTCGAGCACCAGTTCGGCGAAGTTGGCCATCAGCCCCACCGGCAGGTTGTCGACGCAGTAGTAGCCGAGGTCCTCGAAGGTCTTTAGAGCAGAGGCCTTTCCGGCTCCGCTCATGCCCGAGATGATGACCAGCTCGTGCTGGTCGCGACTGGGAGGAGCGGCGAGTGCCTTGGCGGACTTGCGTCGAGCCGGCCTGATCGAGGGTTTACGAGGCGGCATAATTTCAGCGTTCCTGTGGGGCGAGAGTACCAGAGTTGCTGCGCGGCGTCAGCTAAATCCTTGGTCTATGCTCCGCGTGAAAATCTAGATACCCTTGTTAAAGAATCCGTCATCTTCATGAGCACCAAGATCCAGCGACTGATGATCCGCGCCATTAATATCTGGCCGCCGATATTGGGAGCGGGAATCCGCGTAAAGTGGAGTCCCGACAACAAAGCCGTCGACGTCGAGATGAAGCTGCGCTTCTGGAACCGCAACTATGTCGGCACCCATTACGGTGGCTCGCTGTACTCCATGACCGATCCGTTCTACATGTTGATGCTGATGAACAATCTTGGTCGCGACTACATTGTGTGGGACAAGGCGGCGACGATTCGCTTCCGCAAGCCGGGGAAGGGAAGAGTGAAGGCCGAATTCCGGCTCAGCGACGAACAACTCGACGAGATTCGCGCCAAAGTTGCGACCCAGGAGAAGTATGAGCCGACGTTCGTCGTTCAGGTAAAGGATGAAGCCGGCGACGTCGTAGCTGAGGTCCAGAAGGTGCTGTACATCCGGCGAAAGGGATAATCAGGGACTAGGGATTAGTCACGGATATGTGTAGTCGGTCTTCCTGGCCCTGATCTCTGGTTTCTAATCCCTTAGCCCATTTTTTTAAAACTACTCCCTCACCCCTGACCCTAGTCCCTGACGAATTGCATCCAGAGATAGATCGCATTCGCGGTGAGCGTCCCGGCGACCGCTCCACCGAGGCAGATATTCTCGAACACGCTATTTCTGCGGTTCATCAGGCGGGCATTGTTGCCCAACAGCAAAATGAACCAGAGAATGGGAACGGTCAGGACACCGGCAAAAATCTGCGACCAGTACAGCACGCTGACCGTATTGATGTGTCCGAAATCGATAATGGCAGCCACAAACACCGTGGCTGAAATGAGGATGTAGAAGCGCTGCGCTTCCCAGGCGGGCATGGTCAAGCCAGCCTTCCAGTCCGCTGCTTCCGCGATGCTGAAGCACATGGAGGCAACCAGGATGGGCAGAGCGATCATGCCCGATCCGATGATGCCCAGCGAGAAGATGATGGGGGCCAGACTTCCCAGTGGGCTCAGCGCTTTGGCCGCCTCGAGAGTCGACATGTGCGAAGGATCGGCGACGTGCAGTGTGGAAGCAGCAATAATCGCGGAAAGCGAAATCACGGTTGCCACCAGCGTGCCGGCTTTCGCTTCGTCGGCATGAAGCTCTCCGCCCACGGCCTTGCGGTCGCGACGCGAACTGGCTTGCCATACCAGCACGTCCGGGGTGAG
>JBARGS010000358.1:0-4127 GCA_049798495.1 Candidatus Korobacteraceae bacterium | reverse complement strand
GTGTAACTCTTGTTGTCCAGGGTGATGGCGCGTCCCACAATGTCGGATGCGCCGCCGAAGATAGACTGCCAGCTTTCATGGCTGTGGACGACGACGTGAGTGCCGGGCTTCTCGTCGTCGCGCACGAAGCCCCGGCCAAGTATCGGGTTCACGCCCAGCACGCGAAAGAAGTCGGAGGAAACGATTTGCCCTTCCAACAACCGGGGAGTGCCCGCGCCGGTGAGCGTGAGCCCGTCCCGGCGGTAGGAGGCGATGGACTCGAAAGAATGATTGCGTGAACGCCAGTCGAAGAAATCCGGATAGCTGATGCTTTCGGGAATGCCGGGTTTGCCGGCAGACTGGTCCAGCGATGCGGCCGACATCACTCGATCCGGCTCCGGAAAAGGTAGCGGCTCCAGCAGTACGGCATGAATCAAGCTGAAGATCGCCGTAGTGGCGCCAATCCCCAGTGCCAGCGTCAGGATCGTGGTCAACGCAAAACCTGGGCTCTTGCGCAACTGGCGGATGGCAAAGCGGAGGTCTTGCAGCAGATTATGCATTCAGCGTCTCTCCGGAAGACTGAGTTTTCCATCGCTGAAGTTACATTTTGAGGGCCATGGCGCGAGCCCAGCAAGTACTTGCAAAGAGCAGAGATAACGGATGAGCGGGTGAGGTGGCTGCGGTGACCGCGTCCGGATTCAGCATCGTTTGTCCGGAAGCGGACGGTGAAGTGCAGTCAGCATTCGGCAATCAGCAGTCAGCAGTCAGCCGTGGGCAGTGCGGGATGTCCAAGAAGACCACTACGATGCGAACAGCAGATCCCTCGCTTCGCTCGTGATGACAATTCACGGGATGAAGTGGGCTCGTGAACAGCATGATCGGCTCATCTCCTGAATAACGTTATGAGCTCGTCCCCTGAATAACGTTGTGAGCTTGCTGGTGAATAACGTTATGAGCTCGTCCCCTGAATGATGCCTCCTCTGGCAGAATTGTCATCATGACGACGGCTTCAGCCCGAGGAGGGATCTGCTTTTCGTCGCGCAGGCACGCAGCCCGTGCCATGTCGCGCTACTTCCTGCGCCGCGGAATCGGGTGCTCGTGGTCGAGATCGTAATACCGTCGCGGCGGATGATCTGAGGCGCGTGTGATCGTCGCCTCGGCACGCATTGCTGCGCGACCCGCGCGGGTTATCTGGGGAAGAGGATTGGTCGGAGTAAACATTGCTTCGTTGAATTCACTTCCGGAATTCGCCATCGCGACTGCGAAGATCGCGTGCGGTTGTCCGTTGGCATATGCCGCCGCCACGTAATCGCCGACCATCACCCCCGACGACGTGCTCGGCAACCATGCCAGCGACATCGGTCCGGCCAGCGTCGTCGCCGCACTCCAACTGTTGCCGCCATCCGACGAAGAGACAAAGCCGATATCGAGCTGGCATGTCGCGGCCGAGCAAGCCGCGATGGGATAGAAGTAGTACGCCAGCGCGAGATGTGCTGAACCGCCGCTGGTTGTCGCATCGACGGCGAGCGCCGGAATGAAGTGGTCGACTGTGCTGGTAACTGCGTCGATGGGAATGCCGATGGGGGCAGTCCAGTTACTTCCGTCGGTGGAGGTGCTTAGCACGACGTCGTTGGAGACACAGTTGGCGCGAAAGCGGCAATCCTGCCAGACGACATACACTCTGCCGCTGGCGTCGACCGCAGCGGACGGCAGCGACGACGTGCGCAGATTTCCCGCCACCCTGTGATCGGTGATGGTTGAGATGGTGACCGTCGCGCTCCAACTCGCGCCGCCGTCAGTGGAAGTGTAAGCGAGCATCCGGGTACCGTCGGCGTTTTCGATGGGCACGATGACCGTGCCGTTCGCCCCGACGATCGGCTGGCCGCCAAGCCCTGTCGCGAGATCCGCGGTATTCACCGCCGCGCTCCATGTCACGCCGCCATCGCTTGACGCGCTCATCCAGATCAGGCCGTTCGCCGGTTTGCTGGGATCGTCCCACTCCAGATAACAATAGCCGAAGAAGGCGCTGGCGGAATTGTTATCGCAGGTGATCCATTGCTTGTCGGCGTCGGGGCTGGCGCTCACCACGATTGGATTGCTCCAGCTGCGTCCGTCGGCGGAGCGGCTGACCACGACGATATCCGTGCCGGTAGCGATCGCCAGCGAGGCGATCATCCAGATTCCATGCGCCTGATCGAAGGCCACCACCGGATCGCTGGCGGCGTTGTAGCTACCGCCATCGAACTTCGTCAGGCCGGGAAGCAGTCCGTTGTTCCAACTCGTTCCGCCGTCGGCAGAGGTGGCGAAGCCGATGTCCGATGCTCCGCCGCCGAAGATGCGTCCCACCTGAAATGCTGTGACTAGAGTGGAGCCCGAAGCGAACATGCCGGGCTCGACTTCGGTGGCGTGTTGGCTTTGGGGATTGGTAAAGGTGTCGGCACTCAGTTGGGTGAGAGCGACTTGCGCCGGTGGTGGCGGCGGAGGAGAGGTCGGTTCAGAGGGAGAAGAAGTGGCGTTACCGCCGCCACATCCAGACACGGATAGAGCAGCCAGAACCGCGACCGCAACCTTCGTCGTGATCCACGCACCCCGCATACTCACCCCCACTGCGGTTGCCGCACCTCTTTGACGGCTGATAAACTCAATAGTTTCCACAGACCCTGATTTCTCATCCATATAGACATGCCGAACTCAATTGATATCGCAATCGTCAACGGCGCCCGTACGCCCATGGGGCGCTACTGCGGGAAGCTGAAGGATTTCACCGCCCAGGAACTGGGCGCAACAGCATCGGTCGAGGCCATGAAGCGCTCCGGGGTTGAGCCCGGAGAGATCGATCACTGCGTCATGGGCAATGCGCAGCAGACCTCGGGCGATGCCATTTACGGCGCACGCCACGTCGCTTTGAAGGCCGGCGTTCCCATCGAGGTTCCGGCGCTCACCGTCAATCGCCTGTGTGGATCGGGGATGCAGTCGGTGGTCACCGCGGCGCAGATGATCCAGCTCGGCGATGCCAAGACCGTTCTGGCCGGCGGCATGGAGTCGATGTCGCAGGCGCCGCACGTCATCCGCGGCATGCGCTGGGGCGTCGGCTTCGGCGAAGGCAAGCTGGAAGATTCGCTGATGGTCGCACTGCTTGACAGCTATTGCGGCCTATACATGGCGAACACGGCCGAGCTTTACGCCGAGCAGCAGGGCATTACTCGCGAGATGCAGGACCAGTTCGCGCTGCGCTCGCAGAAATACGCCGACGACGCTTACAAGGCGGGCCGCCTGCAGGAAGAGCAGACGCCGGTGCCGTTGCGCAATCGTCGCGGCGAGCCCACGGGCGAGATGTTTACCGAGGACGATCATCGCCGTCCTGACACGACGATGGAGAGCCTCGGCAAGCTGAAGCCGGCATTCGGCAAGAGCGGCACCGTGACCGCGGGCAACGCCAGCGGCATCGTCGATGGCGGCGCCGCTGTTGTGGTGATGCCGCTGGACGAGGCGCAGAAGCGCAATCTCAACCCGCTGGGACGCATCGTGAGCTGGGGAATCGCGGGAGTCGATCCCAAGATCATGGGCTCAGGACCGGTGCCGTCCACGCGCATTGCGCTCAAGAAAGCGGGGCTCAAGCTGGACGACATCGACCTGATCGAAGTGAACGAAGCCTTTGCGGCGCAGTACCTCGCCGTCGAGAAGGAACTCGGCCTCGACCGCGAGAAGGTCAATGTAAATGGTGGGGCGATCGCACTCGGTCATCCGCTGGGCGCCAGCGGCACGCGTCTGCTGATCACGCTGCTGTACGAGCTGGGCCGGCGCAAGGCGAAATACGGACTGTCGACGGCCTGCATCGGTGGGGGGCAAGGCATTGCGGTGATCGTGGAGAATTTGCAGCGGTAAAGCAGGGAATGCGCCGCCTGAACTGAATGTCACGGCTGAAGCTGCGCTTCGATAGGAAGCTGTACGCCGTGCGGCTAGCACCACGAACGTTTTGTGTCAGGGCACGAGTTTACTCGTGCCGAAAAGTCGGCTCAAATGGCCGGAGCCGCTTTAGCGGCGGCATTCGAAACTGAACAGCAGGTCCCTCGACTCCGCGCCCGCCCGACTCGCAAAGGCAGCGAGTTGGCAAGAGACGCGGGGCGCTTCGCTCGGGATGACACTTG
>JBARGS010000357.1:0-7905 GCA_049798495.1 Candidatus Korobacteraceae bacterium | reverse complement strand
TCGCAGAGGTCTGGCGTGATTGCATTGGAGCATGAATGCGCCTTCACAGCGTGTCTTCAGAGGTTGGTCCATCCTGCAGCAACCGCCGAGCCTCCCCCAGAGTTCTTTGATCCCACAGACTGCCACTGAGGTCGCAACTCTAACCTGCTCGGGCTGCGGCAAAAGTGGCGTCAGCATTTGCGCGAGGTGCAGCAAGAAACCGGGATATAGGACGATGCTTGCTCGGGCCCATCCGCTGCAACAGCGCGACCCCAAGCTTTACAAGCGGCTAGATGAGATGTCCCGATTGCCGCTTCGGGGAAACAAACAAGTATGGGATGAGTTCTGTATAGAGATCAAGGCGGGAGACTACTATGAACACCTACCAACCCTGCGATACTCCAGGAGGGGAAGTGGCGAACCAACGCACTGAGTGTCGGGCCGTGGTTGCGCAAGAATCTTGCTCAGCGGATTAAGCGGTCCGGCATGGCGGAAGATTATGACCCAACGGGAAAGCGCCTCCCCGCCGGCCCGAAGTTTGATCATCGGAGTGGCGCATTATCCGCTTTCGCCACGCGACCGTTCACGGAATTTGCCGTGCTCTGTGAGGATGGGGACACCATCGATCCGGTAGAGGTGATAGAAGGCCAGCTTGAGAGAAAGCGCCTCCAAACGGTTTCAGGGGACGAGGACAATAACGGTTCCGTGATGCCCGCCGACAGAGAGAGCAAGCGACTCTTGGGTCGGCGAACCATGGCTGAAAAACTTGAGGCTCTTCAATGTGCCCGAATGCTTCAAGCCCTACAGCATGACAAACCAGCGTTTGAAGAGGCCCTGGCTAAGGCCATCGTTCATCTGCGAGGGATAGCCTTACAAATGGGGCTGGATCAGAACGAAGCAGAAGTTGCCGCTGTTATGTCGCTGCTCTGGGACGCTGGGCCCCGGACGTACCTCAATTTCCTTGACAGGACCGACAAGAGGCGGATTCGCAATGCCTGGGACCGGCTGGACCGGCGGAGAAAAGAAAGCGGCTTTCGTCTAAAGCTGCGTGAACTCGCCAGGAACGGCCCGAGAGACGAAGATCCTGAGCTGGTGAAATCCGCAGCCACGGCTAAACACGATGGTACGATTTGCCTCCTGCGGGTTTTGAAACCTGCGGGGAAACTGGCCGGGGTGCCCTGGGTAAGCTGGCATACGTTCCGGCGCACCCACGCCACGCTCCTGCAATTAGCGGGCGGCTCGGCCAAGGATGCGCAAGCACAACTCGGCCATTCACAGATCACAACAACGCTCGGAATTTACATGTTCCCGGTTCCCGCCCATCAACGGGAGGCGGTAGAGAAACTCTCGGAAATGGTGACGAATGGTGACGAATTCGGTGCGGCTGGAAAAACCGGAATCGCTCAACCTGGGTTGCTACAGTGAGTTAAATGGTGGGCGCTACAGGATTCGAACCTGTGACTTCCACCGTGTGAAGATGGCACTCTACCGCTGAGTTAAGCGCCCAACGTTTTGAGTTTATCATTCTCGGACGGTTCGGTACGACGCCGACTGCCCGTCAAGAATCGAAGCCAATTCAAAATCCCCAGCGCGATACTCCGACATTCTGTGACCGGCAACACTCAATGAACATCGCGCATCCGCAGGAATCCCAGCACGCTTCCAAGCAGCACCACCAGCATCGCTCCCAACGCACCCATCGATTGCCGGAATGAATGCCGGAGAGTCTTGCCCTTCTCGGGAGGTGCCGGCTGCTTCTCGCCCTCGGCTCCGGTTACTGCTTCCGGAAGCTGCGCCGCCGCGGCGTCCACGCCCTGCCCCTTGCCGGGAGGGCAGGAATCCCACGTCGTGCCTAGAAGCTGTCCGCAAGGATGTCCTTGGGCTTCGTTGACGACATTGAACTCGAACGCCCACCGCGAGGGAACGGCGTAGCTCAGCCACTGAGCGGGCGCCGGCATCTTGTAGATGGCGCGAATGCCCCCGCCTAGTACGATGACAGGCAGCAGCACCACAGGCAGCAATGCGATCGCGCTCTCGGTCGTGCTGCTGCGCGCCGAAATCGCCAGCCCCAGAGCCGCTCCCACCAGCGACGAGGTGATCAGGACCGCCGCTGTTTGCAGGTAATTCCCTTTCAGATGACAAGCGAAGTACACGATGGTCAGCAGGGTCAGGCATTGGAAGACGCACAAGCCGACCAGCACCGCGAACTTGGAGAACACGTACGACGGCAGTTTGAGGTTGACCATGCGTTCGCGCTGGAAGATGGTCCACTCGCCCACGATGTCGCGCGCCGCATTGTTGCAGCCAAACCAGATGGCGGCCACGATCATCAGGAATTCCAGCCCGACGATGTTGGCGCCCATCTCGGCGAAGGCCTGAATGGCTTGCGGAAGCTTGGGATTGACCCCGCTTGCCGGCTCTTTGATCACGTTGTACACCAGCGCGATCAGCACGGCGAAGAGCGGCGCTTGCAAGAGAAGAATGATGAGTTGCGCGCGATCGCGAAGCTTGAGCACGATGTTGCGGCGCACCAGCATCAGCCACTGCTTTAGCCCGAAACGCCGCCCGGCTTTGGCCTGCTCGCCGGAGGCGGGAACCTTTCCGGCCCGGTCTTCCACAAACTGCTTGCGATATCGCGACTTCGCATAACGATTGCACCACTCCGAGGTAGGCGCCGCGGCCAGACCGGTCAGCAGCATCTCCGGACTCAAATCAGACTCCGCTGGCTGCTCGATGCGCGTGGCGTGACTGTCCGGCGCTGGCGTCTTGCCCTGGAAGAACTCGATGGAATCGGGATAGGCAGGACCGAAGAAGGCCAGCGCGCCCGTCCCTCCGCGATCGCGCGAAATCATGATCAGGTTGTCAAACTTCCGATACACGTCGATGCTCGGCTGGTGGATCGTCGTAATGATCGTCTTGCCTTCGCGCGACAGCCGCTTCAGCAGCTCGACCACGCCTTCCGCATCGTACGAAGACAGTCCGGACGTCGGCTCATCCAGAAACAGCACCGGGGTATCGCTGATCAGCTCCATCGCGATGTTCACGCGCTTGCGCTGGCCACCGCTCAACACTTTTCGTTCGGCTGAGCCGATGATGGAGTCCTTCTTGTCCAGAATTCCCAGCTCCTCCAGGATTTTGTCGATGCGAGCCTCAATTTCCTGGTCGGATAAATCCGTGCGCAATTTAGTCGAAAAGTACAAAGCTTCGCGCACGGTGAGCTGCGAGTGCACAATGTCATCCTGCGGCACGTATCCCAGTTGCTGGCGGAACAAATCGTAGGAGCGATAGAGGTCCGATCCGTTGAACAGCACCTGGCCCTGCGCCGGTGGCGTGTAGCCGTTCAGCGCTTTGAGGAAGGTTGTCTTGCCGGCACCGGCCGGGCCCATCAAGGCGACCAACTCAGACGGAAAGACGGTCAGTGAAATCGGATCCAGCAGCCGCTTGCCATCGGAAGTGTTGACCGTAACTTCCACCGCTTGAATCACGACATTGCCCTGGTTCTCGCGCCGTTGCAGCGCGCCGGTTTCGGTCAATTGAAAGCGGAAGGTCCCCAACGCCACTTCTTGCCCGGGATTGATGCGGACGCGGCCAGCGATACGAATTCCGTCGACGAACGTTCCGTTCAACGAGCCGAGGTCTTCTACGAAGGTTCCTTCCGGTGTCTTCTGCAGCCGGGCGTGGTGCCAAGAGATCATGGGATTGTCGAGCGGCTGCTCGCATCCCGGATCGCGCCCGATGATGATCGAGTCGTGGGTGATCGCAACTTGCTCATAAGCAGCTTCGCCGACCGCAGTACCCTGGTCGGAAAGCAGGCGCGACGCCGGAATCTTGAAAGACCCGAGATAAACGTCGTCGGTTGGCAGCAGCACGGCTTCGGTGATCCGGTTCTGAAGCTGATTGATTGCCAGACCGTTGCGCGAGTTCAAGTCCACTAAAATGTGTTGGCCATTCCGCTGGACAATCTCCGCGTGCTCCCAGGAGATCATGGGATAGTCGAGAACGACATCCGACTCGGGGGAGCGGCCGATGCGAATCACTCGCGAGTCGCGAGGCCGGCTGGGAGCGGCTGGCCGCGCACCGTCTCCCGAGCGCGGGCTTTCGATAACGGTGCTGGTTCCCGCACTGGAATGCGGGGCGGCGGCAACGCTCTTGGTGTTGCTGTCGGGCCAAGGTAACGGCACGTTCATACTTAGCGTGACATGCTGTTCCCGCGACACGATGACTGGTGTCCGCGGCGTGATCCGCACACCGTCAACATACGTTCCGTTGGTCGAGCCCATGTCTTCAACAGTGAATTGGCGCTCGTATTGATAGAGGCGGCAGTGCTGGCCAGAGACCATGGGATGGCTGACGACAATGTCGCAGCCTTTATCGCTTCCGATCAGCCAGGAAGCCAGAAGCGTTGGCGCATAAGATGGCATGGATCACCCCAAGTTGCGAGCCATCGTACAAGACCTCTGAATTGCGGACAAGCATAGTTTGGTAATTAGCGCGTGGGGAGATGCGGATATCGATACGTGGAAGCCCGGTGACGTAGCGAAGGTACTAAAGTGCAGCGTCAATTGGCCCGTAAATGCTGCGCAGGAATTCGACATGATGGAGCGCTTAAAACACGCCAAGCTTTCTACCGAAGGACTCAGATCGAGGGGCAGAGTCAAGACAAATCGCAACTATCCGTTTCTCTCGGTGCTGATCTAAAAGTGTGTTGGTAAAAAGTAAAGCCCCGAGCCCTCGGGGCTTTTTTGCTGTTAGTTGGAATCCGTTTCCTGATCAGATTCGGCCTTATTCTTTTCGGCTGATCTTGCGCTCCGCGATTTTCAGCAAATCCTTGGACTCTGCGTGAATTGTTGCAGGCAGCCTAGAATCAACTCATGTTTGAAGGGCGTGCTGATTGTCGGAGCGCCCCTCAAGACACATGTTGATTCTTAATGCGGCGATCAGGAACTGTATCGCCTTCTTGATCGAGGCAAAGTGGTATCGCCAGAACATGCGCCGCCTGAATGATCGAAAGTTTTGAACGGTTAAGCCGTAGATGATCTCTCGCTCCAAATCGACGCGGGCGTGAATTTGTCCAGGCACACCAATGGCTGCGCCAACATCCACGGTGCAAACCTTGGCACCCTCCGGTACCGGGCGGATGTCCACAAACATCACGTCCGTGGACTTGATGTGCTCAAACGTTATTTTTTCTTCTTTGGCCATAACACGTGGCCGGGTGGCTGGAAGCCTTTTGCTACGCCGTAAAACGTCGCGATGCGTCGCTTCCTCAGCCACCCCTGTTTGATCGCAACTAGCAGGCACGGGTGGCCTCCAATCTCCAAGTCGTAAATAGCATTCTCAGATCTCGCGCCCCTGTTCTCCACCACAACCCTGGGTTTGGGTAAGGCTTCCTTGACCCGATTAACGAACAGCCCTTCCTCTAAATGATAGCGTAGGATATGCGCGACGAGGGTTTGGCGCTCCAAGACAACGTCACGGCCCAGCCAATCCTTGGCCGTGAAGATGATGTCGCTCTTCTTCGGTCAATAAATCTTGGCCTTAGACCGCTGCACTTGTGTCGCCACTTTCGCCTCTCTGTCTATTCAGACGGACGGCCAGCAGGGCGCTGACAACCAATTGTACCTGTTGGCCGCGGATGTTACATCTTTTGGAATCCGACAGCAAGGGAAATGTTGCGGCGGTTGGCCCATATTGGGAGCTTTTGGCACCTCGCCGACCGCCGCTCGCCACGGGCCAAAACGACCACCATCAACACAGAATTAGATCAGTGCCTTTCTCTCTTAAGTCTTGACCCTCACGAAGGCACAGCGCATAATTGCGGGCAAAATCCTGTCAGGACTTTTCTTTCCTCGGCGCTCCCAAAGTTGTTGAACCTGACTAGAAAACACTTATCTTGATTACGCTGCAACTATCGCAGAAACGGAGTCCACAGTGAGCGATCAGATCAATCGGCGGATGGGCGATTATGAGGTGATCAGTGAATTGGGAGCCGGCGGAATGGGGCGCGTCTACAAGGTGCGCAACATCCTGTCCGACCGAGTGGAGGCCATGAAGGTTTTGCTGCCCGACCTTGCCGGACGGCAGGAGCTGGCAGCACGCTTTCTGCGCGAGATCAAAGTTCTCGCCAGCCTGAATCACCCCAATATCGCCCAGCTTCGCACCGCGTTTACCGCCGACAATCAGTTGATCATGATCATGGAATACGTCGAAGGCACATCGCTGGCGGCCCGCATCGAGCGCGGTCCGATAGCGCCGGCCGAAGCCCTGAATTACATCGACCAGGCACTCAACGCGCTCAGCTATGCGCACCAGCAATTGGTGATTCACCGCGACATCAAGCCGGCCAACATGATGCTGACCCCGCAAGGCGTAGTGAAGCTCATGGATTTCGGCATCGCCCGCACCTCGGAAGATCGCGGCCTCACTTCGACCGGCTCAACCTTGGGATCGCTGAGTTATATGTCGCCCGAGCAGACGACGGGCCAGGGCACCGATACCCGCTCCGACCTGTATTCCGTTGGCGTGTCTTTGTACGAGATGGTGACCGGACAGCGCCCGTTCCAGGGCGACAGCGACTTTTCCATCATGACCGCCCAGGTAAAAGAAAATCCGCGGCCGCCGATCGAATTGCAGCCCGGCCTGCCCGCCGCGATGAACGAAATCATTCTGATGGCGATGGCCAAAGATCCGGCGCAGCGCTTCCAGACCGCCGAAGCTTTTCGTAATGCCCTGCACAACGTTGGGGGCGCTTCTCCTATACCGCAGCCTGGAACGCGCGGCGGCACCATGCTGGACACTCCCATACCCGCCACGCTGCACAGTGCTGCCACCGCATCGCTGCCGCGAGCCGCTGCCGCTCCGGCTGCCACCATGTTTGACGCCCAAGTCACACCTCGGCCCAGCGGCCCGCACGCCACTATGATTGACGCGCATGTCACTCCCAGGCCGAGTACTTCGACGGGTACCGTGCTGGACGCCCGGGTCACGCCGCGGCCTGGCAGTTCGACCGGCACGGTGCTGGATGCGCGGCCGGTTACAGCCACCCCACTTCCGCCGGCGCGACCGTCCGGTCATCGCGGACTCTACATGGCTCTGGGTGCGGTCGTCATGCTGGCGGCACTGGTTTTTGCCGGGCTTTACCTGCCGAAGCACAGCAAGGCGGACAATTCCACAACGACCGATAACAAGCAGGTAACTCCTACTCCGACGCCGGTGACTCCCAATCCGCCGCCCAATCAAAAGCCGGCGCCCGGCTCTACCAATCCGGATGCCGATGCGGCGATGCGAGCGAAACTGGCTCAGCAGCAGCAGGCGAAGCTGGCGGCTCAGGAGGCTGCCCAAAAAGCGGCGATGCAGACGGAACTGGCTCAGAAGAAACTGGTGGCCCGCGCTGGTAAGGGGCCATTATCGGGTGCGCCGCCGCAGGGAGCTGATGTTCCTCCGAATCAGCCTCCCGCTCCGAACGCCGCGGAAATGGATCAGCTGGAGCATGAGATCGATCAGCTTACCGCCCGGGCCGCGGCTGTGAATAACAGCCTCGACACCATGCAGGCGCAACAACGGGCCAGTGGTTACGGGATGCGTGGCGACATCGTAATGAAGCAGGCCAGCATGAAGACCAACCTGGCTAAGGCCCAGGACGCCTTCCAGCACGGCGACGCTTCGCGAGCCCAGCGCTATGCCGACTTGACGCAAAGCGATCTCGCGACCCTTGAGCACTTCCTGGGACGGTAAGCCCGGGACTCGCCTCCTTTTTTGGGAGCCTTGGACGCCCTGCCCACCGTCCAAGGGGAACAAAGGGGGGCCTATTTGTCACGTTTCGGGTAAGATTGAGCTGAATTTGGAAGCTTAGCAGTCCAGCCTTTGCGATCATGTCTTACCCTGTCGTACCCCCTCGACGGGTAACATGGGCTTGTGTATCAGGTT
>JBARGS010000356.1:0-7206 GCA_049798495.1 Candidatus Korobacteraceae bacterium | reverse complement strand
ATCAAGCGCGGCGACAGCGAGACTGCCCGGCGCTATGTTTTCGAAGATGGCGTCGGTGAGATCGGCATCATCGCGCCGGTCTCGCATCCCTTCTGCGGGCATTGCAGCCGCGTCCGCGTGACCTCCGATGGCAAGATTCGCACCTGTTTGTTCTCGGTGCGCGAACATGACCTAGGGACCCTGATGCAGGGCGGCGCAGACGATGAAGATCTGGCCAGCTTTATCCGCGATGTCGTCGATCAGAAAGAAGCGCGCCACCACATCGGCGAACCGGGCTTTGTGCCGGCATCAAGAACGATGGTGCATATCGGAGGATAGCTGTCAGCCGTCAGCTATCAGCCGTCAGCTAAAATCAACCCAAATAGTTTCTCGCTGTCCAGGCTCCTCCTGCGCTTCATTCGAACGGCAGGTGAAGCTCAGTACGGTTTAGCTGATGGCTGAAAGCTGACGGCTGATTGCCGATAGCTTTCCCTTGCTTAATTTTCCCGCCCGCGTAACAATAATCTTGTTCGATGCTTGTCACAGAGCCGTGTGAGGATATAGGCCGCGTCGAAACAGGGCGCGGTTCTTGTTTTTGTAGCGAAAGGCCTGCTCAGGTCATCGAATGAAGTGAGAGTAAAGAAGCGTCAACTGGCAGCTTCAACATCCCCGTAGGTCGGGCCCGCCACAACGGGCAGTGGATCTACTGGAGCCGCGAGTCAGCTTTCAACATCCCCGTTCCGGGGCGTGTCCTCCGATCACAACGGAATCCCACGCGGCCGGGACTGAAGGCAGAGACATAAAGATGGCTACAGCACCGGTTACGGAAGCGGCATCCTGCTCGCTCGAAAATTATCTGGTACTCCCCGACCGCTCGATGGACGACCGAATTGCGTCGGCCAAAGCGGAACTGGGCAGCGAGTGCATCATTCTAGGACATCACTATCAACGCGATGAAGTTGTCCGTTGGGCTGACTGTCGTGGCGACTCGTATCGCCTCTCACAGATGGCGGCGCAAGCCAAGGGCAGCTACATCGTTTTCTGCGGCGTGCATTTTATGGCGGAGAGCGCCGACATTCTCGCCCGTCCGGGGCAGGCTGTCCTGCTTCCTGACCTGAACGCCGGCTGTTCGATGGCCGACATGGCCGAGATCTCGCAGGTGGAGGACGCCTGGGAGCAGTTCGTCAACCTCGGCTTCACCGACGATGAAGGCAACGGCATCACGCCCATCACCTACATGAATTCGACAGCTGCGATCAAGGCCTTCTGCGGCGAGCGCGGTGGGATGGTTTGTACTTCGTCGAACGCCAAGGGCGCGTTCGATTGGGCATTGGGCGGTAACGAAAAGATTTTCTTCCTGCCCGATCAGCACCTGGGCCGCAACACCGGCTTCGCCCGCGGTATTCCGCTGGACGAGATGGTGGTGTGGGATCCCTACATGCTGCAGGGCGGCCAGACGGCTGAGCGCTTGCGCAAAGCCAAGGTCATTCTGTGGAAGGGACACTGTTCGGTACACCAGCGCTTCCTGCCGGAGCATGTCGACAAAATGCGCTCGCGGTATCCTGATATTCAGGTGATCGTGCATCCCGAATGCCGCTGGGAAGTTTGTCAGAAGGCGGACGGAATCGGGTCAACCGACCACTTGATTAAAATGGTGAAGCAGGCGCCGGCGGGATCATCGTTTGCCATCGGTACCGAGATCCACCTGATCAACCGTCTGGCGAAGGAGAATCCCGACAAACGGGTGATCACGCTAGACGATTCGGGCTGCCTGTGCACCACCATGTTTCGCATTTCGCCGCAGCACCTGTGCTGGGCGCTGGAGAACCTGTTGGACGGTAACGTCGTCAACCAGATCAAGGTAACCGAGAAGGTTAAGAGGTGGGCGCGCGTCGCACTTGATAGGATGTTAGAGATCCAGTGATTATTCGCAAGCGTCCTCGAGAAAAATTTTTGCGGCGGGTCCCGCGCTATTGGTCCGATGTGCGCGAGCATCGCCGTCGTGTGATTGAACGCCTTACGGCGCAAACCCTGTTGAAGCTAGGAAGTATCGATATGTCGCGCACGTTCACCGTTGCCGAAGCCGAAACTCTGCTGCCCGTGCTGGAGTCGCTGTTGCGCTCCGCAATTCAGGCGAAAGCCCTCATTGAAGAGGTCGATGCCGAGCAGCAGGCTTTGGCCAATCGCATCTTCGTGAATGGCGGGACCCTGGTTGATGTGGTGTCCGTCGCGCGGCGTAAAGCCGAGCGCGAGAAAGCGCTGCAACGCGCCAAGGATGCCGTGGCCGAGATCGATGCTACCGGCGTGCAGGTGAAGGACCTCGATATCGGGTTGCTCGACTTTCCCTGCGTTGTGGGCGAGGACGTGATTCTGCTCTGCTGGAAGTTGGGCGAGAAGAAGATCACGCATTGGCACGACACGCAGGAGGGCTTTGCCGGTCGCAAGCCTATCGACGACCGAATTCTGCGCGGCCAGAAAAAAAGTAACTGATTAGGATAGCATTGCGGAAGCAGGGATTAGCCAGGATCAGACGGGGAAGTGCGCTGAATGTTGAAGAACAAACCAGTCCGGCAGCGTGGTCAAGATATTCGCACCCTTCCCACCTATACGATACCCGAGGCGGCCGTATTTCTCGCCATCCCGCGACGGACATTAGCCTCCTGGTATGAGGGTGAAGAACCAATCTTAAAAGCATCTGGAAGGTATGGAGCCACCCATCTTCTCTCATATCGCGATATTGAGGAGGCATATCGGGTATTCCTGCTGCGGGAGAGGTTCGACTTTTCCTTGCAATTTCTCCGTTGCTCGATGCGAAACGCACGACGGATGTTTAGGTCGCAACACCCGCTCCAGCGGGCGGACGCGATTAAGGAGTGCTTGCGAGATCTCGTGTATGACAAACCGGCTCGCGGGAAAAACCCGCGTACGATAACGTCTCTGGGAAAGCGTCCCGGTCGGCAGCTCGTTGAGGAAGTGGCGAATATGTTCGCCGAGAGGATCGAGGCTGGTAGGTTTATATTCCCATGGCGTTTTGCCGCAACCGACCACAAGAGCCGTCCCGTATCGATGAATCCAAATATAATGTCGGGCCGTTTAGTTGTCGCTGGTACTCGCATTCCAGTGACGACAATTCTGGGTCAGAAGCGCGCCGGAGAAAAAATCGAAGAGATAGCGGCAGAATTTGGCCTTGACGACACGACTGTCCAACAGGCCCTGGCGCACATTGACATACGTCAAAAAGCGGCGTGAGGAGTGCGTTCTTTTTCTCGACGAGGGTTTTTCAGCCGAGTCCGTCGCTGTTCGCCTGAGAACGGCCGGATTCACCGTTCAAAGATTCCCTGAGTGGTTTCGTGACGAGCACGGGCACGTTCGACAGAATATTGAAGATCCCGAGGTTATACGCTTCTGCCACAGGAACGGGTGGATGCTCGTCACTCGAGATCACGAGATGAAGAATACTCATCGCGAGGAGATCAAGAAAACAGAGGTGGCGATCTTGGCAACGGCTCACAACAGTGCAGAAGACCAAGATGAGTGGGTGGTCGCAATTATCAACCTTAAGAGCCGAATCTTGCGCGAATTCAAGAATCGGGAGAGACCCTGGTTTGCCACCTTCAGCCGCACTGCAAAGCTCACCATCGCGACCATTAAATGATTTTGGGGACGCCCGCTAAGACTACCCATGATCCAGCTCTCCTCCGCCGGCAAACGCTTCGGCCCCAAGCTCCTCTTCGACAATCTTGATTGGCTGATCACTCCCAACGAGCGTGTCGGCATCGTGGGCGCCAATGGCACCGGCAAAACGACGTTGCTGAAGGTGCTGGGCGGACTGGATTCGCTCGACTACGGCAGCATCGTTTCCGCGAAAAATACGACCTTCGGCTACCTGCCGCAGGACGGTCTGCAACTCTCTGGACGTACTGTTTTCGACGAATGCATGTCTGTCTTCATCAATCTCCGCGCCATCGAGCAGGAGATGGGACAACTCGAGCATCAGATGGGCGAGCTGGACCACACCTCGAACGAGTACGCTCAAGTCGCCGATCGCTATCAGCGCATCTCCAGCGAGTTCCGGAATAAAGACGGCTATGCGCTCGATGCGCAGGTCGGAACTGTGCTGGACGGACTGGGATTCCGCAAGGAAGACTGGACGCGCGATACCGAGGAGTTCTCCGGCGGCTGGCAGATGCGCATTGCGCTGGGCAAGCTGCTGCTGGCGAAGCCCAACCTGCTGCTGCTCGATGAGCCGACGAATCACCTCGACCTGGAGACACGCAACTGGCTGGAACAATATCTGCTTCAGTACCCGTATGCTTACATCCTCATCTCGCACGACCGCTACTTTCTCGACGTGACGGTGGACCGGATCGCGGAGATCTGGAACAAGCGGGTGCATTTCTACAGCGGCAATTACGAAAAATACCTGCAGCAGAAGCAGGAGCGGCGTGACTCGCTGGTGGCGGCCTACAAGAACCAGCGCGAGCGCATTGAGCAGCTCGAGGCCTTCATCAATCGCTTCCGCTATCAGGCGACGAAGGCCAAGCAAGTGCAGAGCCGCATCAAGGAGCTGGAGAAGGTCGATCGCATCGAGGTTCCGCCGGACGAGCGGACGATTCACTTCACTTTTCCGCAGCCCAATCCCAGCGGACGGACGGTGGTGGAGTGTTCTGATGTCACCAAGAGTTATGGGCCCAAGGAAGTGTTTCGCAATGTTGACTTCACCATCCAGCGCGGCGATCGCATTGCGCTGGTGGGTGTCAACGGCGCGGGCAAGTCGACGCTGATCAAGCTCCTGGCCGGCAGCGAGCCGCTGACTGACGGCAGTCTGAAGCTCGGCCACAACGTCGAGCCGGATTACTTTGCGCAGGACCAATATAAGGAGCTCGATCCGTCGCGACGGCTGCTCGACGACATCTCCGATGTGGCTCCGCAAAAATCAGTGACTGAATTGCGCGGCGTGCTGGGATGCTTTCTCTTCTCTGAGGACGACGTCTTCAAGCCCATCGGCGTACTGTCCGGCGGCGAGCGCAATCGCTACGCCCTCGCCAGAATGCTGCTGCATCCGTCGAATTTCCTGCTGCTCGACGAACCGACCAACCACCTCGATATGCGCGCCAAAGACGTGCTGCTGGAGGCGCTGGAAAAGTACAACGGGACAGTGGTGTTCGTCTCGCACGATCGCTACTTCATCGACAAGCTGGCAACGAGAATCTTCGAGATCGGTGACGGCCGGGTCGAAGTGTTTCCCGGCAACTACGAAGACTATCTGTGGCGCAAGCAGCGCCAGGATTCTGGCGACGACGAAAGCCAGAGCGCACCGGTTCCTACATTGTCAGATGTTCCGGGTTACGCTGAGCACAAAGCGCAGTCGAAGAAGCGCATGAATCCCATCAAGCTGAAGCAGATGCAGGAGCGTCATCAACAGGTGGAGAAAGGCATCGCAAAGCTGGAGGATGGGATTGCCGAGTGTGAGCGTGAGTTGCAGTCGTTCGTCAGCGCCGAAGAGACGGCAAAGTGGACCGAGCTGCTGGCGCAGCGCCGGGGCGAGTTGGAAGCACTGATGGGGGAGTGGGAAGAGTTGTCGCAGGTGCTGGAAGAGGCCAGCGCGTAAAAGCAGTTATCAGTTGTCGGTTGTCAGCAGGTTCGGGTGCAGGTGTGTTCGATCGCTGGCTTGCCGCAGAGTTAACGCGGCCAGTGCCGTCCCTACTGGACTTTCCTCCAAGTAAACCGCCTACTCACGGCTGAAAGCCTGCCCTGAGCAAAGCCGAAGGGCGCTGGGCTATCATCTTCCGTCCCGCAGTGCGGGACTCAGGTATGCCTGCTGCAAGCATTCAGATTGTTTGAGGTGCTGCTTCGCCGTGCTGAACCGCGCGAAAACGATGTGCCGCGCCGCCGTGACGCTTGTGGTGTTACTGGCGATTAGTCCGCTGGCGTGGCCCGCGACGCAGCCGCCAGCGAGCGATCTCGAATATCGCCAGCGGGCGAGGCAGGAGTTCACCATCTTCGATCACTCTTACGCACACTCCAGAGCAGAGCGCGTCAAACAGGTGCGCGCCTTGGGCAAACAGGTCTTCGCGCGGGAGACGGCGGGGCAGCCGTCGGAATGCTCGCATCAGATCCTGAACGAGATTGCGTGGTACCTGGGCTACACCGCCGATTTCAAAGCCGTTGATCGGCGGCTTGCGGATCTGCAGAATACGCTGGCGCACGCCGAGATGGAAGCGAAGGCGGCGGAGCAAGATCCGGCGGATGGGAGCTGGGGCGCGTGCTACACGCAATGGTTCTTCAAACTCGATGCCTCGTTCGACCATCTGCGCGAGCTGACAGCGAAGGGCGAGCGACCTAAGTACAAGCCTCGATTTCTTGATCGGATCAATTCGCCGGAAAAACTGAGGGCCTATCTGACGGCGGTCTCGATCTCCGATATTGCGGATAGTGGCGTCGATCATCGGCGGGAGTTCAACGAGTCGCTGGCGGATTTGCTGCGGCTCATCCTGGACGGTGCGCCCAAGGGCTATCGGCTCGACCGCGGATTGAGGCCGACCATGATGAAGCTCATTCGCGAAGACTTCCGCAATCCCGCAACGGCGTGGTGGGGCGAACGCTATGCTCGCGACGGCAAGCTGGAGTTTGTCGACGACATCAGCATCACCTTTCACGTGGTTCGATATCTGAATGGGGACGTGCCGGAGTTGGCGAAAGTGGGCGAGACCGCCCTGGCGGTGAAAGACCTCGATTATCACGTGGGATGGCTGGAGGATGGTCAGTACACGAACCACAACAACATGGATGCGGTGGTGCTGTTCAAGTACAGCTGGCCTTATTTGGATCCGGAGCGGAAGCGCGATTTGACCGCCGAGATTCGCAAGATGCTGGACTGGTGTTTGCGAGAGTCTCTCCAGGCAGACGGCTCGTTCAAGTTGGAGCCTGACGATCAGGATTCCGCCGAGGAGCAAACCTATTTCGGCGTGGCGTTCCTGAGCCGTGTGGGCTTCTTTGACAAGTCGGCGCGCTTTTGGACGACGGAGAATTTCGTGCAAGCGCCGGAAGTTATGCAGGGGATCAGGAGTTACATTGTGCAGCATCAGAGGAGTGGCGGCGCTGGTGGAGAATACTATCGCAACGCGCTGAAGCTGTTGGAGCCGGGCGCGCATCGGGACCCATAAAACCGCACAAGATTTGAGTATTCCGGCAAAGTGTCATTCTGAGCGAAGCGAAGAACCCCTA
>JBARGS010000355.1:0-7181 GCA_049798495.1 Candidatus Korobacteraceae bacterium | reverse complement strand
TGCGCCTTCAGATCGCACCACTGCCGTTCGAATTCAAACTGGATGAACTTGTTGCACTCGATGGTGTCGCGCAGATCGCGACGGGCACGGCCCAGCGCCGCAGGCTCGCGCAACGCCAAGTCACGCCCCCATTCGTTCCAGGCGGCGAGTTGATGAACATCCTTCAGCGCCATAAACAGCGCGTACTCGTCGAGCCACGCGGAATGCCGCTGGCAGAAGGCTTCGAACTCGGTGCGGTCGGCGCCCCGCGCAAATGACTCGTACGCTTTGCGTAGCAGCGGCAGCTTCCAGGCGATTACGGTGCCGTAGTCGACATCGTCGGAGGTGAAGTCCGGCCGATCGGCGAGATCGCGGCCGTCCAGGTAGCCCTCCTCGACGAGGCGATCGAGACTGATCAGCAGCGGATTGCCGGCAAAGGCCGAGAAGCACTGGTAAGGAGAATCACCGTAGCCCGTGGGCCCGAGAGGCAACACCTGCCAGATACGCTGACCGGAGTCGCGCAGGAAGTCGGCGAATTCATGCGCCTCAGCGCCAAGCTCGCCAATGCCGTGGGGACCCGGCAAGGATGTAGGGTGCAACAGAATGCCACTGGATCGAGGGAAGATCATGGTCGTCTTAGGATGTTATCGCAAAGCTCCGCGAATGGTCGGTCGAGGAGGTGTGGTACTTTCTTGGCGCGGATGATCCTATAGAACCTGCATGGCGCAGCCACACAATCCAAGAAAGTCGTCACTGCCCTCGCCGCCTGCGGAACAGTCTCCGATATTCTCCGCCTCGGATCCCGGCTATCGGCTCGTCATTCCGGCGCGGCGCAGTCCTAATGTTGCTCAGGCCGTGTTGTTGGCTGGCACAGTGGCCCAGCTTGCCATTGCCCTGCTCATCACGGTCTACCTGGCGCGCGGGCTGTCGCCCTCGGCATTTGGTTTTTTTTCGCTGGTCGGCAGCATTTTCATTCTTGCCCGCAAGTTTCTCGACCTGGGTTTGAGCAACGTCGCCTCCCGTGAGATAACGCGAGATCCTCAACGCGAGCGTCCTATCCTGGAAGGATTGATGGCCTACCGCCGCGCTGCGGGATTGGTGCTGGCGCTCGCGCTGATGGTATTCGCCGTGTTTCAAAAGGGCCAGATCGAGCGCGACATTCTGATCGCGGTGGGCGTTGTTCTTCTGTTTACCGAGCCGGCGGCGCTCGATCCGGTCTTTCAAGTACGCCAGGCGCAAGGCGGTCCGGCCTTGTTGAACATTCTTGGCGGCATGTTGGTTTTGGGCGGAAGCGTGGTGTTGATGCGGCTCAACGTCGCCGGTCCGTCGTTTGCGTGGTTGCTGATTGTGCGCGAGGGCTTCGTCCTGCTATTCACCATGCTTTTGGCGGATCGCCTGTTGGGCTACCGTCCCAAGCCGGGTTTTCGTGGTCGCGCCCTAAGAGAGTTCATTGCTCCGGCTTTGATCTTCGGCCTGGCCAGTTTGATCTACACCATCTACTTTCATTGCGATGTTTTCTTCGTCTATGCGTTGCGAGGCAAAGAGGAATTGGGCGCCTATGCGGCGGCGTATCGCCCTATCAATCCCCTGCTCCTGCTGCCGTGGCTGCTGATGGTGCCAATGATCCCAGTGCTTACGGCTTCGGCCGCCGGCGATCGAGATAAGTTTGTGCGGCAAGTACGAGGCGCGTGCGGACTGGCGCTGGGGCTGGGTTCCTGTGCTTTCGTGGCGGGGGTGCTGCTGGCTCCGGAGTTGGTCCAACTACTTTATCGGGGACGCTATCTTTACGGCGCCCTTTCCTGCGTGAACGCCTTTCGCTGGCTTGCTGTCGCCCTGGCGCAGGTTTGCGTGACGACGGTTTTGGCCGCGTCCCTGCTGGCGCATGGCAAGGAAAAGCTTTTGCTGGCCATCGGCGCTTCAGCGTTCGTGGTCAACGCTGCCTTCAACCTGGTGGCCCTCCACTACTACAACTTCACGGCGGCAGGCTTCGCCACCGCGCTCACCGAACTGCTGTACCTGGTGTGCGCTCTCGTCGCCTTTCGACTCGTGAGTGGCTATAGCGCCCTCACGTGGGAATCACTGGTTTACTTGCTTCCTGCGATAGCAATGGGAACGATACTGAAATTCGTCGGTGGAGGACCGGCAATGAAGGTCGGCTGCGGAATAGTCCTGGGAGGACTGGCGGCGGCGGCGATCCTATTCTCCTCCGGGGCGCGCCGATTCCGGGCGGAGATGACAGGCAGTTCGCCGGCATTCTGACGCCGCGGACAAGTGCCCACGGATTGTGCCGGTACGCGACTCCTATCGGGAAGCTGCCGTCTTGCACGCGCCCTTACAAGCATTGTCAGCCCAGGAAACTCCGAGCGCATGCAAAATCAAGCGGTCGCCGACGGTCAATTTGCTCGCGTCGAGCACAGCTTCATAGGCATAAAGAACGTCGGCGCTTCGAGTAATGCACCACGGCTCGTGACGAACCACCCCCTCACAGTGTTCACACGCCGAGTCGGCGCTGTAACGATTGCTATGAATCCAGGTGTTGGTAAGCGTTGTGCTCATGAAGCCATCCTCCGATGCTCTTCAAGCCAGGAGCAAAACTGGCGCCAAGCTGCGTCGTTCTTGCTTCCGGCCATGATGCTTGCTTGGCATGAGCGCAAAGTACTGCCAGGCGGCCTCTCGATTCATCCCCCAGACGAGCTAAGGCGAATACCCCTTTAGGGCAATCCATCACACTTCCATGGGAGGAAGGAGGAAAAGCGGCCGCGCTTGCCGACTGGCGGGGATTCCTGTTTCTTGCTGAGGCTCGATGTCAATCTGCCCTTGCGCGAACCAGTGCCGGAGAAGGCGATTCTGCTTGAAACTGCCCTTCCCACTTCGCCATCACCACCGCTGCCAGGCAGTTTCCCAACACGTTGACGGCAGTGCGCCCCATGTCGAGCAATTGGTCCACACCGAGCAGCAGAAAAACGGGTTCGGTAGGTAATCCGGTGGAACTTGCGGTCGCCAAAAGGATCACCAGTGCGGCTCGCGAAACTCCAGCGACGCCTTTGCTGGTGAGCATCAGGGTCAACATGATCATCAATTGCTGCCCGAGGGACAGATGGATGCTGGAGACCTGAGCAACGAAGATCGCGGCCACGGAGAGGTAGAGCGAGCTGCCTGTCAGATTAAAGCTGTAGCCCGTCGGAATAACGAAAGCCACAATCTGACGTGGCACTCCAATGGCTTCCATCTCTTCCATCGCGCGAGGCAGCGCAGCTTCCGAACTGGACGTGCCAAAGGCAATGCTGACCGGCTCCGCCACAGCTTTGATGAACGTGCGGAGGGGTACGCGGAAGATGAGCGCGATGGGAAGCAACACCGCCGCGATGAAGACGACCAGTGCGGCATAGAGCGTGAGCAATAGCTTGAGGAGGCTGCCAAGCACTCCAAGCCCGGTATGTCCCACAGTGTAGGCCACGGCCGCTCCCACCCCGAGTGGCGCCATGTACATGACGATGTTAGTGAACTTGAACATCGTTTCCGTCAGGCTTTCGCAGAAGACCAGCATGGGGCGGCGCTTCGCTTCGCTGAGCATCGCGAGAGCCACTGCAAAGATCAGGCTAAAAACCACAACCTGGAGCACGGCGCCGTCGGCTATCGACTTGGCAATGTTTTCGGGGAAGATGTGCAGGATAGTGTCTTCAGCGCTCAGCTTGGTAACGGACGCCGCATCCGTGCTGGTCGTCGCAGGTAGTTGAACCCCAACTCCGGCCTTGCTTAGATTGATTGCACCCAATCCCAGAAAGATCGCGATCGTGGTCAGGACCTCGAAGAAGATGATGGAGCGCAGCCCCAGGCGGCCCACCTGCCGCAGGTTGGAATGTCCGGCAATGCCCACAACCAGTGTCCCGAACAGCAGTGGGGCAATGATGGTTTTGATCAGGCGCAGGAAAATCAGCGCCAGCACACGCAGGTGAACAGCGATGTTCGGGAAGTCGTGCCCAATTTCAGCTCCCAGCAGCATGGCGATGAAGATCCAGGCCGTGAGCGTTCGCCGAAGGCAGCCATAGACGACGAGCGCCGCCAGTGTGACCCAGCGCAAAGTGAGGAAGAGTATCGCCGCCTGCGATCCAGACATGCGAGAGCAAAGCAGCGCTGCAAGTGCGGCGACGACCGAGCTCAGAAGCGCGATATTCCGGCGGCGATTGGCGGGTTGGCTCATCAGGATGGGATTGACCCGGGACATTCGGCTGAAGGTTCGATTAGCGTAGTATGTCCTCCAGTTCTACGCCACGGTCGGTGCGCTCGTCACGGTACTTCACGATTACGGGCGTGTATAGGGACAAGCCCCACGCGGCGGCTTTGCCCCTGGTGATCGCCCGCGATCCCGGCACCACAACCGCGTTTTCCGGCACCCGCAGAGGTTCTGTCGCGGTGGCGCGATAGATCTCGCCCTTTACCGTATCGAAGAGCGGCGTCGAGCGCGTGAGGATCACACCCGCGCCCAACACCGCTCGCGCGCCGACCTGAGTCCCTTCGTACACACCGCAGTTGCCGCCGATCAGGACGTCATCCTCGATGATTACGGGAGAAGCGTTGATGGGCTCCAGCACTCCCCCGACCTGCGCCGCCGCGCTGATGTGTACTCGCTTGCCGACCTGCGCACAGGAACCCACGAGTGCGTGAGAATCGACCATCGCACCTTCGTCAACATAAGCACCCACATTGATAAACATTGGCGGCATGCAGACTACCGACGAAGCGACATACGCTCCACTGCGAACCGACGATCCGCCGGGAATCACCCGCACCTGCTCGCTGGCGGCAAAGAAGCGTGCCGGATAGGTATCCTTGTCGACAAACGCCAGCACCTGCGGGTCGCCGCTTTCCACCAGCTTGCCGATGCGAAATCCCAGCAGGATTCCCTGCTTCACCCAGGCATTGGTTCGCCAACTCCCATCGACTTTTTCTGCCGCGCGAATTTTGCCCGCTGTCAGCGCATCGCGAAACAGCAGGAAAACCTCTCGCGCATGAGGATCGTTCGATGCCCCCGCTCCCATTCCGTACAGCCGCTCAATCTCCCGCCGCAGTTCGTCCATCGCGGGAAGTATAAACGCCGCGCCGCATACGCTCCAGCGATTCTCAATCGCCGCCGGTGGGACGCGCATCGAAGAAAACATGGCATGGCTGGATGAATTGTTGGGACGCACGCTGGTACTGGTCGCCCATCCAGATGACGAGTGCATTGCCTTCGGCGCGCTTCTGCAGCGCATGCGCGAGCCTTTGGTGGTTTTCGCCACCAACGGATCGCCGCGAGATTCCTACTTCTGGCAGAAATATGGCTCGCGGGAAGCATATGCAGCCATCCGCCGCAAAGAGGCGCTGCAGGCGATGTCCGCGGTCGGCGTAAAGGACGTTGTTTTTCTGGCGGACATGCCCGGCGGAGAGCAACTCGTCGATCAGGAGCTGTTTCGAAACCTGACAGCAGCCTTTGATTTGCTGGCCGACCTTGTGAGGCGCCGGCTGATTACGGCGCTGCTGACACTGGCGTATGAAGGCGGACATCCCGATCACGACTCGTGCAGCTTTCTGGCCGCGCAGCTGGCGAAACTGGCGTCCATTCCATGTTGGGAGGCTCCGCTCTATCACCGCATGGAGGATGGGCAAAGCGTGTTTCAGCAATTCATGACGCTCACGGGCGACGAGGAGGATGTGCGGCCGACAGAGGAAGAGCAGGCCCGCAAACGAGAGATGTGCCACGCCTACAGCTCGCAGGGAGATTCCTTGCAGCACTTCGACGTGTCGCGAGAAGTTGTGCGGCCGCAGATTGCTTACGACTTCTCGCGCCCGCCGCATCGTGGAAAGGTGAACTACGAGGCGTGGGAGTGGAATATGACCGCGGCCGAAGTTTCAGGGGCATTCGACGAACGCCTGAAAGGACTGCCGGCCAAAAGTACTAGCGGGTGAGGTTCGAAGGACACGGCATGCATGAGTCACTATCGATTCTATTTGTCGGTTATCCGCTGCTGACGGTCTCGGAAGAAAGCGCGGGCGGCGCCGAACAAGTGTTGCTCACGCTGGAACGAGAGATGAGCGCGGCGGGACATCGCACCACGGTTGCCGCCAGCAACGGTTCTCGCGTCGCAGGACGGCTGCTGGCGACTGGTCGAGCCGTCGAGGTGCTCGACGCCTACGAGCGCCGCGAACGCGAGCACTGCGACTTCGTTCTGAATTATCTGCGACGGCATCCCGGCGAATTCGACTTGATTCACGATCACAGCGGAAGCTTCTTCCGCCGGGCTGGCGAGTGCCCGCCGCCGGTGCTGGCGACACTGCACCTGCCGCGCAGCTTCTATCGCGTGGAATGGTTGCAATCCGCCCCGGACAACCTGTGCTTCAATTGCGTTTCGCAGACGCAAGCGCGTTCGTTCGATGGCGCGACAACGCTTGTCCACGTAGTAGAGAACGGTATCGATTGCGAGCGATTTCCCCTGGCAGAGACCAAGGACAATTACCTGTTGTGGTTGGGCCGAATCTGCGAGGAGAAAGCTCCTCACCTTTCTATTGCAGCCGCCCAGCGTGCAGGCCTGCCGCTGGTGATTGCCGGGCAAGTCTATCCCTTCCGATACCATCGCGATTATTTCGATCGCGAGGTTCAGCCCCACCTCTTCGCGGGCTCACCGATCCGTTACATCAGCGGGCCCTCGTTCGCTCAAAAGCTGGAGCTGCTGCGTCATGCTCGCGCTTTACTGTTGACCAGCACCGTGGAAGAGACCAGTTCGCTGGTCGCGATGGAAGCTATGGCGTGCGGAACGCCGGTTGTGGCGATGCACCGAGGCGCTTTTCCGGAGATCGTGAGCCACGGCGAGACCGGGTTCGTGGCGGATACGGTTGAGGAGATGGTGAGCGCGCTGGATCGGGTCAACCAGATCTCAGGCTCAGAATGCCGGTTCAGAGTGCAGCACCATTTCAACGCTAGAACGATGGCATACAACTACGAGCGATTGTATCGGCGGGTGATGAGGCAAGCGGTTGCCCGAGTCGCTGCCTAGGATGAATCTATCAGGCTGGTTTTGAAGGGGACGGTCTTTAGACCGTCCAAAAGCGGGTGTAAGATTTTACGGCTTTCGCCGCTGAGGGACTGGTCGCTAACTGACCCGGATTCTCGAGAGAATAGGGGTCCTTCGACTCCGCTCACTTCGTTCGCTACGCTCAGGATGACA
>JBARGS010000354.1:0-25461 GCA_049798495.1 Candidatus Korobacteraceae bacterium | reverse complement strand
TAGCGAGTCTGGCTGCAACGGTAGGCTTGGCGGAATGGCATTCGCCGGCGCAATGGAATCTGGCTAAGCTGCCCTTCAACAGCAGCTACCTGCCCCTTTATGGCGAGCACGTCGCGCGGCTGATCGCGGCGCTGCGAGGCAAGAGCCGGCGCTGTCTCATCGCCGACCTGGACAATACGCTGTGGGGCGGTGTCATCGGCGACGACGGTTTGGAAGGCATTCAGCTCGCGCAGGGCGATGCCACCGGGGAATCGTATTTGGCGCTCCAGCGCCATCTGCTGGATCTGAGGCAACGCGGTGTGGTGCTGGCCGTCTCGTCGAAGAACAACGACGAAACTGCGCGACTGCCCTTTCGCGAGCACCCGGAGATGCTGCTGAAGGAAGAACACTTCGCAATCTTCCAGGCCAACTGGAACGACAAGGCCAGCAACATCAGGGCGATCGCCGAGGAGCTCTCGCTGGGCCTCGATGCCATGGTTTTGCTCGACGACAATCCCGCCGAGCGCGGCCTGGTTCGCCAGTTACTCCCGCAAGTCGCGGTGCCGGAGTTGCCGGACGATCCCGCGCTCTACGTCCGCACTTTGAGCGCCGCCGGTTATTTTGAGGCTGTCACTTTTTCCAGCGAGGACCTGAAGCGCGCCGACTTCTACCAGGACAACGCGCGCCGCGTCACCCTGCAAAGCCAGTTTGCCGACATCGAAGAATATCTGGCGTCGCTGAAAATGGTTATGACCTTTCAGCCCTTTGACGAGACTGGGCGCGCCCGCATCACGCAACTGATCAACAAGTCCAACCAGTTCAACCTCACGACCAAACGTTATACCGAGGCGGAAGTTGCGGCCGCCGAGAGCGATCCCGCCTGCTTCACATTGCAGGTGCGCGTAGCTGACATTTTTGGCGATAACGGGATGATCAGCGTGGTGATCTGCCGCAAGCGCGGCGCCGACACATGGGAGATCGATACCTGGCTGATGAGCTGCCGCGTGATCGGCAGGCGTGTGGAGGATGCCGTGCTGCGGGAGATCATCGACCACGCGAAACGCGCCGGTGTCCGCAAGCTGATCGGCCGGTACATTCCCACCGAGCGCAATCAAATCGTGATTCAGCATTATGAGAAGCTCGGGTTTGAGCGCGTGGAGCTGGGCGCCGATGGCACGACGGTCTGGGACCTCGATGTCGATTCGGCGAAGGTCAAGAGCGCGCCCGCAGAGATTCGGCGATCCGGGTTCGAGGTCAAGGAAGCCGCCAACGCTTAGCCTCGCCCGCGCATATCCGTATCGACCTCAACCACCGCAAAGGACAACGATTGAAGATTCGCTTCCACGAAGAGCAGCTGCAATTGTTCGCCGCCGCGTCACTGGACTTCAATCCGCTCCACCTCTCCCGCGAATACGCCCGCACCACCGCTTTCGGCGAGCGCGTTGTGTTCGGAATGCTTGGCTTCGCGGCTTGTTTGGGACACCTAGCGCCTCCGCCCGGAAAAATCATTTCCAGCATGCGCGTGGATTTGGAATCGCCGCTGTTCCTGGGTGTCGACTATTCTCTCGTCGTGCGGCGGCAGACTGCGAACGAAATCTCTGCCTCGCTCATGGACGGCAGCGCCTCGGCCATAGTCATGCGATTGCGGTTTCGTGACGGCACTGTTGATCTGACCGAACTTGGCGAAGCGGGTACTGCTCCGCGTGAGTCGTCGCGCCCTTTGCGAGTGGAGGAATTCCAGCCAGGCTTGTCGTTCGCCGGACACTACGCTCCGCCTCGCCAAGCCTATCTTGACCTGCTGACCAGTCTCGGGGTCGACCGTCACGCCTGGGGCGATACGCCGTTGCTGATCGCCCTCTGCAGCAGCTACCTGACAGGTATGGAGCTGCCAGGGGAAAACGCAATTTTCACGGCGGTGACCGCGGAACTGGCGGCGCGCCCCGAGCTTCCTGCAGATTTCGAAATCACCCTGGATTCCTACGACGAGCGCTTTCAGCTGCTGGAGTCGCACTTCGAACTCGCCGGATCGTCCGGTACATTCGCCCGCGGACAGCTTTCGGCTGTCGCCCGCTCGCCGCGCGAACGAAACTCATTGGCACCGCGCAAAGATGGCAGCGGGCGATTCGCCGGCAAGACCGCGCTGGTGATCGGCGCGAGCCGCGGTCTGGGGGCAGCGCTGGCGCTGGAGTTGGTCGCGGAAGGCTGCACGGTGATTGGCTCCTACGCGCGCAGCCACGAGGACATTCAAGATTTGCAGGTGGCGAGCCGCGATCTCCCGGGGCGCTTCATCTCCGAACAAGGAGACGCCTCCGACCTGAACTGGTGTGTCGCTTTGAGAGAGAGAATTCGCGAGCAATTCGGCGGCCTCGATATTCTAGTTTGCAGTGCCGCTCCCGCGCCCCGGCCCTTGCGAATTGAAGAGGCTTATTACGAGCGGATGCAGGCGTTCCTGCAACAAGGTTTTGCTCTGGTCGGCGCGCCGCTCAGCAGTTTCCTGCAACTCGTCGCGGCATCGCAAGGGAAGGTATTGCTGATTTCCTCGGCTTACGTCGAGGACCCGCCCAAAATCTGGCCGCACTATGTTACGTTGAAGGCGGCAGCCGAGGCGCTCGTGCGCAGCGCGGCCGTGGCGCATCCCAAGGTGACTTTCTGGATCGCGCGACCGGGCAAGCTCCGCACCGACATGTCGAATACGCCGTCCGGCTGGTTTGAAGCCGAGGAAGCTGCGGTGGCGGCACGCCGAATCATTGAACAACTGGGGACTGAAGTACCTGCCGGAGAAATTCACTTTTGCCGATGAATCGGGGCGTTCTGATCAAGCGCCAGGAAGCTGACAAATGCTGATTCGAGCGTTGCTCTACAGTCTAGCGATTGTCCTCGCCGTGGTTGGCCTTGCGAGGCTGCGCTCCCGCAGCGCGCGCCAGATCCTGCTGCTCGTTCTTAGCTATGCCTTGTATCTCAGCTGGGCCTGGTGGTTCGCGCTTGTGCTGTTGGGGTCGACTCTCGTCAACTTCCTCTTTGGGCGAAGTCTACGACGAACGCGGTCCGCGACGACTCTCTGGATCGGCATTGTCGTTAACGTCGCTCTGCTGAGCAGCTTCAAGTATCTTCCGGAACTCGCGCACGCCTCGCCGAATACCTGGTTGCACACCTTCTCGAACGTGGTACTGCCGCTGGGCCTCTCGTTCTGGACCTTTCAGGCGATGAGCTATCTGTTTGATCTCTACGGCGGCGAGCAACTGGAGCCTTCGCTGCTGGAGTTCGCGTTGTACATGGTCTTCTTCCCGATTGCGATCTCGGGACCGATCTGTCGCCTGCCGGAGATGCTGCCGCAATTCCGCTCGGAGAAGCTGGTTTCGCGCGACGGCATTGGGCGCGGCATCTGCCGTATTGCGACAGGCTTGTTGATGATGCAGATCGCCCAACTGCTAGGCAAAGGAATCTTTCCCGGGCAGGGAATCAACGGCGGCTTCGATTCTCTTACCCGGTGGAGCGGCCTTGACGTGTTGTGCCTGGCATTGGGATATGGCTTGCAGCTCTTTTTCGATTTCGCCGGCTACTCGCACATCGCCATTGGCGCGGCGAAGGTTCTGGGCTTCACCGTACCGGAGAATTTCGCTCGGCCTTTTACCTCTTCAAGCCTTTCAATCTTCTGGACACGCTGGCACATGTCGCTGTCGTTCTGGATCCGCGACTACGTCTACGTCCCCATCGCCATGGCGCGCGCCGATGAGTGGTGGGAACGGCTGGCGTTGCTGATTTCCATGGTGCTGTTCGGGGTGTGGCACAAAGGGACGATCCTGTTCGTGCTGTTCGGTTGTTACCACGGAGTGCTGCTGATCCTGCACCGACAAGCACAGCAAGTGCAGCGCAAATTTCACCTCAAGCCGTCTTCCAAAGCATGGACTTTGTTTTCCTGGGCGCTGACCATGATCGTCATCAGCCTGGGCTGGATCTTCTTCCGCTCCAACTCGCTGTCGCAGGCGGGACAGATGTTCGGCGCACTGCTTTCACCCGCCAGCTACTCCAGTCATGCTCTAGCGCCCAGTCTTTATCTGCTGGTGCTCGCCGTAGCCACAACCTACGCGCTGGCGCTGGTCGCCATCGACGCGCTGGACCGTTACTCGGAGCGACTGAAAACCGCGGCGATCGCGTCCCGCTCGGAGACGATCGCAATCTTTATTCGCGAGCGCTGGGTTTGGCTGGCGCCCATGTGGGTGGCGGCGTCCCTGTTGGTGTTAACGATACTCCCCACGCAGGGCCGCGCGGCAAACGCGTTCTTGTATCGCTTCTTCTAGCCCAACGACGTCCAGCCGACCTGGAAGCCGCCTCTTATCGCTTCAGCGACGCCATATCGATCACGAAGCGGTACTTCACGTCGCTGCGCAGCATTCGCTCGTAGGCCTCGTTGATCTTCTGAATGGGAATGATCTCGATATCAGCAGTTATGCCGTGCTCGCCGCAGAAGTTGAGCATCTCCTGCGTCTCCGGAAGTCCGCCGATCATGGAGCCGGAAAGTTCCCGCCGCGCCGGAACGATGCTGAACGCCGCTAACGCAAGCGGCTTCTCCGGCGCGCCCACCAGCACCAGCGCTGCATCGCGCTTCAACAGGTTCAGATAGGCATTGATGTCGTGCTCGGCGGAAACCGTATCGAGGATGAAGTCGTAGCTCCTGACGCGCTTCTCCATCTCGGCCTGATCTGTGGAGATGACGATGTCGTGAGCGCCGAGGCGCCGCGCGTCGTCCTTCTTGTGCGCGGAGGTGGTGAACAGCGTCACGTGTGCGCCGAACGCATTCGCCAGCTTTACCGCCATGTGCCCCAGGCCGCCCAAGCCAACCACGCCGACGTTCTGTCCCTTTTGTACTTTCCAGTGCCGCAACGGAGAGTAGGTGGTGATCCCGGCGCAAAGTAGAGGCGCGACCGCCGGCAGACTAAGGTTCTCGGGAAGACGCAGGACAAAGTACTCATCGACGACGATGGTCCGGGAATAACCGCCATAGGTCATGCCTCCCAGATGTTTATCGACGCCGTTGTAGGTATAGACAGCTTCGAGCTCGCAATACTGCTCAAGTCCTGCCTTGCAGCTTTCGCATTGGCGGCAGGAGCCCACAAGGCAGCCCACCCCAGCCAGGTCTCCTTCCTTGAACCTGCGAACCTCGGCGCCGGTCTTGACCACGCGGCCGACAATCTCGTGTCCGGGAACGACGGGATACGTGGTATTCGTCCACTCATTGCGAGCGGTGTGCAGGTCGGAATGACAGACGCCACAATATAGAATTTCGAGCTGCACATCCTGCGGGCCGGGATCGCGACGTTGGAACGAGAAAGGAACAAGTGGAGTAGCAGAAGAGTGCGTTGCGTAACCGATCGTTTCTATCATAGTGATTGGATGTCCGAGTTCCCGGACGGTAGCACAAGCACCATGGCCAGACGCGCTGCACGCTGGCTTTTTCGCACATTTTGAATACACAAGCTCGCCTTCGGGGCGCGGCGGGTGACGACCGCAACAGACCCAGACAGCGAGCAATCGGCGGCGCCACTGGCAAGCGCCACCAAGCTGCGGTAAGATTTCGCCATGCCCAAGGCTTTACCTCAATTCGAGGTGCCCTGCCCCTGCTGCGGTGCACTGCTGAAGATCGATGCCGACACCAAGGCGGTGATCGCCCACACGCCCAAAGCTGCTCCCAAAACGTTCGAAGATCTGGAGGCCGCGGCGCGCGCCATGAAAGATCAGGACAGCCGCAAGGAATCCATCTTCCGCCAGTCGGTGGAAGCGCAGAAGCATCAGGGCGATCTGCTGGAGAAGAAATTCCAGGAAGCGCTGAAGCGCGCCAAGGAGACGCCGGACACCGGCAAGCCCATTCGCGACTTCGATCTGGATTAAGCTGGCAACTAGCTGCTGATTGGCATGGTGAAGTAAAACACCGACCCGCTGTCTAGTTGTGAAGTCACGCCAATCGTTCCACCGTGCGCTTCGACTATGGCTTTCGCAATCGCCAATCCCATGCCGGTTCCCTGAATGCGGTAGCGCTGATCGCGTCCGCGATAAAACTTCTCGAAGATCAAAGACTGCTCCAGATCGTCGATACCGGGTCCGCGGTCGGCCACGCTGATACTGACCATCTTGCCGGCCCGCTCGGCGGAAATCGTAATCGGCGTTCCTGGCGGCGAGTACTTGGCGGCATTCTCCAGTAGCTGGACCAGTACTTCAGCAACCCGCTCCAGATCAACTTGGATGTGGGGAAGCTGCTCGGGAAGCTGCAGCTTCACTTCCCGGCCCGCGAGACACGGATTGGATCTCTCCAACGCTGCCTCGACGACCTGTTGCACCGTGTGCGACTCGCGCCGCAGCTCCACCTGCTGCGCGTCGAGCTGCGCCATCTCCGCGGCTTCGCCCACCAGCCGGTTGAGCCGGTCGGTTTCTTCATTGATGACGGTCAGCAGCTCCTGGCGCGCGTCCGAGCTCATCGGATCGGGTGCGAGCAGCGTGGTGACCGAAAGTTTGATGGCGGTGAGCGGCGTGCGGAACTCGTGAGTCACACTGTCGAGCAGAGCTGAGCGCAACTTCTCGCTTTCGCGAGCGGCTTCGGTGCGGGCCAGCGTCTCGACTGCGCCGGCGCGCTCGATCGAGATTGCGATGAGGCTGCCCACCGCCTCCAGCGTCTCGCGCGAGAGCACCGCCCCCTCCAGGCCTAAGCTGCCTACCGGGCGGACGCCGATGCGCAGCGGCACAAAGCAAAGCTGGCGTTCTTCATCGACTGCGAGCTCCCCTCGGCCGCTGACCGATTCCAGTTGATCCTCGCTGAGCTCCGGATGGTCCGGCCCGGTGCGATACACCTCATGGCGTTTGGGCAGGTACATCGCAGCCGCGGTCAGGCCGAAGGCATCCTGCACATAGTGAGGAATGGAGTTGAGCAGCTCCATCACGTTGTCCGTGGCCAGCAGTTGCTGGCTGAGGAAGTAGAGGCGCTCTACCTCCCTGCGGCGACGCGTTGCATTCTCCGTTTCGCGACGAGCCCGCTCCGACAGTCGGCTGGCCAGAATCGCGCTGGCAAGGAAAGCGAGCAATGCAATCCAGTTCTGAGGGTCGGAGATGGAGAAGGTGCGAACCGGCGGAAGAAAGAAGTAGTTGAATACAAGCGTGGCAATGATCGCGGTTGCGGTCGCGAGGGTCAGACCCCATCGGCTGGCGACACCAAGCACGACCAGCAGGAGCGTCAGAGCTACTGTCGTGGGATTCACCGGCAGGCGACGGTACGCAAACACGACAATCGCGACCGTTCCTATGGCGACGGCGTAGTGGTAGAACGCCGCGCGCAAACGCGCCGGAGACATGGAAAACCAGGAATGCCAGCCGGGGTTGTTGTGTGGTTCTGGTGGCAAATTCACGGCATGATTGTATCGGATCGACTTTTGCGGGCCTCTGCCGCAGAATATGGGCACATGCAAAAGACTCCCGAGCAATGGCTGGAGGTGACCGCCCCGGAAAAAAAACGTGGCGTTTTCAAGCTGTTTCTCGGATATGCACCCGGCGTAGGCAAAACCTATTCCATGCTGAGCGAGGCCATTCGCCGCCAGAGTCGCGGCGAAGACCTCGTGATCGGCGTGGTCGAAACCCATGGCCGCAAAGCGACGCAGGAGCTGGCCGCACGCCTGGAGACTGTACCGCGCAAGAAGCTCAACTACAAAGGCACGGTCTTCGAAGAGATGGATATCGATGCGATTTTGGCTCGTCATCCGCAGGTGGTGCTGGTGGACGAACTGGCGCACACCAACATCGACGGCAGCAAACATCACAAACGCTATGAGGATGTCTTCGAACTGCTCGATAACCAGATCGACGTTGTCTCTACCATGAACGTGCAGCACCTGGAGAGCGTCACGCCCATGGTGCACAAGATCACCGGGATTGTGGTGCGGGAGGCCGTGCCGGACTGGGTGCTGAAGCGTGTCGACGAGATCGTCATGTCGGACGTGACTCCGGAGGCGCTGCAGACCCGCATGCGCCGTGGCGATATCTATCCCCAGGAGCGCGCCGACCGCGCGCTGGGCAATTTTTTTCGCCCCAGTAACCTGATTGCACTGCGCGAGATCGCCCTTCGCCACGTGGCGCAGGTGGTGGATCGCAGCCTGGAACCATATATCGAAACCGACATCGAATCGGCGCGTGGGCTGCAGGTTGGAGAACGGATCGCCGTTGGCATTAGCTCGAATCCAGCGGCGCAGTATTTGGTGGCGCGGGCCTCGCGCATGGCGCAGGCGGTGAATGGCGAGCTGTTCGTGGTATACGTCGACATCGGAGCCGATGACGATCCGGAGCGGCAGCGCTCGTTGCAGGCCAATCTGCACTTCGCGGAAAACCTGGGTGCCCACGTGGTCAAGCTCAAGTCGAAGCAGGTGTCACATGCTATGGCGGAGTTTGTTCGCGAGAAGCACATCACTCAGGTGATCTTCGGACATTCCGCAAGCAGTGGCTGGCGGAGATACCTGTTTCTCTCGGCCGTGCATCGGTTCCTGCGCGATGCGCCGCCGGTGGATGTTCATATCGTGAAGCAGCAGGCGTGAGAACTTGAACTGCTCTTGTGTATAAGTTCCGTGCAACACATTCCCGCGTCAACCTGGAACTCGAAACTTGAAACTTGAAACTGCCTTTATGCACATGCGCCCTCACATCCTGGTCGTCGATGACGAGCCGCAGATCACGCGGGTGTTGCGCACTACTCTGGACGCGCAGGGCTACGACATCCGCGTCGCCAATGACGGCGATACCGCGCTGGAGATCGTGAAGGACTTCGCGCCCGACCTGGTGATCACCGACCTGGTGATGCCGAACATGAATGGCATCGAGCTCTGCCGGCAGCTACGCAAGTTTTCGCAGGTGCCCATTCTGGTGCTGTCGGTGCGCGGCGAGGAACGCAGCAAGGTTGAAGCTCTGGACTCCGGCGCCGACGATTACATCACCAAGCCGTTCAGCACGGGCGAGCTGCTGGCCCGGGTGCGCGCGGCTTTGCGGCGTTCGCCCCGCAGTGCAGGTGAGGTACAAACCCGGATCGAAGATGGCGACTTCGACGTCGATCTCGACGCCCATTCAGTGACTGTTGCGGGTCGAGAGGTTCACCTGACGCCCAAGGAGTTCGACGTGCTGTTGTACATGGCGCAGCATCCGCGAAAGGTGCTGACCCATCGGGCGATCCTGAATGCGGTGTGGGGAGCCAACAGCGTGGAGCAGAATGAGTATCTCCGGGTGTTTGTGGGCCAGTTGCGCAAGAAGCTGGAGCCCGAGGCCAGTTCGCCAAAATACATTCTGACGGAGCCCTGGGTGGGGTATCGCTTCGAGCCGGGTGATTGACCACAGCAATCGGCGACTGGCTGACGAGTAGAGTTACCGGGAAGATGCGTTCCCACGGCTTTGCTCTGCCAGCAGCGACGAGCGAAAGGCGAAACGACGACCGACCACGTCCTCTTTGGCGAACGAACTTCTACGCCGCTGCTGTTGGGTCATCGCGGCGCCCGGCCCCTTCCATGTCTTGGCCTGCGCTGGCGGAAACCAGGCTTTCCCGTCGAAAACACTTTGGCCGCGTTCGACTATGCCATGGCGAACGGATGCGATGGCTTTGAGTTTGATGTCCGTTATACCCGCGACCGGCGCTCGGTCCTGTCGCACGATCCCAAGCTCAATCGCAAGGAAGTAGCCCTCGCCGAATATGCCGGTCTGGAGCGGCGTTCCGGCTACAACCTCGCTTGTCTGGAAGACGTGCTGAAGCGTTTCCACGATACGGCCTACCTAGACATCGAACTGAAGGTGGCGGGCAACGAGGAGTCCCTGGTCGCTGCGTTGCGCGCGAATCCCCCGCAGCGCGGTTATATGGTCTCGTCATTTCTTGCCGGCGTGCTGCTGCGGCTGCGCGAACTCGATCCGTCATTACAGTTGGGATACCTGTGTGAACATCAGGAAGACGTGCAGCGTTGGAGGGAGTTGCCCAGCACTGCGGTTGCTCCGCAATATTCGTTGGTCTCGCGGCGCCTGGTTGACGAGGTTCACGCTCGCGGCATGAAGCTCTTTACCTGGACGGTCAATCATGAGCGGGACCTAGTCCGCCTGGCGGCCTGGGGCGTGGACGGCCTGATCTCCGACGATCCGCAACTGCTGGCACGCACCTTCTTGCGACAGCAGCGCACACCATCGCCGCACGATTGATAAGCCGATTCGTCCACGTCTTTGCGCCAGTCATCGGCGGTCATTTAGATTGTTGGTAATGGCGAGCACTGGCGAACGATTCGAGCGCGCGGTAGCGATCATGGCGCGGCTGCGCGGGCCGGGCGGATGTCCCTGGGACCGCGAGCAGACCTTCGACACCATCAAGCCCTACACCCTGGAAGAAGCTTACGAAGTAGTCGAGGCCATCGACGCGCGTGATTGGGACCAGCTGACCGGCGAGCTCGGCGATCTGCTGCTGCAGGTACTCTTCTATGCCGAGATGGCGGCCGAGGAAAAGCGCTTCTCCATCGACGACGTCCTGGACCGGCTCTCCAATAAGCTGGTCGACCGTCATCCTCATGTCTTCGGCGACGTGAAGGCCGACACGCCCGGAGAAGTATTGCGCAATTGGCAAGCGCTGAAGGCCGAAGAGAAGAAGAAGCGGCAACAGGGGAGCAGCGGGAATGAAAAGAAGGAAGATCATCCCGAGTCGGTGCTGGCCGGTGTGTCTTCTGCGATGCCGTCGCTGATGGAAGCCTACAAGATCAGCTCGCGCGTGGCGCACGTCGGCTTCGACTGGCCCAATTTCGAAAGTCTCTTCGAGAAACTGAACGAAGAGACGGAAGAGCTGCGCCAGAATCTCGAAGAGTATCCAGCGCCCGGTCCACAGCCTGAATCGGCAGCGGGCATCGCCGGCTCGCGCGGCGTGAAGATCTCGCCCGAGCTGCGCGCGCGGCTGGAAGACGAAGTGGGCGATCTGTTCTTCGTGCTGGTCAACATTGCCCGCTATTTGTCGCTCGATCCCGAGTCGGCGCTGCGCAAGACGAATCGCAAGTTTCGTCGCCGCTTTCAATATCTGGAAGAGAAGCTGCGCGAACAGGGCCGCAAACCGGCGGAAGCCTCGCTCGACGAGATGGAGTCGCTGTGGCAGGAATCCAAGCGGCAGGAAAAGCAGTGACCGCCGATACCATCACCGTGCGCAATTGCACCGCGCTGGAAGAGTGGCGGGAGTGCGTTGCGCTGCAGAAGGAAGTCTGGGGATTTGCCGACAATGAACTGGTGCCGCTGCGCATTTTCTCGCTGGCGCCCAAGATCGGCGGGCAGGTGATTGGCGCCTTCGACGGCGATGCGCTGGCCGGCTTCGCCTTCTCGATTCCCGCCACTCGCAACCGGCATCCTTATCTGCACTCGCACATGCTGGCGGTGAGGAACGACTACCGCGATCGCGGCCTCGGGCGACGCATCAAGCTGTTGCAGAGAGAGGACGCCATCGCCCAAGGCTACGAGCTAATGGAGTGGACCTTCGATCCGCTGGAGATCAAAAACGCCTACTTGAACTTGCAGCGGCTGGGAGCAATCGCGCGCCGTTACAACATCAACCAGTACGGCATCACCTCTTCGCCTTTGCAAGGTTTTCTGCCCACCGACCGCCTGGTTGCGGAATGGTGGCTCACCTCGAAGCGCGTGGAGGCGCTGATCGCGACCGGCGAGCGGCCCCCATTCGACGAAGAGTTGCGAATCGAGGTGCCGGGCGAAATATACGCCTGGAAAGCAGCTCCCGAATCGCGGGACCGGGCCGCCGAACTGCAGCTTCGTAACCGCGACCAGTTCCTGAAGGCCTTTTCCGATGGGCTGGCGTGCCTGGGGTACGAGCGCGACGAGAAGGGCAATGGTGCGTTTGTGCTGGGGCGCTGGGATGAGAACTGGTCGTACTCCTCATGAAGATCGAAGCCATCACGTTGCGCGAGCTGCAAATTCCCCTCGTCCACTTCTTCGAGACGAGCTTTGGACGCACCTACACCCGCCGTGTCCTGCTCGTCACCTTGCTATGCGACGGCCTCGAGGGCTGGGGCGAATGTGTCGCCGGCGAAGACCCTTACTACAGCGAGGAGTACATTGACGGCGCCTGGGATGTGATCACGCGCTACCTAGGACCGGCGCTGCTGGGAAAGACGCTGCTAGCGGGAAGGGAGGTGCCGATGCTGCTGGCGCGCGTGCGCGAGCATCGCATGGCCAAGGCCGCACTGGAAAATGCGGTGTGGGATGCCGAGGCCCAGGAGAAGAGAATTCCGTTGTGGAAGCTGCTGGGCGGCACACGGCGCGAGATCGCTTGCGGCGTCAGCATCGGCATTCAGGATTCGCACGAGCAACTGTTGCAGAAAATCCAAACTGAGCTGGCCGCCGGCTATCAGCGTATCAAGATCAAGGTGAAGCCGGGGTGGGATGTCGAGGTACTGGAGAAGATCCGCGCCCACTGGCCCAACATCTTGCTGAGCTGCGACGCCAATTCCGCCTATACGCTGGCCGACAAAGAGCACCTGAAGAGCTTCGACCAATTTCAGTTGCTGATGATTGAGCAGCCGCTGTGGGCGGACGATTTCTACTTCCACGCGCGCCTGCAAGAGCAATTGCAGACCGCACTGTGTCTGGACGAAGCCATCCGCAGCGCCCGCGACGCCGAAGCTGCACTCGAATTGGGCTCCTGCCGCATCGTCAATATCAAAGTCGGGAGAGTTGGCGGATTTACGGAAGCGATCGCGGTTCACGACGTCGCTCAGAAGTTTGGTGTTCCGGTGTGGTGCGGAGGAATGCTGGAATCGGGCGTCGGCCGCTCCCACAATGTGGCACTCTCGACATTGCCGAACTTCACGCTGCCCGGAGATGTGTCGGCGTCAAAGCGCTACTGGAAGGAAGACATTATTGAGCCGGAGGTCGAGGTCTCGCCGAAGGGAACGATTGCTGTCAGTGAAAAGCCCGGCCGCGGATATGAAGTACGGAAAGATCTGATCGAGGCGCTGACCGTACGGAAGAACACGCTCAACCAAAGGGGATAAAGAGACGGCTGGGCCTCGCGCTTTTTCACTGCGCCCGAAACGTTTGCCAGCTTACTTGTGACCGTTCTGCGCTTGCTTCACGCCGCCGCCGTTTTCCGCGACGGTGTCTGCGCTCTTGTGCAGCAGATCGAGGGCCTGCGCCGTCGTGAGGTCCGATGGAACCGGCTGAAAATCGGTCATGGTTTCGCTTGACCAGATGGTGAGCGACTTAAGCAGCAGGATCTTTCCATAGAACTGCAGCGTTTCCTCTACTTCCTCCCAGTGGCCGCCGCCCACGTCGCGTTGCACAATCAGAAACCTGCCGCCCTTGTAAAGTTTGCCCAGAATCCCCCATCCAAAGTCGACGTCCTTGAACAGCGTTCCATCGATCTTGGCGATGCGCATCGCCTTGCGATCGACGATCATATCGCCTTCCATTCCCTGATAGACCGCCGTCTCATGATTGGGGGCATTGAAGCTGGGATTCGGCTTGAACCTCAAGTGGACAAGTTCCTCGCCGTTCGGGCCATGGTCGGTGCCGACGTAGGTGTAGAGAAACGCGTCGGGCAGGCTGGTCAACATCAACTCGGCGCGCTTGTCGTCGGCTTTGTTGGATTCTCGTCTCTTGCGCCGGGCGTCCGGGTCGTTGGCGAATTTCCGCAGCCGTTCGTCTTCCTTCTTGCGCTCCTCAACGGTCAGCGGCCGGCCGTTGACGAGAAGTGTGGTCGTCAAGCCGCCCTCTTTGGTCCGCACAATCTCTTTGGTGATGGAGTGATCTTTGTACTCAGTATTGTCCCTGAACATGTAGTACTGCATTACATCGGAGGCCTTGATCTCGTTGCCCGAGGCGCGGCGGACTAATTCGAGGGGATCGATGTCCGGCTTCTGCTGAGCAAGACACGCCGCGCCGCTCAAAAAGAGCAGGAACGTCGCTGCCAGCGCTCGCCACATGTGATTACCGGACAAATTCACGCGATTCTTGGTCACAGAATATCTTTGCACTACTAGATTAGACGAACTGCTGGAGCTTGCAGTTGCCTTTTTTGAAAAACGGCTTTCTGGGCTGGGCTCTGGCGCTGAACCTTGGTGTGGCAGCACTGGTTTCCAACTATGTGACTCCGGATACCACCCTGAGCAGTGCAATTCCAGCGGATGAGGTTTGGAGGTGCCGGATCGGCGGCCTCGCGCGCGGCCGATTTCTCGATCCAGCGGGGCGATTGATACCATCGGACAGCCCGGCAGAACGCCATTGCATGCCGTGCTGACTCCAAATGCGACGCAAGGTGATTCCCGAACTGCTCGACGACGACGCCGGTACGGCGTCGGAAATCGCTGCCACTCTCGTTGACCTGCGGCACATCAACGACTGGTTCGGCGGAACCCGTACCACATTCGAGTTGCTGCGGCGGGTTGCCTCCGAAGGTGACCTCCGGGAAATGTCGGTTCTGGAGGTGGGCGCGGGAGCGGGAGACGTGCCGTTGGCCGCACGACGCAAGTTCGCCCGGCTGGGAATCGATTTGCGGGTAACGCTGCTCGATCGCAGCTGGTCGCACCTGCCCGCGAACGGTACAGCTTCGGTATCCGGAGATGCTTTGCATCTGCCGTTTCGGGACGAAGTCTTCGACGTCATCAGCTCTTCGCTATTCGTTCATCATCTGGAGCCCGATGTGCTGCGGCGTTTTTGCTGCGAGGCGTTGCGGGTGTGCCGGCGGGCCGTGCTCATCAACGACCTGATTCGCAGCCCGCTGCACCTGGCGCTGGTCTATGCCGGATTGCCCCTGTTTCGCAGCCACATCACCTGGCATGATGCGCCCGCGTCGGTGCGCCGGGCTTACACGCCAGCCGAGATGCGGCAAATGTTCGCTGGACTGACGGCTCGACGCGTGGCTATTTCCAGACACTACCTGTATCGCATGGGGATCTTGCTGTGGAAGTAACCGGCAGAGGCGATGGCGGTGCTTTCGACGACCGCCGAAAGGACCGTGCCCAGAAATATTGATGGTTGCGCCACTCTACCCTACAATGGTGCCCTGTGGCCCCCGGCATTTTCAGCAGACTATTCGGCAGCTCTGGCCGGCAAGCTGACGACGAAGCCGTCTCCGGAGAAAGAATCAGCCGCCGCTCGACGGGATTCAACGAGTTCATTCGCGCCATCTCGCGCGAAGAGGGCTTGAAGGTCCTCGACCTGGGCTCAACCTCGCCCGCGAACATCACCTTCATGACCGGCCTGGGACATCGCTTCCATCAGGAAGATGTGTTGCGTCTGGCGAGTGACAAGTCGCTCATCATCCCTAACGGTGACGGTGGCAACACGGTTGATGTGGACCGCTTTTTTCGCGAAAACCTGAATTTCGGGCGCGAAGACTTTGATGCAGTCATGTTCTGGGATCTCGCCGATTTCCTGGCGGAGCCGCTGGTGAAGCCGCTGATTGAGCGCATCCAGGTGGCGATGAAACCCGGCGGCATTCTGCTGGCTTTTTTCCACACGAAGGACGCTGGCCCCAACGCGCCGTTCTATCGCTACAACATCGCGGCCAAGGATACGCTGGAGCTGCAACCCGTGCGCGCCTTTCGCCTGCAGCGTGTCTTCAACAACCGGCACGTGGAGAACCTGTTCCGCGATTATGCGTCGATCAAGTTTTTCCTCGGGCGCGACAACATTCGCGAAGTGCTGGTGATCCGGTAGAAGAACCTCAGGTTGTGCCTGCCGACTGGCTGACTGCCTTGCGGAGAAACTGCGTCGGCCTGCCGGCAATGTGCTCGGGCCGGATGAGCTCGGGGTTCAGCCACTCGATCACCGCCGCGTAGCCCAGGCTTTCGGGATCGTCGCTCAGGTAGTGCGGTACGACTGCCAGCACGTGGAAGCCTTCCTTGAGCTGAAAACTGAGCGTGGGATCGTACTCCACTCCCTCGACCACTTCAGTCACGTACTCCTCCGGCTTCAACCGCTCCGCACAACAGTGATAACCGCGCAGACGCGAGCCGGCGCGAATGCGCAGCAGTTCGCGCGATTCCGTCAACGTGCGGCGCGCGCAGTACAGCTTGTCGCCGATGCCGTGATGTTGCAGAGCGGGGTCGACGATGACCTCCGCCCCGTAGAGAGTTTGCCCGGCAGGATTGTGGTTGGTAAACATTCCGTCATCGGTGAACTGCTCCCAGTCCTCGAGCATCTGGTAGTCATTCCAGTCGACGATGAGGCTAGCCGACATTCCCATCACCGCTTCTTCCGCGCCATATACAGCTACAAACTGGCCTTCGGGAAACAGACGCAAGTGCGACGAGAGCTGCTCGGCGTTCCACGGCGTTGTGTCGGGATAGATGCGGCGGCAGAGGTCAGTAATGCCGTAGAAGTCCCGCGGCGCGGTGTTGCGAACTCGCACGGGCTGGGTCTGGTCAGGCATTCGATTCTCGCAACTTATTCCATGAATCGAGTCGTTTATGTTTGTCATCACGAGGAGGCCTTCAGGCCGACGAGGGATCTGCTTTTCGACTTTTTCCGCAGCCTGTGAAGCCGCGCCTTGATACTCTTCGTCGGCCAAATTGGACTCACACTTTAGTCCCTGCGGTTGCTGGTGGCAATCGTCTCGCGCGGCGCGTCTTGCGGATGACGAAAGGTATCAAGCCGGGAAACCGCAGCAGCTCGAAGACAACGGTTTGTGCAGACATGGGCAGCGACATCAGCGATCGCATCCGCGAGGCTGTGGACAGCAGCGGAGCGAATTGTCCCGAATATTCGCGCCCATAGGCGCCGACCGCGTCAGGCAATGTCCCTTCTCCAGAAAAGAATCTGCAGAGACACTGTGCCGCCGCCTGCCCGCTGCGCAGAGCGAGGGAGATGCCATCGCCGACGAAGGGATCGATGAACGCCGCCGCGTCGCCCGCGAAAACAATATTGTCGCGGACCGGCTGTGGCTGCCCGTAGATCAGCGGCGCCGTGCTGACCGGCTGCATCGTTGCAGCCCATGCCGAGGCGCGCTGCTGCAGCAAAGGATGCAGCTCGAAGACCCCGGCCAACGAGGTCGCGCGATCCGAGCGCACCATGGCGCAGGCGTTGACCATGTCTCCGGCCACCGGCTGCACGCCGCAGTAGCCGTTCTCGAAGAAGTAGAGATCGGTCGACTTTGTGGGTTGCGACTCGTGAAAGTGCGCCTTCAACCCGATCCACTTGGGACCGGGCGGGATTGAGCGATCAGCGGCGAATTGCGACCAGCGGCCTGCCGCCACGATCAGCGCCCGTGCCGGGACGTCGCCCGCGGAGGTTCGCAATTGAAACGGGCCGTCTCCGCTGATTGCGGAGACTTCGCAGTTCATGCGCGCGTCCGCGCCGGAGGCCAGCGTAGCGTCCCAGAGTCGTGCATCCAGGATGTAGCGCGGAATGCTCAGCGCGGCTGGGGAAACCGCGGCCTCGATGACTCGCGTTCGGAATAATAACCGGGTGCGATCAATGACAGGCGCCTCATCGAAGACGGAGCTCGCCGACGGCATATCCCGCAGCAATCCGGCGAGGACGTCGAGCGATTCGGCGGATACGAATTCGCCACAGACCTTGTGGCGTGGAAAAGTGCGAGCCTCCAACAGAACGACGGTTGCACCCAGACGCGCGGCGGTGATGGCAGCAGAGGTACCCGCAGGTCCACCGCCAACAACGGCGAGATCGAATTGTTTTTCAGACAGCATGCGGCTTCAACACTGGCAACTATAACAAGGAAGATGGGAGCTTTGTCGTGCGGTCGGCGGTCGACGCGCCGGGTGTGCCGCCCCTCCACCCCAACAAGCGCAAAATCGGCGCTTGTCGGGGGCCCCGGCCTGAAGGGGCTCGTTACGAAATTGCAGCCCACCCACCGCTGAAAGCCTGCCCTGAGCGAAGCCGAAGGGCGCTGGGCGATCTTCTTCCGTCCCGAAAGGCGGGACTCTATTCTTGCCACGTCGAACTTAGTCGCTGCCAATGTAGTTATGCGCTGATCCAGCGATGTCAATCGAGGAATATGACTTTAGTGCTTTCTTTCGATTTGTTCAGCAAAGCACGATCTGATACCTTCGCTCGATCCCGATGAACGATCCGCCGAGAGACGCTTCGCGTGAGGGTGCCGATCGCTGGCACGCGATGGCCGCCGGCTTTCTCGGCTGGACGCTCGACGCCTTCGACTTCTTCGTCCTTATCTTCCTGCTCGACACGCTGGCCGAACATTTTCGTGTCCCTAAGAGCGACATCGTCCTGACGGTCACAGCGACGCTGGCCATGCGTCCGATCGGCGCGCTGCTGTTTGGCATGATGGCCGACCGTTACGGCCGCCGGCGCCCGCTGATGGCCAACGTATTGTTCTTCTCCGCCATCGAGTTGCTATGCGGCTTTGCTCCAAACTACGCGGCGTTCTTCGTGCTGCGGATGCTGTTCGGCATCGGCATGGGTGGCGAGTGGGGCGTGGGCGCCTCGCTGGCGATGGAGCACGCTCCGGTGCGCTGGCGGGGCATCCTCTCCGGAATCCTGCAGAGCGGCTATTCCATTGGGTATTTGCTGGCGGCCGTGGCAGCGCGGCTGGTGCTGCCCAACTGGGGCTGGCGCGCCATGTTCTGGGTCGGCGGCATTCCCGCGCTGCTGGCGCTCTACATCCGCATGAAGGTTCCTGAGTCGGAGGCGTGGCGGCAGCATCGCCTGACGCGAACCATCGACGGGCCGCGCATTGCCTGGCAGCACAAATGGCTCTCGCTGTATCTCATCGCATTGATGTTTCTCATGAACTGCCTGTCGCACGGCACGCAGGATCTTTATCCCGACTTCTTGCGGCACGCGCACGGAGTTGCGCCCAATACGGTGGCTTACATTGCCATGTTCTACAACGTCGGAGCGGTGGTGGGAGCCGTTATCTTCGGACTGCTCTCCGAACGCCTGGGGCGGCGCTACACGATGTTGGCCGCGCTGGCGCTCTCGCTGGTGGTAATTCCGGCGTGGGCCTTCGGCAGTACGCTGACGGTGCTTGCGGCCGGTGCGTTCATTCTGCAGATGGGCGTGCAGGGTGCATGGGGCATTATCCCAGTGCATCTCAATGAGCTGTCGCCTGATGCGGTGCGCGGCCTGTTGCCGGGCTTCACCTACCAGGTTGGCATCCTGTTCGCATCATTGACACCGAGGGTTGAGTTCGCGCTGCGTGACCATCTGGGCTATGCCTGGGCGCTGGCTGCGTTCGAGCTGGTGGTGATCGCAGCTTTGTCGTTGATGTTGATCTTCGGTACGGAAAAACGCGGCCGCAGCTTCGTGCGGCAGACGCGAGAGGTTGCTGCGCAAATGTGAGCGCGGTTTTCATGAGTTTTTAATATTGAGATCAGAGTGAAGCGGATAGTATGCGTCGCTTAGCGTGATTTGTTGCGGCAGTCTTACAAATCAGCCTGAAGCACTACACGGCGGGCCAGATCGCGCGTGCATGGCTGCCGTTCGCGATTCTGTCGCTGTTCGTCATTGCCTGGGGCCTGCCCAGCATCAAGGGTCCGATGAACAAAGCGACCACGCCGGTATGGCAGGTTCCGGTGCTACACAATGCGGTGACCAGAGCGGCGCCGGTAGTGTCGAAACCCACGCCCGAGGCGGCGAAATACGACTTCAACTGGCTGACCGCAACCGGCACGGGGTGTTTTCTGGCGGCGATTGTCGCCGGGCTGGTGCTGGGGATGAATCCCGCACGCATCCTGCGCGTCTTCGGCCAGACGCTGTACCGCATGCGATACGCGGTGATGGCGATCTCCTGCATGCTGGGGATCGGGTACACCACGCGCTACTCCGGCATGGATGCCGTGCTGGGGCTCGCCTTCACGCGCACCGGGGTGCTGTTTCCTTTCTTCGGCACCTTTCTGGGATGGCTGGGCGTGGCTCTGACGGGCAGCGATACCTCGTCGAACGCGCTGTTCGGCGGATTACAGAAGATCACGGCGCAGCAGTTAAAGCTCGATCCCATCCTGATGTGCGCCGCCAACAGCGCCGGTGGCGTGATGGGCAAGATGGTGGACGCGCAGTCCATCACCGTCGCAACCGCGGCGACAAATCAGGTCGGCAATGAAGGCATCATCTTTCGCTTCGTGCTGTGGCATTCGGTGGCCCTGGCGGCGATTGTTGGCGTGATTGTGATGCTGTACGCCTACGTGTTTCCACACCTGGTCCCGCATGGGATGCACTTCGTGAAGTAGGAACCGCTCGGCGCCAAGCATACCGGAGCAGCGTTCTAGCGCCGGAGTCTCTACTGCCGGAACATGTTCTTCGCGATGAAGAGCACGTTGGCGGGGCGTTCGGCTAGACGCCGCATGAAGTACGGATACCACTCCGATCCAAACGGAATGTAGACCCGCAGGCCGTAGCCCTCGCGCACCAGTTGCTGTTGCAAGTCACGGCGCACACCGTACAGCATCTGGAACTCATAGGCTGACGAGGGAAGATTTTCCGCGCGTGCGAACTGCTTCAGCTCCGCAATAATCTTCTCGTCGTGGGTGGCAATGCCGTGAAAGACGCCGCTCTTCATCAGGGTGCGCGCCAGCTTCAGGTAGTTGGCATCGACATCTTCCTTCTTGGGAAACGCAATGTCCGGCGGCTCCTTGTAGGCGCCCTTGCACAGCCGAATACGGATGCGCTCCGACAGCAGGTCGTTCACGTCCTTCTCGCTGCGGAAGAGGTATGACTGGATGACCGTGCCCACGCGGCTTGCATGTCCCGGCTCGCGGTGCAGCCCGCGGACGAAATCCAACGTGCGCTGCGTATAGGGCGAGCCCTCCATGTCGACGCGAACGAAGTTGTTGATGCGAACGGCGTGGTCCACCAGTTCCGTCACCTGACGGAAGGCCAGCTCCTCGCTGACGTCGAGCCCCATGTGCGTGAGTTTGAGGCTGATGTTGGCGTTCAGCTTGCGCTCGTGGATCTCGTCGAGCATGCGGTGATAGAGCTCGGCGCTGTGCTTTGCCTCTTCCGCGTTGGTGACGTTCTCGCCGAGATTGTCGATGCTGACGCCCGCGCCCCACTCGTTGACCACCTGCGCAGCGCGAATGACATCGTGCAGGTGCGTGCCGGCCACGAAGCGCTGCGAGAAACGCAGGCCTAGCGGCGATTTCTCCGCGAAGTTGCGCAGGGATTTGCTTTCGGAGAGCCCGATGAAGAGCGACCTTAACATGGCGCCCTCCACGAAGATGGTAGGAAGTGTGGGTTTGAGGTTGGTGGGTAGGAAGCAGCGGGCTCGAAATCCCGCAAGGCGCAATGGCTCATAGTTGGCTCGCGGCCAGCTCTTCGGCTGGCTTAGCGTTACATACCTATGTATCACAATCTATGGCAGGAGTGACTATGAAGCGCATCACAAGGGGGCGTGCGGAGAAAACCGGCTGCCCCGTCGCTTATCAAGCGGCAACTTTACTGCGCTTCCTGAAACATGATCTCTTCGCTCTGGGACTGCGCCCAATAGAGCTGCCGTTCGTCGTCGCGGTAGGTGTCGCTCTGACCGTTCCTCGGACGCAAGCGAGCCGAGTTCACCGCCAGATAGGCCACCAGGTGCATGCCTGTGCCGGGAGCCGGTGGATGGTCCCAGGCAGGAGCGAAATCGGCTGAGCCCAGGATGCGAACCGACCGCCCGGGCTTCAGCACAATCATGGTCGCCGGGTTCGTTTCCTTTCCATACAACACAAGGTTTCCCTGGATGGCTCCGCGGTCTCCGTCGTCGGCGAGGACGGCGAAGGAAGCCTCCAGCTCCTGGTAGCGCTGCTCGCTCTCGCTGCCATCGTCCACGTTCGACCACGACAACGATTGCGGCAGCAATATTGCTTTGTCGGATTTGTTGGTGATCAGCAGTTCGTAGTCGAATGGCTCTCCGACAATGAGGTTCGAAAACGCAGGAAGCTTCAGCTTGAGTTCCAGCGACTTTGATGTCGAGCCGTCACTGCTGCCGGTGCCCGCTGTTATGGACACCGCAGGCCCCGTAGGCTGCTGGCCGCGCGTGTTGATGGTAGCGACCTGGGCAAAGGCGGGTGAAGTGCTCAGCAACAGCAAGATTGTTCCTGTAACTACGATTCTGAACACTTTGGCGCCTCGAATCTGGATTGAGCCGCGGGCGGTCACCGGCGTGTTAGTGGCACTGATGACAAGAATAACCTCTGAGATGCCGTCGTAGGAAAGGCCGTGGCCGCTCAGTGCTCGTCGTCCTGATCGCATTCTCCCTGGCAACCAATGTCAATCAGAGCCGCGAGCGTCCGCCGGGTACGGTTCACATCTTCCTGTCCGACGCTAGCCAGCAGTTCAGCATCAACCCTTTCCCGCGCCGCCGACTGCGTGGCCGCAGCTGCCTTGCCGCGCTCGGTGAGCGTCACTGTAAGCTTGCGACGATCCTCCTTGTCCACAGAGCGCTCCAGATAGCCCCGCATCACCAACGCATCGACAAGCTGGCCCGCAGCCTGTTTCGATATGCGCAGTTCCTTGATCAGTTGGCCAAGCGGAATGTCCGGAACGCCCAACGCCAGCCCACCGATGACGTAAAGGCCGTTGCCGGGGATATCGTCGTACCCTGCCTGGTCCAGCGCTTTCCGCATGGCGGACCCGTAGGTGGTACGGGCGTGGCGGAGCAGGGCGGGAAGGGCAATTTCTTCGAACCAGGGTTTGTCGGTTATCTCGTTTGTCATACGAGCGACGATACTATCAACAAGCGAGACAGTAAAGATAGTTTACAGTAACTATTTTAGACTACTAGTCTTGCCGGCTGGAAAATATGATCGATGTGCCGGTGCGAGCACCGCCATAAGACATTAAGACAAACGCCGAAAACGAGAGCGTGCAGACGATTCACTGTATTCCTCCGATGACTGAGCCACTGCACACAAACCGCAGATCCCTCGGCTGCGCTCGGGATGACAAGTTCGAGGAGGGTTCCATTAGCCGTCAGCTGACCGCTGGTAGCTTGGAGCCCGAGGCTCGCGGCTCGCGGCTCGCCGCTCCTACTCCCACTCAATCGTCCCCGGCGGCTTCGACGTGATGTCGTACACCACGCGGTTGATGCCCTTGACCTCATTCACGATCCGGCTGGAGATGGTTTTCAGGACCTCGTGCGGTAGGGGCACCCAGTCGGCGGTCATGCCGTCTTCCGAGTGCACGGCGCGGATGGCACAGGTGTAGGCGTAGGTGCGCATGTCGCCCATCACGCCCACCGACATCACCGGCAGCAGCACGGCGAACGATTGCCACACTTTGTTGTAGAGCCCAGCGCGCTTGATTTCGGTAACCACGATGTCGTCGGCTTCCTGCAGAAGGGCGACGCGGTCGGCGGTGATTTCGCCCAGGATGCGCACGGCCAAGCCCGGCCCGGGGAAAGGCTGACGTTGCAGGATGTCTTCCGGCATGCCCAGGTCGCGGCCGATCTGCCGCACTTCATCTTTGAACAGCTCTTTGAGCGGTTCGATCAGCCGGAGCTTCATCTTCTCCGGAAGGCCCCCGACGTTGTGATGGCTCTTGATGACTTGCGACGGCCCGCGCACCGAGCGCGACTCGATCACGTCCGGGTACAAAGTCCCTTGCACCAGCCACTCGACCTGGCCTTCCATCTGCTCGATGCGGTGCGCCTCTTCCTCGAAGACGGCGATAAATTCGTTGCCGATGATCTTGCGCTTCTTCTCGGGATCGGTAACGCCGGCCAGCTTCGACAGGAAGCGCTCGCTGGCGTCGACCGCGTCAATCTTCAGGCCAAGCTTCTCGCGCAGGTTCTTCTGCACGCTCAGGAACTCGTTCTTGCGCAGCACGCCGTTGTTCACGAAGATGCAGGTGAGCTGATCGCCCACCGCGCGATGCACCAGCTCGGCGGCGACGGACGAATCCACGCCGCCGGAGAGGCCGCAGATGACGCGGCCCGAGCCGACAGTCTTGCGCACCGAGGCAATAGTCTCGTCGATAAAGCTGAGCGGTGACCAGTTCGGCTGCATGCCGCAGATGTCGAAGACGAAGTTGCGCAGGATTTCGGTGCCGCGCGGTGTGTGATGGACTTCAGGGTGGAACTGCACGGCGTAGAACTTGTCAGGGCGATTCTCGATGGCGGCAACTGCGTTCGAGGTCTTAGCGATCAGCTCGAAGCCGGAAGGCAACTCGTCGGCCTCGTCACCATGCGACATCCAGACCGGCAGCGGCCCTTCGAGCCCCTTAAACAATGGCGACGAGTTGGTGAGCAGCTCCACTTGCGCGTGGCCGTACTCGCGCTTGTCGGCGGCGCGCACTTTGCCGCCCAGCTTGTAGACCATGAACTGCAAACCGTAGCAGATCCCGAGCACCGGCAGACCAAGGTGCAGCACGCGGTCGTCGGCCGGGGGCGCGTCGGCGTCGTAGACCGAAGACGGTCCGCCGGAGAGGATGATGCCCACTGGATGATAGCTCTTGATTTCTTCGAGGGAAGCCGTGCAGGGCAGCACGACGGAGAAGACCTTCTGTTCGCGGATGCGGCGGGCGATGAGCTGCGAGTACTGCGCGCCGAAGTCGAGGACGACGATCGATTGCGTTTCCACTATTTACTCTGCCAGAGGACGCCAGCAGTGTAAAGCGGCAGATGAGGTTCTGACTAGGGAGTGTCGCCGGCGAAGCCGGAAATGTACGCATTTACAGCTGCGCGCCTCTTTGAGAACTGCGGGTGCCCCATCCTTGTCGCCCGCTTTTGGCGAAAGGGTGGGGAGCGCGCTGGCCCACACAGAAAGCAGGTCCCTCCGCTCGGGCTAAAGCCGTCGGTCGGGATGACACAAGGATGAAACGCAGCCGGCGGTAGTGGACGAATACAATCAGCCCACTACAGCTGGCCGGCCCAAGTCCGGCGAGGCTCGTTCTCCTGTATGCTTAAAGCTTCTGCATGAACTGTACCTGTTTACCGCGTTTTCACACCCGCCGTCTGACGACCCTCTCAGCCGTAGCTCTCATCCTTCTGCTGCTGGCGAGTGCGCTTTGGAGCCAGACCGCTCCGGCGCAACCGCAATCGTCGTCAACGCCGCCGACGGCAGCTCAGGCGCAGCAGCCAAATCAGCCCACGACACCACAGCAGCCAAATCAGCCGGCAACTCCGCCGGATTCGTCCCAGCCTCCGAACGCACAAAACCAGCAGCCCGGCGCTGACCAGGACCAAGCGGCCGAGCCGCCCGAGTCGCAGACTCCCATTACCAAGGCGCAAGCCAAGGAGCTGTTCCGCTCGGTCGACGAGATCCTCCAGTTTGCCAGTGAAGATACCGGCCTGCCCATCGAGCACAAGGTCAAGCGCAACTTGATCACGCGCGAGTCGGTGGAGAAGTACGTCGACAAGCGCATGAAGGACGACAAAGACGCCAAGCGGCTGGAGCAGTCGCGGCTGGTGTTGCAGAAGTTTGGCCTGCTGCCGCCGGGCTATGACTTGCACGCCGAGCTCCTGCACCTGATGGCCGAGCAGGTCGCGGCGTATTACGATCCCAAATCGCAAAGCGTGAACCTGCTGGACTGGGTGCAGCCTGACAC
>JBARGS010000353.1:0-5674 GCA_049798495.1 Candidatus Korobacteraceae bacterium | reverse complement strand
GTCGTTGGTGTCGTAGTCGTCGGTGTGGTCGTGGTGGTTGCCATGCATGGTCTCCTTACCCTGAGCGGGAATTATAGCAAACTGCTGTCGGCTCCAGCGCTCAGACCTTCTCATTTCACGAGGCTGGCGCAAAGGTGCCTGTCCGTTGGATGCTGGTTGATTGCAGCAAGTCGCAGTTATCTGGGGTGGGTCGCGGATGCGGGCTTGGAGCAGACACTCTCCCGGCCATTATCTAAGTTATAGATATTCTTTCCGTCGCCGACTTGCACGAGGTCTATAATGTCGGCGTGAGACCCTAACGGGTGGGTGGGTAGAACCCATCTGCGGGCAGCTTTGCTCGGAACCGAGGTGGCTAATGTCGACTCTGCAGATGTTACTGATCGTCTGGGGCGTAGTGACGGTGATCCTCGTGCTTCTGCTCATTTACCGCAGCACGCTGAGCATGCACGAAGACGATCAGTTGTTCCTGGACGAATCAAGTAAGAATATGCGCGAAGAGCAAGAGGCACTTCTGCTTCGGATGAAGAAAGTGACGCCCTGGGTTCGAATTCTGGGCGCCGCCTCGGCCATTCTGATCCTCTTCATTGCGGGAATGGCGGTCTGGCAGCGGATTAACCAGGGTTACTGATTACGATTCCTGGCTGTGCCCGAAGCTTCGACCCACGCCAGTTCCGACTCGGGGGGCCGCAACTAATAACGCTTCTCTTCGAATTCGAGTGGTGAAACGCGCGGCGCAGGCTGCGCGTTTTCTTCTGCCGTCATGGTTCCTCTCGCGCAGGCAATACACCCTTATCCCTCTGCTAAAATGAAGCATCGTTGGTGAGGCTGGCAGCGCAAAACAGGTAGACTCTCCCGGCGCCTGTCGTCGCTCTTTCGAGTTGCGTTGCCGTCAGTCAGCCGGTGTCCTCGGTGGATACAAGCTTGCAACCGCATTGCTTCAGAGGATGGAACGCGTCCGGAATGTAATGCCCTCGGCCGGAGAAGAAGAAGCGATTGGTTTTTCGTGCGCATCTTACATATCAAGCGAAGAGAATTATTCATTGAGCCGGAAGCGCTTTGCTTCGCGCATGGCGCCGGGCTCCTTTTCCATATCGGTTTCGATCATCGAGGAAATAGTGGCCACATACGAAGTCAATAGTCGCGTGCTTGAGTTTCCGTTGACCAGGGAAGTGGATTCCGAAGAAGAAGTCGCCGAATGGCTGGAAGCGTTCGACGAAGTTGTGGAAGGCGAAGGGCGGCATCGTGGTTGTGAACTGCTTGAAGCCTTGATCAAGCGCGCCAATGAGTCTGGAGTCGAAGTTCCTGTCCAGCTGAACACCCCCTATGTCAATACCATCCCTGCCGAAGAAGAAGTGCCGTATCCTGGCGATCGTCAACTCGAACGGCGCATCAAGAGCCTGATCCGTTGGAATGCGATGGCCATGGTGCACCGGCAGAACAAGAAAGATCCCGGCATCGGCGGCCACATCTCCACGTACTCCTCTCTGGCCACGCTGCTCGAAGTGGGCTTCAATCACTTCTTCCACGCGCGCCACGGCGATCAGCCCGGCGACTTTATTTACTTCCAGGGACACTCCTCGCCCGGGGTCTACGCGCGCGCGTTTCTCGAAGGCCGCCTCAGCGAAGAGCAGGTCAAGAACTTCCGCCACGAGTTGCGCGGCGCGCCTGGATTGCCGTCCTATCCGCATCCCTGGCTGCTGCCCGACTTCTGGCGTTTCCCGACGGTGTCGATGGGCATTGGCCCGATCAACGCTATCTACCAGGCGCGTTTCATGCGCTATCTGGAGAACCGCGGCGTCATTCCGGTCACCGACCGCAAGGTGTGGGCGTTCGTCGGCGACGGCGAGACGGATGAGCCCGAGTCGATGGGATCACTGACGCTGGCCTCGCGCGAGAAGCTCGACAACCTGATCTTCGTGGTCAATTGCAATCTGCAGCGGCTCGATGGGCCGGTGCGCGGCAACGGAAAGATCATCAACGAACTCGAAGCTGCCTTCCGCGGGGCAGGCTGGAACGTGATCAAGGTCGTTTGGGGCTCGGATTGGGACAAACTGTTCGCCCGCGACAAAACCGGCATTCTTCTGAAGCGCATGGAGGAGGCGGTCGACGGCGAATATCAGAGCTACAAGGCCAAAGGCGGCGAATACATTCGGCGCGAGTTCTTCGGCAAGTATCCCGAGCTGCTGGAGCTGGTCTCCGACATGAGCGACGACGAGCTGCATCGCCTCAGCCGTGGCGGCCATGATCCGCAAAAGGTTTACAACGCCTACAAGCGCGCCGTGGAATATCACGGTGGTCCGACGGTAATCCTGGCGCACACGGTTAAGGGCTATGGTCTGGGTTCGGCCGAGGCGCGCAACGCGACGCACCAGGAAAAGAAGCTGGCCGACCAGGCGCTCATCGCCTTCCGCTCGCGCTTCGCAATCCCGATTCCCGAGAACGCGGCTCGCGAGGGCTGGCTCTATCGTCCACCCGACGATAGTCCCGAGATCACCTACATGCGGCAGCGCCGGAAGGAGCTAGGCGGCTACATGCCCGCGCGCGAGGTTCCGGCTCCCACCTTCAAGGCGCCTTCGCTGGAACACTTTGCCGAATCGCTGGCCGGCTCCAAAGGTCGGGCCGTGTCGACCACAATGGGCTTCGTCAGCATGCTGCGGCAGTTGCTGAAGAGTCCGGAGATCGGCAAGCTGATCGTCCCCATCATTCCCGACGAAGGACGCACGTTCGGTATGGAGTCCATCATCCGTCAAGTCGGGATCTATGCCAGCCAGGGACAGCTTTACAAGCCGCACGATCAGGACATGCTCCTCTACTACCGTGAGGAAAAAAACGGGCAGATCCTGGAAGAGGGCATCACCGAAGCGGGATCGATGGCGTCGTTTACGGCGGCCGGAACCGCTTATGCGAACTACAAAGTCCCGATGGTCCCGTTCTTCACCTACTATTCGATGTTCGGATTCCAGCGCATCGGCGACATGATCTGGGCGTTCGCGGACTCCCGCGGCAAAGGTTTCCTTATGGGCGGAACGGCGGGGAGGACTACGCTGGCCGGCGAAGGTCTGCAGCATCAGGATGGACAGAGCCTGGTGTTGTCGAGCACAGTTCCAACCTGCCATAGCTACGATCCAGCGTATGTGTATGAGATTGCCGTGATCGTGCAGGACGGAATGCGCCGCATGCACGAAGTGGGCGAAGACCGCTTCTACTACATCACGCTCTACAACGAAGACTACGCCATGCCGGAAATGCCGCAGGGCACCGAGGAGGGAATCCTGCGCGGCATCTACAAGCTAAGTCCTGCCTCCGGGGGCAAAGCCGTGGTGCAACTCTTCGGCAGCGGGCCGATCTTGAACGAAGCTCTGCGCGCGCAAAAAATGCTCGCTGAAAAATACGGCGTGCAGGCCGACGTCTGGAGTGTGACCAGCTACAACGAACTGCGCCGCGACGCGCTGGCCGTGGAGCGGTGGAACCGGCTGCATCCTGCCGAACGGGAGAAGCGGCCTTACATCCTCAGCGTTCTCGACGGTACGGATGGTCCCATCGTCGCTGCCACCGACTTCATGAAAGCGGTGCCCGATCAGCTGGCTCCGTGGCTGCTGGAGCGGCTGGTAGCGTTGGGGACCGACGGCTTCGGGCGCAGCGACAATCGTCAGCATCTGCGGCAGCACTTCGAAGTCAACGCTGAATCGATCGCGGCGGCAGCGCTGTCGCACCTGGCACGCGAAGGCAAGTTCGATGCGCAACGCGCGCAAGCCAGCTTCGCCGAGCTGGGTTTGGATGTGGAAAAGATCGATCCGGCCATCGCTTAGTGGACAAGAAGCTTTCACCACTGAGGACACGGAGATCACGGAGGGAAACCTTGATAGAAAAAGACTCCGTGTCCTCCGCGGTGAACTTAAGCCTTTGCCCACCTAATTCCTCCACTTAGTTCGCGCCTTAATCCTTCGAGCCACGTCCCAAACTGAAACTCCTTCCGCAATTTCCTCTCGCAGCCGACGCCGTTAGGAGTTAACATAATCGACAACTCTGATGTGGCGAGAGGTCACGCACACGGCGGCAGCGGAGTTATGACTGCCGTGGCGCATTCCAGCAAGACCTCCGAGCTCGCCTCACGGACTTAGCCGACTCTGCGGTTCGCGTTTGCCGGAGCACGCAGCTTTACCATCACAAGGAGAAACGATGAGGTTGTTCAGGATTCTTGCGTTATCAGGGCTGGCATTCCTACTGTGCATGTTTTTGGCCGCTTGCGGAGGCGGTTCCACACCTCCGCCGGCTCCGGGACAACTCGGCATAACTTCGAGGAGTTTTCCTAACGGCGCGGTAAATACTCCCTATCAGACGTTCCTGACAGCCAACGGCGGCACTCCGCCCTATACTTGGTCCATCGCCTCCGGCAGTCTGCCTCCCGGGCTGACCATTAGCAACACATCGGAGATCTCCGGCACGCCTACCACTTTTGGCAAGTCTTCCTTTACCGCCAAGGTCACCGACACGAGCGGCGCGACCGATACTGCACCCGTGAGCATCACCATTGAAGGATTGGTACTTATCAATTGCGCTCCCCCCAACTGCGGTTCCGGCACGATGACGCTGCAATCCGGCAATCCCGGCACGCCCTACAGCGCCATGTTGACGGCGAGCGGCGGTAAGGCGCCCTACACATGGAGTCTGGCCAGCGGCAGCAGCCTGCCGGCGGGCCTCATGATCAGTACCGACAGCAACGGCAATGGAATCATCTCCGGAACCCCGACCACGCCGGGACCTCCCATGACCTTCACGGTCCAGGCCACCGATTCCGAGTCGACACCCTCAACCGGGACCGCAATCCTGAGCTTGACCATCATCCAAATCAGCACTACCAGTTTGCCCAATGCAACCATCAATTCTCCCTACAACGCTTCGTTGACTGCGGTTGGCGGCCAGTCGAATTACACCTGGACCGTGGTTGGCGGCAGCTTGCCAACGGGACTATCGATATCCAACAGCAGCTGCCTGAACTCGAAGAATCCGACTTGCTCCATCACCGGTACTCCCACCGGAATGCTCGGGATCTACCCCGTTACTTTCCAGGTATCAGACGGCGGGAACCCGCCGGCGAAGGCGACATCCGTGAATCTGAGCATCGACCTGCAAGGACCGAAACTCATCATCACGACTTCGTCGGAGCCGCAGGGAACGGTGGGCCAGCCTTACACAGGACAATTGCAGGCGACCGGGGGAATTCCGCCTTTGAGTTGGTGCATCATCGAGAGAAACGGCAACTGCGATGACGGCTCGGGTGGCTCGCTCCCGCCGGGCTTGAGCCTGGATCCCACCACATGTCAAAGTTCGCAGGTAGCCTGTCAGATTGTGGGCACTCCGACTACCGCTGGCCTTTACCCGTTCATACCGCGGGTTCAGGACTCCGAGAATCCACCGCAAATCGTGGCGGGCGCCTTTCCGCTTACTATCCAAATCAATCCGGCCATGTCCGTCGCCAGTCTGACTGGCAACTACGCCTTCTCCTTCAATGGCTATCAGAACGGAAATCCTGTGCTGATGGCGGGAGCCTTCCTGGCGGACGGAGGCGGTAATCTCCGCACCGGTAAGCTTGATGTGAATGACGGAAGCGGAGAGCCGATCGATAATCACGGCTTCGTCATCCCACAAACCATCGGTGTCGGCTCTGTGTACT
>JBARGS010000352.1:0-27319 GCA_049798495.1 Candidatus Korobacteraceae bacterium | reverse complement strand
AGCCGTGGTCAGAATGATGAAATACATGATGAGATTCGAGAAAAACATCCCTACCATTGTGTCGGCGCGCGCGCTTCTTAGGTCCGCTGCTGTCGCATTCTTGCGATCGGCGAGCCCTCGGCCCTTGATCCGCCCTTCTTCGACCTCCTCGGCTGCCTGCCAGAAGAAAAGATACGGAGAAATCGTGGTCCCCAGAATGGCCACCAGCACCGCCAGAAATCCGCGTGACCACTCCAGATGAGGTACGAACGTCATCGCCAGCGCGTGCCTCCAATCGACGTGAGCGTAAAACGATGCGAACACATAAGCGAACAAGACGAGCGTCATCCACTTGAAAATCTGCGCCATCAGCTTGTAAGAAATCCAGATCAACAGTCCGATGATGAAGCACGCATAGACTGGAATCCAGATGAGTGCTCGAACCCCGGTGATGAGCTGCGTTGCCTCCGCCATACCGCCGAGATCAGCACCGATATTAATGACATTCGCAACGACGAGAATCGAGCAGGCTCCCCAGAGCACCCAGCGGGGATAATAAATCCGCACTGCGGCTGCCAGCCCGCGCCCCGTGACCATGCCCAACCGCGCGCACATGAGTTGGACCGCAACCATCAGTGGAAACGTGAGCAGCGCGATCCACAGAGTGGCATAGCCGTAAGCCGCTCCAGCAACGGAATAGGTTGAGATTCCCGACGGATCATCGTCCGCCGCACCGGTGATCAATCCGGGGCCCAGGATCGCTAAGGATCTCCTCAGAAGTCCGGGTTTCTTGCCCTTTTCGACATTCTGGGCAGATAGATGTTTTTTCGCCATCATATCCGTTGGAAGCGATGCTCGGCATGAAGGGTATTCATGGAGTTCGTGAGACACTGCGGCATTGAATTCTTCAATGGGAGAGTAATACTTGCAACTCTAATCGCCGCCGCAAGTCTTTGCCCGAAAAACAACTCTGAATCGCTTGACGGAGGGAAGGCGAAGGATAAATTGCTGCCCCATTACGGACATCGCTATTCTCATGGGATTGCCTGGTTGCTAGGCCTCCGGGAGTTTATCTTCAAGGCTTTGTGTGAGAGTCTCCACTGAGGTTTTCTGGCTAAATTCTTCTACCTCTTTGTCCTCAGCGATGTGCTTAAGTCCCATGTGCCCACAAATCGCCTGGACCATCTGCAAGAGTTTCGTGATCTCTTTTTCGGCTATCAAATCGACTTGTAAATTCAAGTGATCTCGCCGCTCTCCCCGTTTTGCCATTCGGTTCTGACGCATGAGAATAAAACTTGAAAGAACCACCGCCTCGACAGCGACAATCATTCCGAGCAGCGAGAAGGGGTAGGGATCAAATCGCGGAATCCAGGGAACCCGATTCAGGTTTGTCAGAACCCAAAAAAGCACGAGGAGGACGTGGATCAGCACAAAGAACATGCTCCCGGCAAAACCCGCTATGCGATCGCTCGCGCGTTCCGATAAGGTTCTCTGCTCCAGGAACTCATGCTCTTGTCTCGCAATGGAATCAATATGCGATTGTGTATGCGTCGAGTTTTCGCTCATCTAACCTCTCTTCATTCTGCAATCGGATATACTTCCCGCGCGACGGTGCGTCAACTTTGCGGAAGGTCCAGTTTACAAGTCCATTTTGGGACGAAGAACTACCGTGTGTTCTTTATTGAACAGACCGATCAAGCTCGACCTGTCAGGCTCTTCCTAGACCTCGGGGTTACGCAGGTCTGATACTGCGCCGAGAAGTGGCGCACAAAGCGGCCGCTTTTCAAGCGTCAGGTAATAGGCTGCCCGCCAACTTGCTGAGTCAGCCCTGGGGAATCCTCAAAGGACAACTTCAAAATGAGTATCGAAACGATTCTAGTTATCGTCCTGGTAGTGTTCTTGCTTGGTGGAGGCGGTTGGTACTGGGGACGCGGGCGCGCCTAACGCAACCGGTTCTGGAGCCGAGATAGCCGTTAAGCAGCCGAAACCGGGTTCTCGCTTGGAGACGGGCGAAAGCCTCGGCTGTCGGGCATAGATCGTTGCTTCAATCGAGGAGGCTTATGAGTCTGTTCGATCTGGTCTTCGGTTGTTGGCACAAACGGTGCAGCTTCCCCATCACCGTACGCGGTAAAGTACGCCGCGGCATTGCAGCAGGCTCCGTAAGAGGGACATATGTCGTTTGCCTGGATTGCGGCCGTGAGTTCTCGTACGACTGGTCGCAGATGAAGATGCTCGCGTCCAACCCCCACACCGCGGGGACGGCAGAGCCCGTGACCATTGTTCCCGGTCTTAAGACGGCTTGAGGCCTGCTGAGCCATGCGGCGGAGACCCAGATTTGCATCCTTTCTTGCAGATAATTTGCTGTTTCCTGGGCGGGTAACCGAAGTCCCGCTTCTTACATTAGGCAATTCTCAACCATTAAGGAGAAAACCGATGAGCACGAGTACGAAGGATGAGATTAAAGGCGCTGTTCATGAAGTGAAAGGCAAAATCAAAGAAACGGTAGGCCAGGTCACGAACAATCCTGACCTAGAGGCTGAAGGCAAAGCTGAACACAGGGCTGGCAAAGTCGAAAAAAAGGTCGGGCAGATCGAGAAAGTCCTCGAGAAGTAAGTTCGGCGGCCTCTGTCTGGAGCATATGGCTGCATTGGGAGGAGACTGACGCACCGCCGTTTCCCGCTCACTACCCCAGAGATTCGGCGGGCGTCACTCCGGCGCTCGGAGTTCTGTATTGAAGCGGGCTATACTTATCAGCCCCAGGGACCAACTACTTCGGCGCACGAATCCGTCCTGATGCCTCCTGATGCCTCGCTAAAAGCGCAAATCACAGTTAACACGATCGCAACAACTCACCAGCTACAGCAAAAACTAGTACAAGGAGAAGCAAATGTCGGATCAAGAATATCGTAAACAGCAGCACAGCGATCCGCAGAAGCCGGAGGAGCAGAAACCTGTAACCCAGCCGAACGTACCGGTTCCGCCGAAACAAGAGATCCCTGTCAAGGGCGGAGTAAAACCAGACCACAGGGGCGGAGTAAAAGTAGACCAGTTGAGTATGTAGAAGGTCGGGGAGGAGGGCGTCTGGAGCGGAGACCTGCCGGTTGACAATCTTGATGGCCTGCGGGTAGCTGGCGCCAAAGTCAGGATTGGTAGCGCTGCGATAGCGGATGTACCAACTCGTGTCTACATTGAGATTCATGAGATTGGTAAGCCGTCCGACATTGGCCGCTGGACCAGCCTTGCTACCCTGTAGAGTGCGAAATTGGTCAAGGTCAACCGGATCGGCGCCCTTGGATACCAGGTAGGCGTTGAGAAAAGCTGCATGACTTACTTCGTCGAGCGTGTTGCTGGTGATGTACTGAGAGCCGTCGCCATCAAGGTACTGCAAAGCTGGTTGATAGTTATTTTGTGTTCCTTGTGTGACTCCGCCGAGCTCAGCATATTGCTGCCACAGGTCGCTCTCGATGAGTTCGGCTGCGGCCAGGAATCGGAGAATTGCGATGTCTCCTTTTGTGAGGTTGCCACCCGCGCTCGGCTCCTGAGCAAAGGCAGCCAGGCCATGACTCAAAAGTCCAGCGCCGACCGTTGCGGCGCCGGCAGCGATGGCTCCGTTTTTTATGAATGACCGGCGATTCACCGGCCGTGTCAGGGCGTCTTCATCACTACTTCTCTTTCCATCCAGAAACCTATTGACTGGACTGTATAGTCACGCTAAGGATGGCTTGAGGAACACTTGTCATGGAGATGTCGAACTAACGTCAGGTCTTTGTAACCGCATAACATAAGAAGTTATCGAGTCAGACCTTCGTGGCTGGAGACTCATCAGCTAGCTTTTAGTTTGTCGGTAACAGTTAGGCAGCACGAATTTCAAACAATGCAGAGGATCCGATCTGAAGGTAGTAAGAAGCGAACCAGGAAGCTGATTTTCCGGGGCACAATGCAGTCAAGACTTCCTTTCTTGTTGGTACGAACAGAATCCGATAGAGGAGCTATTGAAACGAATGCGCGCTTGGCAAAAGTAGACCGAGGGCGCCGGACGCTGGCCTCCAACTCTTGCTCCGCCCAAGCAGCCGTTGCCGGTCGTAGCTGTGCTGCCTGTTGTCACCTTTGCCGGAGTCTGCCAAACTAGCCGGTTCTTCAGGCAGGTCCATGGAACGCGAATTTTCCGCGGGAGGTGTCGTGCTGCGCAAGATGAAAGGCCGCTGGTTCTTGGCTGTCATCGAGCCGCATATGGATCGTCCAAAGAAAGCCCTGAAGAAATCCGCGCGTCAGAAGAAAAAAGAACCGCCCATCATCCGGGCTCTTCCGAAGGGGGCCATCGATGCCGGCGAGAAGCCGGAACAGACGGCAATGCGCGAAGTAAGCGAGGAGACCGGCTTGCAAGCCGATTTGATCGCCAAGCTTGCTGACATCAAGTATGTCTACGTGCGCAGTTGGGGCGATCAGGCGCGCGTCTTCAAAATTGTCAGCTTCTACCTTTTGCTGTATCGTTCCGGGCGGCTGGGTCACATCGCGCCGGAGATGCGAGTCGAAGTGCGGCGCGCCTTCTGGATTCCACTGGATGAGGCGACGAAGATCCTGAGTCACAAGGGTGAGCGCGAAGTCGCTGAGAAAGCGCTGAAGTACCTCGCCGAGAATCCCGAGTTAACTACCGATGCCACAGACCCCTCACGTTGAGCGTCACTTCACGGCCGGCGATGTCGTGCGCGATGTCGTTATCGGCATGTCGGACGGCCTCACGGTTCCGTTTGCGCTGGCGGCGGGGCTGTCGGGTGCGGTCGATAACAGCCGCATCGTTGTCATTGCCGGGCTGGCCGAGATCGCCGCCGGCTCGATCGCCATGGGTCTCGGGGGCTATCTTGCGGCCAAGAGCGACGCCGAACACTACCAGAGCGAACGCCAGCGAGAGGCGCGCGAGGTGCAGGAGATTCCCGAGGAAGAAGCACGCGAGGTGCAGAAGGTGTTTGCCGATTACGGGCTGTCTCGGGAGGAGAGCGGTCCGGTGGTACAGGCGCTCACCCGCAAGCCGAAAGAGTGGGTGGATTTCATGATGCGCTTTGAACTCGGGCTGGAAGAGCCCGACCCCAAACGCGCCGTGAGAAGTGCCGCGACCATCGCGGTTTCCTATATTGCGGGAGGTGTTATTCCCCTGGCTCCCTATATGGCCCTGCACAGCGTGCACGTGGCTCTCGGCTGGTCGGTGGTTGTCACGCTGCTGGCCTTGGGCGTCTTCGGCTATATCAAGGGCCGCTTCACCGGCGCGCGGCCTCTCCGGTCAGCCTCGCAAACGGTTGTGATCGGAGGACTTGCCGCCGGAGCCGCCTTCCTGCTGGCCAAACTAATCTCGTAAACCCAATATGGGAAAAGATTTATGAAGATTTCTGTTGACTGAATGAGGATTCATTCAGTAAGATCGACCCAACTTAATAAAGCGCGCGCCGTTGCCATCCTCACCCCACATCTTACGGCGCGCGCTGCTTGTATTTTGGGGATGGATTTCATGCCGTTATTGAACCAGGGGAGAGTTGTGCGGTGTTTTTTCCAGTCAAAACTTGCCAGGACATTTCTGCTGACTTCATGCGAAGCTCGCAGCCAATTCACTTCATCTGTTGCTATAGGCAGGCCGGAACAATTCATCGAGACCGCACCATAGCGGTTTGAGCTGGAGCCCTCAAAACATCTCATGCAAAGAAGGATTGAAAGAGTCGCCGTACTGGGCGCGGGCACCATGGGCGCTCGCATCTCCGCGCACTTGGCCAACGCCGGTGTTCCCTCCTATCTGCTCGACATCGTTCCGCCCGACGCCGACGGCGAGGCGCGCAATCGCTTTGCTGCCGCCGGACTCGAAGGCGCGGTCAAGTCGAAGCCCGCGGCGTTCTTTGAGCCCTCGCTGGCACGGCTGGTAACGATCGGAAATTTCGAAGACGATTTGCAGAAGATGGCGGATGTCGATTGGATCATCGAAGCAGTGGTTGAAGATCTTGAGATCAAGCGCACCCTGCTGCGGAAGATCGAGGCGATTCGCAAGCCGGGCACGATTATCACCACCAATACCAGCGGATTGCCGGTGGCGAAGATTGTGGAAGGTTTCTCGGACGGTTTCCGGCGCAACTGGTTTGGCACGCACTTCTTCAATCCTCCGCGCTACATGCGGTTGCTGGAGCTGATTCCTACTCCTGAAGCCGATCGCGCAGCGATGGACGCGATTGCCCATTTCTGCGATCTGCATATGGGCAAGGGCGTGGTCTATGCGAAAGACACGCCGAACTTCATCGCCAACCGCATTGGCACCTTCTGCGCAATGAACGTCATGCGCCTGATGCAGGAGATGGATCTTAGCATCGAGGAAGTGGACGCGCTGACGGGAACGGCCGTCGGCTGGCCTAAGACGGCGACCTTCCGCCTGGCTGATCTGGTCGGGCTAGATGTTCTCGGACACGTGGTGCGGAACGCGACCACGAATATCCATGATGAGCGCAGCGATCTGACGCTGCCCAGCTTCTACCTGCAGATGCTGGAGCGCAAGTGGCTCGGCGACAAGACCAAGGGCGGTTTCTATCGCAAGAACAAGAAGGCCGACGGCGCGACGGAGCGGATGGCGCTCGACTGGAAGACGCTGGAATACCGTCCGGCGCAACGGCCGAAGTTCCCTTCGTTGGAAATGGCCAAGACTGTGGACGACTTGCCGGAGCGGCTGAACATGCTGCTCGCGCCTTCGAAAGATAAGGCCAGCGTGTTTCTCTGGTCGGCTCTGACCGATCTTTGGACCTACACCGCGAACCGCATTGGCGAGATTGCCGACTCGGTGGTTGAGATCGATCGCGCTATGAAGTTGGGCTTCAACTGGGAGATGGGGCCGTTCGAGTTGTGGGACGCTGCCGGGGTCGCGAAGACCGTGAAGCGCATGAAGGTGGAAGGCAAGCCAGTCTCGTCCAACGTCGAGAAGCTGTTGGAGTCCGGACATGATCGCTGGTACACCGACGATCCCAAGGCGCCGAGCGGACGCGCTTACCTCGATCTTGGCAGCGGGCACTACGCCTCGGAAAAAGTTCCTGCTGGCGTATGGTCGGTCGGCGTTGCCAAGAAGTCGGGCCTGGTGGTCAAGAAGAACGCGGGCGCTTCGCTAGTCGATATCGGCGATGGTGTGGCGTGCATCGAGTTCCACTCGAAGATGAACTCGCTGGGCGGCGACATCGTGCAGATGATCACGCAGACGCTGAAGCCCGGCGGCGCAGGCGACAACTTCGACGGCTTCGTCATTACCAACGATGCGGCGAACTTCTCCGTCGGCGCCAACATCATGATGCTGCTGATGGCGGTGCAGGAAGAAGAGTGGGACGAAGTCGATCTCGCCATCCGGCAGTTCCAGGGCATGACGCAGGCGATCAAGTTTTCCTCCAAGCCCGTCGTGGTTGCGCCCTTTGGCATGACCCTCGGCGGTGGAACGGAGATCACGCTCCATGCCGCGGCTCGCCAGCCGCACGCGGAGTTGTATGCGGGACTGGTCGAGGTTGGCGTCGGACTGCTGCCCGGTGGCGGCGGCTGTAAAGAAATGACTTTGCGCGCGCTCGACAAGGCTTATCACATCCGTCCCGCTGGTCGTGGCGAGAGTGTCGAGTTGATGGAAGCCATGAAGCAGGCGTTCGAGACAGTCGCCATGGCGAAGGTGTCGACGTCGGCATTCGAAGCGCGGAATCTTGGATTTATCTCTGGCGGCGACGACATCACTATGAACCGCGAGCGCGTGCTGACCGATGCCAAGGAACGCGCGCTGGAACTGGTGCACGAAGGCTATCGCGCGCCCGTGATGCGGACAGACATTCCCGCGCCGGGCGAAAGCATTCTGGCGACGCTGAAGCTGGGCGTACACATCATGCACGAAGGCGAGTTCATCACCGATCACGAGGTGAAGATCGGCAACAAAGTGGCGGAGGCGCTGTGTGGGGGCGCGGTGAATCCGGGAACGCTGGTCAGTGAGCAGTATTTGCTGGACCTGGAGCGCGAGGCGTTCAAGTCGCTCTGCGGCGAGAAGAAGACGCAGGAGCGCATCCAGTACACGCTGAAGACGGGGAAGACGCTGAGAAACTAGTTGTCAGTTGTCAGTTAGCGATTCTCGGTTCTCGATTGTTAGTTGCGGATTTCGTTTTGTCGCCGATGCCCTGCGTGGGGACGCGACTCTGGTTTTGAGAATACGGGAAGAGGCGCAAGAATCGAGCGCCGTAGGCGCGAAAGAGCTTAGCCCCACCCTTCAGGGCGGGGTAAGTGGGAAAATGAATCAGAGTCCCGTGGGGACGGCACATGCCGCCGAGGGTTTCAACCCTCGGCACCGGAACGCGATGCTTGCTACCCCAGAAAAGCAGGTCCCTCCGCTCGGGCTGAAGCCCTCGGTCGGGATGACACATAATATGGAATGCGTAACGGCGCACCTGAAGGTGCGCCCCTTCGGAATGCGGTGCAAACCAATTCGATTTGGCTGAGAGCTGACGGCTGATAGCTAACAGCTAACAGCTAACAGCTAACAGCTAACAGCTAACAGCTAGGAGCTTCAATGCGTGATGTCGTAATCGTAAGTGCCGTCCGTACGCCGGTCGGCAAGGCTTATAAAGGAACACTGCGGGCGACGCGTCCCGACGATCTGGCGGCGACTGCCATCAAAGGGGCGTTGGAGCGCGTGCCGGCGCTCGATCCCAAAGAGATCGAGGATGTGATTCTCGGCTGCGCCATGCCCGAGGCCGAGCAAGGCATGAACGTCGCTCGCATTGCGTCGCTGCGTGCCGGTTTGCCAGTCGAGATTTCCGCGATGACTATCAATCGATTCTGCTCATCGGGCTTGCAATCGATCGCCATGGCAGCCGAGCGGATTATGGCGGGGGGCGCCGAGACCATCCTCGCCGGTGGTGTCGAATCGATGACCATGATCCCCATGGGCGGCCACAAGGTTTCGGCCAATCCCTGGCTGGTGTCGAATTATCCCGACGCTTACTTGTCGATGGGTCTCACCGCAGAGCGCGTAGGTAAGCGTTTCAACATTACGCGCGAGATGCAGGACGAGTTCTCCGTCGCCAGCCACAAGAAGGCAATCGCCGCGATCCAGGCAGGCAAATTCGACGACGAACTCGTTCCCGTGCCTATCAGCTTCACCACTCCCAACGGCAGCAAACCAAAGCGCACCGAGATTGTCTTTAAGATGGACGAAGGTCCACGTGCTGACACGTCTCTGGAAGCACTGCTCGCTCTTAAGCCGGCATTCCACGTAAGAGGCACCGTCACTGCCGGCAATTCGTCGCAGATGTCCGATGGCGCGGCGGCGGCGATCGTCATGTCCGCCGATCGCGCGAAGCAGCTTGGGTTGAAGCCGTTAGCGCGTTACGTAGGCTTTGCGACAGCGGGCTACAAGCCGGAAGAAATGGGCATTGGTCCGGTGTTCGCGATCCCGAAAGTTCTGAAGATGGCGGGACTCACACTCAACGACATCGATGTGATCGAATTGAACGAAGCTTTCGCGGCGCAGTCGCTGGCCGTCATCCAGGAAGCCAAGCTGGACACATCGCGTATCAACGTTAACGGCGGAGCAATCGCTCTTGGACATCCGTTGGGATGCACCGGCGCAAAACTGACGGCCAGCATTATCCGTGAACTCAAGCGCCGCAATGGACGTTACGGCATGATCACCATGTGCGTCGGCGGCGGCATGGGCGCGGCAGGAATTTTCGAAAATTTGCAATAAGCGCTTTTCGCTCCTCGCTTTTCGCCAGAGCAACCCCGTCCAGCACCGGTTGCTGAGAGCCGAAAGCTAAGGGCTAAGAGCCGACAGCAACAAGCGAACAGCGAATAGCGACAAGCGAGGACCAATGGCCACGACTACGGTAGCTGCGAAAACAAAGACCACGGGCGGAAGCTTTCTGCTCGAAGATCACAACCTGGACAACGTTTTCACTCCGGAAGACTTCAACGAAGATCACCAGATGGTCGCGAAGCTGGCTGAGGAGTTCGCGGTCAACGAGGTTCTACCCAACGTCGAAAAGATCGAGCACAAAGACTGGGCCGTCACGCGCGAGCTGCTGAAGAAAGCCAGCGAGTCGGGACTGACCAACGCCGATGTCCCCGCCGAATACGGTGGCTCGGACATGGACAAGGTTTCGTCGGCCATCATCGCCGAGTACATGGCCAAGTGCGGCAGCTTCGTGGTCTCCATGGGGGGACACGCCGGCATCGGCACGCTGCCCATCGTCTTCTTCGGCACCGAGGAGCAGAAAAAGAAATATCTGCCCAAGCTCGCATCGGCGGAGATGATCGGCGCCTACGCGCTGTCGGAAAGCACTAGCGGCTCCGATGCGCTGAACAGCCGCACCAAAGCCGTGCTCTCGCCCGACGGCAAGCACTACATCCTCAATGGCGAGAAGATGTGGATCACCAACGCACACTTCGCCGACCTGTTTACCGTCTTCGCCAAAGTCGATGGCGAGAAGTTCACCGCCTTCCTGATCGAGAAAGACTTTCCCGGCTTCTCCGTGGGCGCCGAGGAGAAGAAGATGGGTATCCGCGGCTCCTCCACCGCGCCCCTCATCCTCAACGATTGCAAGGTGCCGGTGGAGAACGTTCTTGGCGATGTCGGCAAAGGACACATCATCGCTTTCAACATTCTGAACGTGGGCCGCTTTAAGCTGGGCGCGGGCTGCGTCGGCGGCGCGCGTGCGTCGCTGCAGAATGCGATCGCCTACGCCAAGCAGCGCAAGGCTTTCGGCAAGACCATTTCCGACTTCGGATTGATTCGCGAGAAGCTGGCGCAGATGGCCATCGGCATCTATACCGGCGAGTCGATGGTCTATCGCACTGTCGGCATGATGGACACGGCGCTGGCCGACATCGAGAAGAATCCCGAAACCATTCGCAAGTCGATCGAAGAATATGCGGTCGAGTGCTCCATCATCAAGGTGTGGGGCTCAGAGATGCTGGACATGGTGGTCGATGAGACGGTGCAGGTCTACGGCGGCTACGGCTTTGTCGAGGAGTATCCCGCCGAGCGCGCCTATCGCGACTCGCGCGTCAATCGCATCTTCGAAGGCACCAACGAAATCAATCGCCTCATCATTACCGGATGGCTGCTGAAGCGGGCCATGAGCGGTCAGCTTCCGTTGCTACCGGCTATCAAGAAAGTGATGGACGAAGTTATGGCGGGTCCATCAGGCGAGGAGTTGGAAGGTACGCTGGCCGCCGAGCGCAAGCTGGTCGAGAACGCGAAGAAGCTGTCGATGCTGGTGGCCGGCGCGGCTTCGCAGAAGTACATGCAGAAGCTGGCCGATCAACAGGAAGTCATGGGCGCTATTGCTGATATGGTGATCGAGGCGTTTGCCATGGACTCGGCTTTGCTGCGTGCTCGCAAGTCGGTGGAAGCGCAAGGCGAGGACAAAGCCGGGCTGGTTGTCGCGATGACCCAGGTCTATCTGGAAGGCGCATTTGCCCGGCTGGAAGCTTCGGCGAAGAAAGTGATCGCCGCTGTAGCCGAAGGCGACATGCTGCGCACCCAGATGGCAATTGTTCGTCGGCTGGCGAAGCATGAGCCGGTTAACGTGATCGCGCTGCAGGAGAAGATCGCCAGCCGCGTGTTGGAGACAGGAAAATACGTGACAGCATAGGTACACCACTCACAATCCGATAAATGTTTCACAGCGGAGCTTTACGGCTCCGCTGTTTTGTTGCTTGCGGTACAACGGAAAGCGGTCTCAGTCCGACCGGTATCCGCCCCTGACGGATGGTCTAATGTTCTCGCCGCAATTCGCTGTCGCGTCACAGAGAGCCGCAAATTTAGTATTGCCACAATGTGGGACATGGTCTGAAACGGGCCAATTCCTGTCAGCATGAAGTTCGTAGACGAGAAAGCGAATTGTGGATTTCTTCTCCACCGCTGCCGGTTAGAAGGCGACCGTTCCCAAGGCGAAAATTATTTTGTCCTCTACTTTCTTGAACTTGGACCGAATCGCGTCACGGATAGAAGCAGAACCCGCGATGGTCGTTTACAAGCCAGCCCTCCGGAGTTCATAATGTCTCTTGGTATCCGGAACTTCATTTCAAGACAAGCGGCTCGGTTTTTAGTATGTCTCACAATGTGGGAGGAGTCATGGAGTCAATCCCCGACAGTATTGCAGAAGTCAATCATCGCGAACGTATCTGGTTTTTCCCGGACAAATTCTGGCAAGCCACCAAGAACATGCCCAAGGATGAAGCTGCCGACCTGATGGCAGAGGTGGAACGATATGCTGCTGCAGGCGATGTCCAAGCCCTCAGCAAGTATCCATTTGTGTTTGTCGGAGATCCCTACAAGAAGAAAAAGCGGAATCCTGCTGCTTAGCCGGGCGAGGCAAATCAGGATGCTCCTGCGGCTCGCCTCCTGGTTCCCGTTGCTCGCGAAGAAGCCGCTCTCTTGGCAGGCAGTGGCCGCACGATAATCGGCGTTCTTAAAACCGTCTCCAAAAGATATCGGGCCCGAGCGATGCGTTCCGCGCTCGGGCTTATTTCCTGCAGTCCGGATGCGTACAGAGTCATGGCTCCGTTCTGGCGCTCGAGGGAAACCCGCGCGATGCTCTGATCGTGTTCGAAATCCATCGCATTCGCCAGTCGAAGGATCGCAATGATGGGCAGCAGCCCGGAACGGCGCTTGGCGCTAAGTCCCACAAAGTAGGAGTCGCTCGTTTGCGGCAAAGGGCCTTGATGATACCGGGCCGCCACTGCAACGCATCGCATCTCTTCCTCGCTCCAGCCCAGTGGCGGCTGCAGCCTGCTAATCATGCGGTAGGAGCGCTTCTGGTGTCCGTTGCCATCCTTGCTGCGGCCCACTTCGTGCAGAATTGCCGCCGCCTGCAGCAAGCGGCGATACTCAGGCGCGGAGACGAGCGGACTGTCTTGCGCCAGGGCATCGTAAAGTTGCAACGCAATTTTGCCAACGTGGGCGGAGTGCGTGCAGTCGGGGTCCAGGAATGACGCCCAGCTGCGAAGTTTTTCCATCGCTGCTTGTTCAAGAGCGGGCCCAGTCGGGAGCTCGGAGCGCCACACCAGCCAAAGCGAATGCTTGCCGAGCATTTTGCCGCGATACAGATCCAACCGCTTCTGCCGCTCTTCCAGAATACGCTTCAGCCAGTGCGCCCTTTCCTCGGGGTGATCGTGGGACTGCGCCCGGACGGTCAAGCGCAACACGTCAAAGTCGTGGACTTCGCCCAGAGCATCCTGCAAGTCGCGCAAATCTCCCGACCACTTCTCATGCCGCTCGGGCAGGAAATTTTCCACCGTGTAGCGGAAGCGCTTGATCCCGATTCGCAACTGGTGATAGCCGACCTGGCTGCGATTTCGCATGGCTTGCCGGTGTCGCTGATGTGCTTCCATCCAGCGCTCGAGCGCGAGATGCTGGAAGACCGGGCCTTCCAGCGGCACGCGATCGGTGCGCTTCGCCAGATGAGCGTTTAACGCAGCCCAGCGCTTGCGATCGAAGCTCTCCAGCGCCTTTTGCGCAGCCGCCTTCAGCTCCGACTCCTTCCCCGCCAGCGTCACCAACAGTTTTTCGCGAAGAAGGTCGCCCGGTTCAGAAAGCTTAGCGATCCACTCCGCCATTACTTGCGTGTCGCGCAACTCACCCAGGCTGCTGAAAAGCGGCTTGCCCAGCCGCTTCATTTCCTTCCATTGCGGATCGGGGTCGACCGAGAGGAATCCGTCCGCCATGGAGCGGCAGCGGCGAATCGCCACGCGCAGGTCGTGCACCGGATCGGCAGCGAAGTACCGGCTGGCCTTATCGCATTCCTCGAGCACGCGGTTTGCCCAATACGAAAGGCCGGCCTTTTTTCCTGGGGCTTGTCGATCTGGGAGCATGAAATGGAGCCTATTGAATTTATACAGCGATGAGCTTGCGATGGCACAGCGGAAATGACAAGGTAGAAGCGACGAATTGGCGGAGCTTACAAATAGACACGCTCGGCGCTGCGAATCTCGCGGTAGCGCTCGAACACTTTGCGGTCACTCTCCAATCCCAGCACCGACTTCAAACTGCTGCCGCGGAAAGTATGGGTCAGCATCTTCCACCAGTTGCGAAGAACGAACAGCGGCTCATGGGCAATCACCGCCGGGATGTGGCGGGTCTTCATCCAGCGCTCGGCGCGCCAGCGTTCGTACTCAATCTCCTGCGGCTGCAGATGCCGGGTGGCGACGATAGCGGTCGTGCCATCGTATTCTTCCAGGCGCTCGATCTGAATGAGGTTGCGGGCGCGAAAGTCCTTGGTCATCGGAGTGCCCGGATACGGTGTGGGATGCTGGATGTAAGGCCAGTCAACATACTTGCTGGCAAATTCAAGGTTGGCCTGGATGGACTCGCGCGTATCGTCGGGATTGCCGACGATGAGGCCGCCCACCACGTACATTTTGTTCTGGTGCAGGTAGTCGATGGCCCGCAGCGTGGCGTTGCCGGTAACGTGCCCTGCCTCGCGAAACTCGTTCTTAGCCGCCGCCTTCAGGAACTGCAAATCATCTTCGAGAATGTTTTCGATACCGAGAAAGACATAGCGAAATCCCGCCTGCCGCATCAGCGGCGCCAGCGTGTCGCCGTGCATCGCGATCGGAGAGGTCATCGCCTGCACGGTATAAGCGATGTCGTTCAAACCGGCGTCGATGATGGCCCGGCACAGCGCCTCGAAGCGCTTGATGTTCAGGCTGATATTGTCATCGACGATGAAGATGGCGCGCGCGCCGTGATCGTGAGCATCGCGAATGTCGGCAAGAACGCGGTCGAAGCTGTAGGTGTGAAAATTGCGGCCGCGCATCTCGATGATCGAGCAGAAGCCGCAGTCGAAGGTACAGCCTCGCGAGGTTTCTACCACATCGACCTGGCGCCCCATCATGGTGTAATCCGTCAACACGCGCGCGCTACGTTTCGGCAGGCGAATCTCGTCCCCCCCCAGGCTGTGAACCGGGCGCGAAGGATTCTGCCGCCAGCCGTCGTCCGTGCGGTAGGACAGCCCGAGGATCTGGCCAAGGTCATTGTCACCTTCAATGGCGCGCAACAATTCACGAAAAGTAAGCTCACCCTCGCCGCGGACGATGTAGTCCACACCACTGCCATTCTCCATGTACGCTTCGGGAGCGAGGCTGGGATCGTAGCCGCCGACAACTACGCGTATTGCCGGCCGCAGTGCGCGCACCAGCGCGATGATTCGCATCGCCGTCTTGCGCTGGAATGTCATGACCGACAGGCCAACGATGTCCGGTTGGTATTCGCGGACGAGCTGTTCGACCGTCTCGCGAACCGCTTGCTGAACCAGGATCAAATCCGCGGCGAAAACCTGATGGTGGGAATCGATGTTGCCGGCCAGGGAGGACAACGCGCCGTTGGGCATCCGCACCGCGACCGTCGGCATATGCTCGAACGAGTCGGGCATGGAGAGAAGGAGAACATTCATGCTGTTGCTCCTGCGATCAGGCGGTGAACCCCACAAACCAGAAGGACGGTTCTTTACATGCTACACGAGAGAGGCGGGAAAGTGCTGGCGATGTCTGTGTCATAGCAGTGTCGCCGCTCCGCGGCCCGGGCGAATCTACCACTTGATCCGGGGCTTGCGCCCGGGCTAACTTTGGCCGCCGCTGCGCGGCTGGTTCCTGCGGAGACCGGAGCTTTAGTAACAACGCTCGGAATCACTCGGAGCTACGACACAGACACTGGCGGGACGACAGTCGGACCGCGGACAGGTTTAGGATGCTGGATCGTCCATAGCGAGGAAGCAAGGCTGGCCGATCCAGAGCCGGTTGCTGAGGCGAACCGGCAGGCTTGGCCGCGCTCTGCCGTTTCGTTTTGCTTGCACTTCGTTATAGGGTCCAACGAAACGCAGCATCGCCGGCAGACGAGGGTAGATTCGTCGAAGCCAACGCAGGGCTTTTTCGGCGGAGCGACGCTCGGGTTCGCCATAAGCAAATTGGAATTCTTCACGGAGACGCGGCGGCAGAAGGTTCGTGGTTAGTGCCCCATACCAGAAAGGCGGCCGCACCTTGAGCCCCGCTCCGGCCTGAAGCTGATGCGCCATCTGGCGAGCCGACGGGCCGACGCCCAGCTCATCCGATTGCAGCATGGCTGCGAAGTAATAGCGGAAAGCTTGCCAGTCCTTTGGCAGACAGTCCGAAGGGATGCCGAAAAGCGCTGCGGTCTTCTTGCTTTCGGCGTAATACTGCTCTACTTCCGATGCGCTCAGCTTAGGCAGCACCAGTTCGTACGCAATCAGCGAGCTATCTACCAGAGTGGCGTACACCCAGCGAAGCGCAGCAAGGTCATTGGCCTCGTAGCGGCTTGCCTGCGCAAAGCGTCCGGCGGATTCCGGGAGCGTGCCGCGAATGCTTGCGTGCCGGCGATGAAGATGCCGGGCAGCGGCAAGCGCGGAACCAACCGGGGCAAACGCCATGGTGAACATCACGCGAAAGGTGTGATGGAAACGGCCGATGGGGTCGTGCAGCGTTCGGGAATGTTCGGCGATGGCGGTGGCCACCCAGGGATGAGCCAATTGCAGCAGGGCGGCTCGTCCTGCGGCCAGGAACAGAGCAGACTCGCGATTCACTTTCCAACTCACGGAGCCGGGTCCGAAGATGCCTTCGGCGGGGTTGAGCGCAGAGCTGTTTACAGTGGCCAACAAGCGCTCCAAATCGAGAGCCGAGACGACCTGCGTGGAATCGTCCTGCATACCTGTCTATCGTAATCGTTTGCGGGATTCGCACGCTTGGAGGACGGAGATGCACCAAAAAAAACCAGCCAGACGCACGAGACGCTGGCTGGACGCAGCAATCGACGGTTCACTCAGGAGGCCATCTTCTATCCGTCAATTAGTCCATCGGCAGCCCGGGTAGAGATCTTTAGTCGAGCCGCAGTCAGTGGCTGCTGCAAGCCGTGCGGCGTTACTCCAAAGGTAATCCCAATTTGTGGGATGCGTTTCCGTTCCTGGAGTGTTAGTTTCTCAGTTCAAAGACTTCGAAACTTTGGTTGAAGGCGGACTTTCAGCCGACGCCGATGAAGGTGCGGGAAGCTATCAACTGCGCCGGTTTGGGCGATGGTTTTTATCTCTGGAACATCAGGGGGCAAGATGAAGAAGACCTCGAATTCCGGTAACGAGACCTACCGGCGTCAAGCGGAAATCTGTAAAGCCTTTGCCAATCCAACCCGCCTGCAGCTGATCGATTTGCTGCGGCAGGGTGAACGTTGGGCGTCGGAGCTGCAGGAGGGGCTGGGGATTTCAAAAGCCAATCTCTCGCAGCATCTCTCGATCCTGCGAGCCGCCGGTGTCGTCTTGACGCAGCGTGAAGGCAAGCAACTCTACTGCGGCATCTCCATGCCCGAGGTGAAGCAGGCAACCGCGATCTTGCGCAGCATGAGCAAGCGCGGAAGCCGAAGACAGGCGCTGTAGTGTCTGCGAGCACGGGCTTTTTCCGAGAATCGCGGTTGCCGCCGGCCCGCACTTCCCGATGCTGCGCCGCGCGCAACAGTTAAACTGTCTCGGATGGCTCGCACCACTATCCTCGACTACCTCGACAACTTTCAGCGGCACGCGCGCGAGGTGGCTTACGTTCATCGTCGCGGCTATCGCACCCAGCGCTGGACGTATGGCGAGGTGCTCGGCGGCGCCTATCGCTTTGCGCGCGAACTGGAAGCCCGGAACATCCAGCAGGGCGACAAGGTCCTGATCTGGGGCGAGAATTGCGCCGAGTGGGTGGTCGCGTTCTTCGGATCTCTGTTGCGCGGAGCCGTCGTCGTTCCTATCGATAAGATTGCGGCTGCCGACTTTGGCCGCCGCATCGCGGAACAGGTTGACGCGAAAATTTGCGTCGGGTCGGCGCAGAACCAGATATCTGGAATGGCGTTTGTTCCTCTGGAAACGCTAAGCGAACAGATCGCAGCCCGGTCCGATAGCCCCGTCACTCCGCCTCCGCTCAGCCGCGACGATATCGTGCAGATCGTGTTCACCTCCGGCACCACGGCCGAGCCGCGCGGAGTAGTCATTTCGCATGGCAACATTCTCGCCAACCTTGAGCCCTTGGAGCGCGAGATTGGCAAGTATCTCAAGTACGAGAGAATCTTTCATCCGCTGCGATTCCTCAACCTGCTGCCGCTCAGCCATGTCTTTGGCCAGTTTCTCGGAATCTTTCTGCCGCAATTGCTGGCTGCGACCGTCATCTTTCAGGAGGCGCTCAATCCCACCGAAGTTCTCCAGATCATCCGCAAGGAACGGGTGTCGGTTGTTGTCGCCGTGCCGCGCCTGATGGAGTCGCTCAGGAACAAGATTGAGCGCGACATGGAAGCGGCGGGCCGGCAGCAATGGTTTCAGCGGCAATTCGCGGGCGCGAAGGACGAGCACTTCGTGAAGCGCTGGTGGCGCTTCCGCCGCATTCACAGCCAGTTCGGCTGGAAGTTCTGGGCATTTATCTCCGGCGGAGCGGCGCTGGATGCGGAGACGGAGGAGTTCTGGCGAAGGCTGAGCTTCGTCGTGATTCAAGGCTACGGGCTAACCGAGACGACTTCGCTGATTTCACTGAATCATCCCTTTCACACTGGCAGGCGTTCGATCGGAAAGGTAATGGAAGGCCGCGAGATGAAGCTCGACGAAGGCGGCGAGATCCTGGTGCGCGGCGCCAACGTTGCTGCCGGGTATTGGCAGGGCAAGGAACTGAAGCCGGTGCTCAACGACGAAGGATGGTTCCGGACCGGCGACATCGGCGAACTCGACAGCGAAGGCAATCTTTACTTCAAAGGCCGCAAGAAGAACGTCATCGTCACGCGCGAAGGGATGAATGTTTATCCCGAGGACCTGGAGGCTGCGCTGCGCCAGCAGCCCGAGGTGCGCGACTGCGTTGTCGTCGGCCTGGAGCAGGGCGGCAACGCCGAGCCTTGCGCAGTGCTGATCGTGCGCGATTCCGCCGATCCACAAGCGCTCGTCAAAGGCGCGAACCAGCGGCTGGCCGAGTATCAGCAGATGCGGCGATGGTTTGTCTGGCCGGAACAGGATTTTCCGCGAACCCCGACACAAAAGCCGAAGACCGCGCTCATTCAGGAGGCAGTGCAAAGACATTTCGTTGCGGGCGACGGGGAAGCTGCGCCGCAGGGGGCATTGGCCGATCTGATCGCGCGCATCACCGGGCGCAATTTGGGTTCGCTCGCGCCTGACGCTCAGTTGGAAGGCGATCTCAATCTCAATTCGATGGACCGTGTGGAGCTGATCAGTGCGCTGGAAGATCGCTATCAAGTGGATCTGAACGACGCCGACTTCACCAAGGTCGGCACGGTCGGCGATCTGGAGCGCCTGCTGCGTGAGCCGCAAGAGTCGCCGCGAAGCGGATATCGCTATCCGCGATGGGCGCAGCGTTGGCCCGTCACCTGGGTTCGCACCTTCATCTACTACCTGCTCACCTGGCCGGCGACCATGATTATGGCGCATCCCAAGCTGGTAGGCCGCGAGAACCTGCGCGGGATCGATGGCCCGCTGCTCATCAGCTGCAACCATGTCACCTACATCGATGTCGGCTTCGCACTGCTAGCGCTGCCGCCACGGTTGCGCCGCAGACTGGCGGTCGGCATGTGGGGCGAGTTGCTGTGGGAGATGTGGCGACCACCGCAGAGCTGGAACTGGTTCATGCGGCTGTCCTACAAAGTGGGATATTACCTGGTGGTAGCGCTGTTCAACGTTTTCCCGCTGCCGCAGCAGTCGGGAGTGCGCGAGAGCTTCGCCTATGCCGGCGAATCGGTCGATCGCGGCTATAGTGTTCTCGTCTATCCCGAAGGCATACGCACGCCCGACGGTAAGCCGTGCGCATTCCGCTCGGGATTGGGCATGCTGGCGGCGCGGCTGAATGTGCCGGTGCTCCCGCTGCGAATCGACGGTCTATGGGAGATGAAACTGTCGGGGCGCAAGATCGCGCGGCGGGGGGAACTGAACGTGGTGATCGGCAAGCCGATGAGATTTCCGCCGGGGACGCCGCCGGAGGAGATCACGAATCAGCTAGAGGACGAGACGTGGAGGATGTGAGTCTAGAGAATTTTTCTGTTTTGTTACGCTGCAGTTTGGAGATGCGGACGCAGGTGAAAAATCAGTTGCACGCGCTGGCCATCAATCAGGGACTGTGCCTGCACTGGCGGCTGTGGACCAAGGCGGGGCGGCAGCAGTTGGAGGCGCTGCCCCTGCTGCCCTACGCGGCCCAGCGGCGGCAGCAGTTGCTGGGCCTGCTGGACGAGATGGAGCGCGACATCGCTCAGTTGGACGAGGCGGTGGAGCGGGAAGCGCGGGCGCGACCGGCGGCGGTGCGGCTGATGACGCATCCCGGCGTGGGGGCCGGTGACGGCCCTGGCGTTTGTGTTGACCATCGGTCCGGTGGAGCGCTTTGCGCGGGCGCGCCAGGTGGCCAGCTATCTGGGGCTGATTCCCTGCGAGGACAGCTCGGCGGGCCGGCAGCGGCTTGGGCACATCAGCAAATAGGGATCGCCGCTGCTGCGCTTTCTGCTGGTGGAGGCGGGACATATCGCAGTGCGATATGACCCGGAGTTGCAACGCTGTTATGGCCGTTTGCGTCATCGCCATGCGGCGGGAGTGGCCAAGGTGGCCATCGCCCGCAAGCTGGCGGTGCGGTTGTACTGGATGCTGCGCAACCAGGCGGACTATCGCCAGTTGCGTTCTGGCCGTATGCAGGCGAGCTCGAGTCATTCTGTGGTCGAAGGTTAGACCGGCCGCTTGAGTGGGCAGCCTGCCTCCCGATCGCGGGATCGGGAGATCGAAGAAGGAATCATGGTCGCCCCTGGGGACGATCGCATACATGGTTGGTGGACCAAAACCATCGAGAGATTGCGAGCAAACCGGACCTTGGCTATGGCAATGAAAAGGGGATTCTCAACTAAGGAACGAAGCTCAGCTCAACTGCGCTGCGCTTCGTTCCCGTTCTAAGTATGGGGAGGTGAGGGACGGCGTCAAGGGTCTGCGATAAACGCCGCGGCGCGGCGCCCTTGACCCCGTCCCTCACCTCCCACCCGATTCCTGCGCCTTGACAAACCCAACGTCGTCATACACAGGATGACAACGAGAGGGGACTCTCCCCCGATCAATAGATTATGCAGAACGCCCCCGCCTACATTTCATAGTGCAGCAGCGAAAAGACGTCGTAGCCCTTCAGTTTCTCGCGGCCCTTCAGGCCGTCGAGTTCCACCACGAATCCCATGCCGCAGATATCGCCGCCTAGCTGCTTGGCCATATCGGCAGTGGCTTTGGCGGTGCCGCCGGTGGCGAGCAAGTCGTCGCAGATGATGATGCGCTGGCCAGCTTTGATGGCGTCTTTGTGGATCTCAAGCGTGTCCTGGCCGTATTCGAGATCGTACTTCCACTGCAAAACTTCACTGGGCAGCTTCTTCGGCTTGCGCACGGGGACGAAACCGGCGTTCAGGCGATAGGCGAGGGCGGGGCCGAAGATGAAGCCGCGCGCCTCGATGCCTAACACGAGATCGATGTCGTGGTTAATGTATTGCTCGGTGAGCGCGTCGATGAGGCGGGCGAAGCCAAGGCGGTCTTTTAGCAACGTAGTGATGTCGTAGAAGAGAATGCCGGGCTTAGGGAAGTCCGGCACCTCGCGGATGAGCTTCTTCAGATCCTCGCAGTTGAGCGCCGCTTTGGGCTGCATGAATTACCAGACTCCTTCGATGCGGAATGAAGGCGCCTCCAGCAGCGGCGCCCTGGATTCGACAACGTGATCGACGCGCGCGGCGCGCGGTCCCTGCTCCAACTTGCGGCGCAACGCGCTGAGTTGCTCGCGCGCGCCTGTCGCCATGATCTCGACATCGCCGCCGTCGACGTTACGCACCCATCCTGTGATGCCAAGCTGCGCCGCCTCCCGCTCGACAAACCAGCGGAAGCCCACGCCTTGCACCCGGCCAGAGACAACGTAGCGGCGACTTTCGAGTTCGTTACCCATTGGCGATCAGCTTGTGAATTTGAGATTACTTACCTGTGCTTCGGCGATATCCGGTCGAGGAATGTTATCAGTTGCTTTCCAGCGGGAGGGGTCTTCACGTCGCTTTGCAGAATAATCTGCTTGGCGTTCAGATCCTTGCCGTAGAGGTTCTTATTGGCATCGTCATCGGAGCGCAGCGTCGAACCTGTTAGCGAGATCCCGGCAAAGATTCCCTTGTTACGCGACCAGGAAAGGATCTCGGCATTCATCACCACATCGGTTTCGGCCGAAGTGGTGCGGCCGACTGGGCCCGCCGCAACCGAGGCATCGCCGCCGAGCTTGACCTTACTCGTCATGACGGACTTGGCGCCTTTTTCGTTCATCACCAGCAGCACGAAATCGGTAGCCTCGCCGCCGGCCTGCAATCCAAAGCTGCCGCCTTCAATTGCGAAAAATGCGGGGTCGCTCCAGGGGCCGCGAAATTCGGCGCCCGAGCGGCAGGTCATCACCCCGCGACCATAGCTGGCGCCTACAACAAAGGCTGCCTTCTTTACGGACGGGAAAATGAGGATGCATTCCGATTTGTTCAGCAGATCGCGCGGGATGCCTTTGTCGGGCATGCCGGCAACCTCCTTCATCACATCGTAGGAATCTTTGAGACGCTGTTGCTCCTTTTCTTGAGCAAGAGCCGGAACTGCAAAGCACACGCATAGGGCAAGAGCCCACAACTTTTTCATCGATCTCTCCATCATGTCACGGCTTGCTCCCGCAGCCATGGGTAGTACCGATTCAATCAGAGAGCTACGGGTTTGCTGGCTCCGAGGCGTAATGCCTCGCGTCGCAAAGCTACATCGAAGGTGGCGAAGCGTCGAAAAGGTCCGGCAGACGCCAGGTGCAAGCTATCGGCGAAATCCATTCCCCGTTTACACCAATCGAGGGCTTGAAGCACAGTGAGTTCATCTTCAATCTCGACATTCTGGGCATTCAGCAGGTCACGTAGAACTTCGACTACCCGTTCCCGGGAAAAGCCATATGCAGTTCGCAGCACCCACTCCACTTCCAGGATAACGGTTTTAGCCACGAACACGCGATCCTGTTTTCGCAGAAAAGCGGTAGCGCGAGCTGACTGTTGTTTGTTGTCATTCGTGATGACACGAACTAACACGTTGGTATCGACGGCGGTCATTTTCTAGACCGCGCTTCGGTTGCGATGGCTTGGTCCATCTCGCGAAGGCTCTTCGGCCGTCCGGAATAAGGCAAACTGCCTCGAAGCTCGTCCCAGGTTACACTCTTGCTGCCGCGCTTGGGCACGAGCAGAATGCCTTTGCCATGCTCCTGCACCAGGAACTCCGTACCCGCTTTCCAGCGATGTGCCGTGCGCAGTGACTTGGGAAGCACGACCTGGCCCTTGGTGGAGAGTTTCGTCGTGTGACTCATGGTAAGACGCCCAGTAAGATTATGGCAGGCTTTCGCGCCTTGGGCAATCCGGTGGATTGCCTATGCCCGCGACAAATACGCTCCCTCCGACGTGTCGACGCGAATCTTTTCGCCTTCGTTGATGAAGGGCGGCACCTGCACAACCAGCCCCGTTTCCGTCTTGGCCGGCTTGGTGACGCTGCTGGCGGTCGCCGACTTCAAACCGGGCTCCGTCTCAACCACTGTGAGCTCGACGGTCTGCGGCAGTTCGATGCCGACGGGCTTGCCGTCGAAGAACTCAACTTTGATGGCAAGATTGGCGATGAGATAGTCCACCGCATCGCCCAGGATGTCCCTGCCGAGATGCAGTTGCTCGTAGTTCTCGGTGTTCATGAAGTAGTAGTCGTCGCCGTCGGCATAGAGGAACTCCATCTGCACCTCGTCGACGGTGATCTTGTCGATGGCGTCGCCGGAGCGGAAGCGGTGCTCGAACATGGCGCCGGTGCGCAAATTGCGCAGCTTGGCCTGGATGAAGGCGCGCAGGTTGCCGGGGGTACGGTGCTCGACGCTGAAGACCGAGTGCAGATCGTTGTTGTGCTTAATTACCATGCCGGGACGTAATTGTGTGGCTGGAATCGCCATGCTGCTAAGACTCCTTGGATGCGTGTATTCCTGGATTAGCCTTGTTTCAGGACGCGACCGAACGTTGACTTCCTGTCGCGCGTTTGAGAAGAGCAGCCAGCCCAGGGACGCCGGCTGGACTGTTCCACGTGGAACATTGGGCGCGAAGCGTAAACACTTGATTTTACACGGCTCACCGAGGATTTGGGAAATGAGGACGGTGACGCAATGCGAAATGTGTGTCGGCAAAAGGCAACTATCGTGGCGGCAGGATTTTCTAACAGGATGAGCGTGTGCAATTGGATTTTCGGAAGCGAGGACTGCCTCACCGGTGTTACTCTTGCACGCAGCAATCGCGATACGATTCGCAGTCGGGGGATGAATTATGCCTGATGAGATGGGTGATTTTGCGAGCCAGGGCGAGTACCGCTCTTCGGAAAACAACATCGGTACTGGATTGACGCTGCTGTTTATCGGCCTGGCATTGGGCGCATTAACGGCGTTGCTTCTGGCGCCGAAAACTGGCAAGCAAATGCGTCGCACGCTCCGTCGCAAGTACGAAGATGCGCGCGAGGCCGTGGAAGACTTCAGCGATCAGGCTGGCGATTGGATCGAGAAGGGCTCGGATTGGGCCGACAAAGCGAAGAGCCGAGTCGCGCCTCTGGCAAAGCCTTTTCGCCGATAGGTCGGAGCGCAGCTGGCTCGTGGCCGGTCTCGCGGTCGCTCGAACACCGTGCCTGCATCTGATGTGGAAACGTGTGCCGGCCACTCGCTGCTTCATGGCTTGTCCATCCGAAACTTTGCCCCCCGCTCGTAACCGTCCTCCGGGTGTTGATATAGAATCTCTGCGACAGAGCAACTTACGCTGAAAGCTTTTCACGCTGTTTCGCCAGGAATCGTGCGTCCGCGAATCAAACTCGCCGTTCTTGTATTCCTGGTGCTCACCAGCTGTTGTGCGCGGGCGGAAAAAATCCAGGACATCCAGCCGCAGGGATATGTAACTGACCTGGCGCGCGTCATCGATCCCGCGACCAAGGTGAAGCTTGAGGCGCTGTGCGCCGAAGTCCAACAGAAGACCGGCGCTCAGATCGCGGTGGTCACGGTGAACTCCCTGGAGGGCGAAAGCAAGGAAGACTACGCCGTCGATCTCTACAAGCATCTTGGCGTGGGGTCCAAGAAAAACGATCGCGGCGTTCTCTTGCTGATTGCGCCGAAGGATCGCCAGTATCGCGTTGAAGTCGGCTACGGATTGGAAGCGGTGATTAACGACGCACGCTCCGGCGACATTGGCCGTGCGATGCTGCCGAGTTTGCGCAGCGGAGACTACAGCGGCGCGGCGTTGCTGGGCGTCTCCAGTCTGGCGGAGCTCATCGCCGCCGACAAAGGCGTGAAGCTCACGGGCATCGCGACGCGGCAACCGGCGCCCACAATCCATTGGCCGTGGTGGCTACGGATTCTGGCTTTGATCGCGGTGTTCTGGTTTATCCGCACCGTGGCTCGCGGCATGCGCGGCGGAGGCGGCCCGCGCTCCGGACGCCGCGGTGGCATTGGGCCGGGCGTTGTCTTCTTGCCTTCGATGATGGGTGGATGGGGCGGAGGCCGCAGCGGCGGATTTGGCGGCAGCTCCGGCGGATTCTCCGGCGGCGGAGGCTTTGGTGGCTTTGGTGGTGGCCTAAGCGGTGGCGGAGGAGCTGGCGGCAGTTGGTGAGGCGCGCCGGCAGGAGGTCACGATGAAGAAACCCGAAGACCAGCTTCAGGAGCTCGTTAACCGGCTGCGGGAAGCGTGCGGCGAGAACCTGGTTTCGGTTGTGCTCTACGGCTCCGCCGCGCGGGAAGATTTCCATGAGCAATTCTCCGACGTCAACCTGCTGGCCGTGTTCCAGAACTTGGGTTCGGAGTCTCTATCCCACATTGTGGCAGTCGTTCGCTGGTGGACCCACGAGCAGCACTTCTCGCCGCCGCTGATGATGACTGTCGAGGAGTTGCGCGAGTCGGCCGACGTCTTCGCCATCGAACTGCTCGACATCCAGCATTCGCACCGCACGGTTTTTGGCGAAGACATTGTTGCCAAGGTCGAGATTCCCATGAACCTTCACCGCGTCGAGGTGGAGCACGAGCTGCGGACCACGCTGTTGCGGCTTCGCCAGCACCTGCTGCTGAAGGCGGATGATCCGGGCGAGTTGCAACTTGTGCTGGCCAAGTCGGTCAGTGGTGTGCTGACGCTGTTTCGACACGCGCTGATCGCCCTCGGCGACAATCCGCCGCACTCCAAGCCGGAGCTGCTGGAACATGCGGGGAGAGTTTTTGGCTTCGACATAGCGCCGTTGCAATCGATTCTTTTGCTGCGAACCGATCCGCAGCATACTCTGGACGCCGGCGGCACATACGGCGCCTATATGAATGCCATTGCCACGGTTGCCCACGAACTGGATGTCCGCGCTCCCAAGCGCCATTGGCGCAAGGTGTCCCACAATGTGTAGGAGTTACAAACCAGGGCGGAGCGTACCGACGCTCGGGCAGTACAGCTGGTCGGGAATGCATTCTGTCGGGTAGTGCGGCGCATAACGACGTCAGAAACTTCGTCTCGGTACTCTTACTTGCGGGTATATACCACATTGTGAGACTCAAGCAACGGAAAGCGAGACTTGAATGAAAACGGTCCTGATCGTCGTAGTCATTATCGTGCTGCTATTGGTTGGGGTTGGCGGAACCTTTGTCGGCCATCGCAACGAGATGGTCCGCAAGAGAGAGGCTGTGAACGCAGCATGGTCGCAGGTCGATGTCGTATTGCAGCGCCGCGCCGATCTCATCCCCAATCTAGTGGAGACGGTGAAAGGCTACGCCAGCCAGGAGCAGAAGGTCTTTGGCGACATCGCCGCCGCCCGCGCCGCCTTGATCGGAGCCAAGACGCCGCAGGATAAGATCGCCGCCAACGGACAACTGGATTCGGCCCTGGGGCGCTTGCTTGTTGTGGTGGAGAACTATCCGCAGTTGAGATCCAACGAGAATTTCCTGCGCCTGCAAGACGAACTGGCCGGCACCGAGAACCGCATCGCCGTGGAGCGCCGCCGTTACAACGAGACCTTGCAGGACTACAACACCTACATCGGTCTGTTTCCCAACAACATCGTTGCCAGCTTCTCAGGCTTCACGCGCAATGACGCCTACTTCAAAACAGACGAAGGCGCGCGCCAGGTCCCCAAGGTAAATTTTGGAACCCCGTCACCTCAGGCTGCTCCAGCGCCGAGCCAGTAGCAAACGAAAAACGCGGCAAGCTGACGAGCCTTGCCGCGTTCACAATCTCTCGCGATGGTAGAGCTTAATAGAGGCGGAAGTTCACTTCCACGTTGATCATGACAGGCAC
>JBARGS010000351.1:0-5575 GCA_049798495.1 Candidatus Korobacteraceae bacterium | reverse complement strand
GGCTATGGCCGATCTGCGGCGGTTGCCGCAAGGAACATTGCCGCCAGTGGTGCTGAAGTTTGACGCCTCAAGTCTGCCCGTGTGCCTGGTCACGTTGAAGGGCCAGGGGCTCAACGAGACGGTACTGCACGATCAGGGACAGTTCAACGTTCGCAACCAGATCGCGAATGTGCCCGGCGCGTCGGTGCCGCAGCCTTATGGCGGCAAGTATCGCCAGATCCAATTTTACGTCGATCCGGTGAAGCTGGAAGCGGCGCAAATGAGCCCGATGGACGTGGTCAACGTCATCAACGACTCCAACAAAATCCTGCCCGCAGGCGACGTGCGCATCGGTCCGCGCGACTACAACATTTACAGCAACAGCCAATTGCCCGACGTAGCGGAAATGAACGATGTGCCGCTGAAGGCGATCGGCAACGGCGTGCTGCGCTTCGGCGATATCGGGCACGCGGAAGATTCGTCGGCCATTCAATACAACATCGTGCGCGTCGACGGACAGAAGTCCGTGTACCTGCCCATCCTGAAGCAGGGCGGCAACAGCAATACCATCCAGATCGTGAACGGCGTACGCGATCGCGTGAAGAACCTGCTGGATGTGCCCAAAACGCTGGTGACCAACGTGGTCTTCGATCAATCGCAGTACGTGAAGACAGCGGTGGTCAATGTACTGCGCGAAGGCGGCATTGGTTTGGTGCTCACGGCGTTGATGATTCTGATTTTCCTGGGATCGATGCGGGGCACCATCTCGGTCCTGATTTCCATCCCGGTGTCGTGTCTGGCAGCGTTCCTGCTGCTGAATGCCACCGGCGGCACTATCAATACCATGGTGCTGGGCGGCCTTGCCCTGGTGCTGTCGCGATTGATCGACAACTCCGTGGTGGTGCTGGAGAACATCTTCCGCCACATGGAAGAGGGCGAGGACGCAGTAACCGCGGCCGGGCGCGGTGGCGAGGAAGTGCAACTCGCCGTTCTGGCGGCGACCTTCACCACCGCGATCGTGTTCTTCCCCGTTGTCTTCCTCTACGGCGTCAGCAAATATCTGTTCACGGCGCTGGCGCTGGGCGTGGTGCTGGCGCTGGTGGCATCCTACCTTGTCGCGATGACGGTGGTGCCCTTGTTCTGCGCGAAGTTTATCAAGGTGGCGCACGGACAGGGCGGGCACCAGGAAACCAAGTCGCTATTCGGCAGGTTCGTCGCCGGATTCAATCACCACTACAACCGCGTGCTGGGTAAGTACGACATGGCGGTGGATAAGGCGCTCTCCCGTCCGGTTGCAACGGTCGTCATCATTATGGCCAGCTTCGTGGTGAGTCTCGCGTTCGTTCCCTTGCTCGGCGTTGCCTTCTTTCCGCGGACCGATCCCGGCCAGTTCGTGATCAACGTGAAAGCTCCGACTGGGTCGCGGCTGGAGGTGACGAACCAGTACGTCGCGCGCGTCGAAGAAGACATCCGCGACGTGGTCGGCAGAGACGACCTGCAGATGATCGTCTCCAACATCGGCATGACGCCGGATCTTTCGTCGATCTACACCAGCAACTCAGCGCAACATACGGCGTTCGTGCAGGTGAGCCTGAACAAGGAGCACAAGGAGAGCACCTTCACTTACATGAGCCGGGTGCGGCGGAAGCTGGACGCCGATTTGCCGGAACTCTCCACCTACTTCCAAACCGGTGGCCTGGTGGACTCGGTGGTCAATATGGGTATGCCCGCGCCGATCGACATTCAGGTGAGCGGCAACGATCAGCAGGCCGCGTATGCGGTAGCAGGCGAAATTGCGGGAAAACTGCGGCGGTTGCGCGATGTGAGCGACGTGCTGATTCCGCAAGACCTGGATTATCCCGGCATCGAGTTGAATGTGCGCCGCGAGATGGCTGCGCGGCTGGGATTGACTGCGACCGATGTGGTCGACAACGTGGTCACGGCGCTCACCTCCAACGGCATGATCGCGCCCAGCTACTGGGTCGATCCGAAGAGCGGCAACAACTACTTCCTGACGGTGCAGTACACCAATCATCAGCTTGGCACGATGACCATGGAGGACTTCAAGCAGATTCCACTGCACGCCAAGGACAACAGCAATCCCACCATGCTGGAGAACGTCGCCGACATCAAGATGATCAACACGCCGACCGAGGTCGACCACTATCAGCTGTTCCGCAAGATCGACGTCTACGTCTCGCCCAAGGGCGAGGACCTGGGCGGCCTGTCGAGCAAGGTGGAGAAAATCGTCCACGATACCAAGCTGCCGCCCAACATCCGTATCGATTTGCTCGGCTCGGTGAAGGCCATGCATCAGTCGTTCCTCAGCTTTGGCCTGGGACTGGGACTGGCCATTGTGCTGGTGTACCTGATCCTGATGGCGCAGTTCGCGTCGTTCGTCGATCCCTTCATCATTCTGCTGGCCATACCGTCCGGCATTACCGGCGTGATTCTGTTTCTGCTCATCACCGGCACAACGCTAAATGTGATGTCGCTGATGGGAGTGCTGATGATGACCGGCATCGTGGTATCGAACAGCATTCTGATCGTTGACGTGACGCGTACTTACCGCAAGGGAGGTATGCCGATTCGCGAGGCGGTCGCGCTGGCCTGCCGGGTGCGTCTGCGGCCCATCCTGATGACCTCACTGGCGACGCTGCTGGGACTTGTGCCGATGGCGTTAGCGCTGGAGGCCGGCAGCGAGCAATACGCTCCGTTGGCGCGTTCGATCATCGGAGGGCTACTGGTGTCGGTGGTGCTCACGGTGTTCATCGTGCCCGCCGCGTACCTGCTGATCCACCGCAAAGAAGAGCAGCCGGCGCGGGAGGTGCAAGCTTGAGACGGAAGATCCTCCGGCTTGTGATTGCGGCTCTATTAACCTGTATTTCGCTCGCAGCGCAGATGTCGTCGCCAACGGCGCCGGCGGCGACCGCACCCCCGCAGACGGTCACGTCAGCGGGGCAGACGCAGTCGCCGCCCCCGCCTCCAACTGTGCCCCCACCACAGGCACCGCCTCAACTACCCACCACTGGCGCTCTGCAGCGGCTGACCGTGCAGGATGCCGAGGCGCTGGGGCTGAAGAACAATCCGCAGATCTCGATGTATCGGCTGCTGGCGCTCGCGTCGAATCAAGTCACGCGCCAGCAGAAGGCCGCCTATTATCCCAACTTATATGGCAGCCTCACCGCAGTTGAGCCGAAGGAAGGCTCACGCATCGCGGCCGGATTTATCAACAATCCCAGCATCTATGAGCGCGCCGCCGGCGGGCTGACGCTCTCGCAGCTCATCACCGACTTCGGCCGCACCAACAATCTTGTCGCCAGCGCCGCGCTGCGCGCCAAGGCCGCCGACATGAATGCCGCGGCCACGGCTGACGAGATCAAACTGGCTGTCGATCAGGCTTTTTACAATGCGCTGCAGGCATTCGCTGAGCAGAAGGTCGCGGAACAAACTGTCAGTGCGCGGCAGCTCGTCTCGGATCAGATCACCACGCTGTTCCAGAACAAGCTGCGCTCCGAATTGGACGTGAGCTTCGCTGATGCCAATCTCGCCCAGGCCAAGCTGCTTCTGCTGGACGCGCAAGGTAACTACCAGGCCGCACTCTCGGCGCTGTCGCAGGTTCTGGGCTACACCTCGCAACAGCCCTTCGACCTGCTCGACCCCGAAACCGAGCTGAAGCCGCCGCCCGACGCAGTCAGCCAGTTGGTTGATCAGGCCTTCAGCAATCGCCCGGAAATCGCTTCGCAGGATTATGAGTATCAGGCGGCGCAGCATTTCCAGAAAGCCGAACGCGACCTGCTACTCCCGAGCGTTGAGGCGCTGGGAGTCGTAGGTCGCACGCCGTTCAGCAATACCGTTGCAGGGGTGTCTCCCTTCACCACCTGGTATGGCGCTATCGGCGTGAATGTCAATGTCCCCATCTTCAACGGCTTTCTCTATCCCGCGCGCTCGAAGGAAGCGGGACTGCGGACGCAGGCCGACTCGGAACAACTGCGCGACCTGAAAGACCGCATCGCCAACGATGTCCGCACCAGCTGGCTGAACGCCATCACCGCATACAACCGCATCTCCGTCAGCCAGCAGTTCGTCGAACAGACCAATCTGGCGGTCAACTTGTCGGAGACGCGCTACAACCTGGGGCTGAGCTCGATTGTGGAGTTGAGCCAGGCGCAACTGCAGCAGACGGAGGCACAGATTCAGTTTGCGGCGGCGAAATATCAGTACCAGATTGCGCAGTCGGTGTTGCGATTCCAGGTGGCGGCACCGTAGGTAGGGATCTCTGATCGAGATCCGGAGAAGCTCCTGAGCGGCCAAACCGGACTTGGAAAAAGCAGATCCCTCGTCGGACTAAAGTCCTCCTCGGGATGACAAACATAAAAGATTTGCAACGGCGCACCCATTCGGCAATCTCAGGGCATGGCTGAAGGTGCGCCCCTTCAAAACCAGGCTTAATGATGAGGTTCCCTACACGCGGACGATCATGACTTCGGTGGATTTCACCAGGGCGGCAGCCTTGTCGCCGCGCTTCAGACGCATCTCGCGCGCGGCGTCGGCGGTGATGATGGAGGTAATGTGCTGGCCGCCGATGGAGAGCTTGATCTGCGCCAGCAGCCCTTCGATGCGCACTTCAACGATGCGGCCCACCAGCTGATTGCGGCCGCTGATGGTTCGGAAGTTGGCGCGGCTTTCGGCCGGTTGCTTGCCCAGCGACTTGTAGAGGTAGCTATCGATCTCGCTCTGCGGGATGCGATGGTGCCCGCCCGCAGTTTTCACCGTCCGCAGCTTGCCCTTGTAAATCCACTGCTTCAGGCTGGCATAGCTGATACCCAGGACAACGGCGGCATCGCGCGGGCGCAGCAGCTCTTCGGATTTCGAGCTCATGCTAGGCATTGTAGACCGGCACAACGATCAATCCGAATTGGAAACTGTTTCGCAACGGGAATACAGGGCGGCCAATTCCGCGCTGCTGGAGCTTTCTCCCTTGCGAGCCGATAGCTTCCTTGTCACGCTGGTGGCTGCAGGACGAGGGCGACCGAATGAAGAATGCGCAAATCCATCGCGGCGATGTCTACCCCAATCTGCCCCCGGCGTTCGACCGCCGACGAAGGGAGCGGATCGCCTTGCAAATTCCGTTGCGGATTCTGAGTTGCGGTTTGCTGATGGAGAAATCCGACGATGCGACCTGTACCGATCTTGGCGAAGGAGGTGTGGCCTTCGAAACCGACGCCGAGTTGAACGTGGGCGACATTGTTCTGCTGGAATTCCGCCAGAAGGGTGAAGCTGCCTATCGCTGCCACGCCCGGCTGGCCTACCGAATCGCGCGGAAGTATGGAGCGTATTTCCTGGGCGCGGAGTAGATCGCTTAGTTATTTAAGGAAAGCTGATTCCCTGATGAGCGCCCGTAGGCTTCCAGCACCAGCTTGGCGGCGGCAAGGTCCTCGACCGCCAACCCCAGCGATTTGAAAACGATGACTTCGGCCTTAGGCTTCGCCTTTGAACCGGCCAGCAGTTCGCCGAGTTCGCTGTAGATCTCCGCGTTCGCGAGAAGCACGTCCCCTGACTCCTGCATGGCCGCCTCGCGCGAATCGACGATCAC
>JBARGS010000350.1:0-23275 GCA_049798495.1 Candidatus Korobacteraceae bacterium | reverse complement strand
CTACTGCCCCGCACCTGCCGTTTGACCGACAATCTGATATTCGTGCTTCTTTCCATTGGTATCGATGACGTTGATGCGGTTGTCCTTCTTGAGCTCGTATTGCACCGTCTCCCCGGCCTGCATTTGCGGCTTGGTCTCTTTCTGGCGGGCGATGGAATAGGTACTGGTGTCTGTTTGAAGCTGATAGATAATCCAGTTCTTCATCGGCTTCTTCTTGGAGTTTTGGGCGTAGGTGCCGTTCTCCCACTTCACGATCTTGCCCTGCTGGTAGGAATCGGCGGCCACGGCAAAGCCGGACAACAAGAACATCAGCAGTATTGCGAATGCGGTTCTTCTCACGAACCCCTCCGGTATAACTTGCGCGGCTAAAGCCCGCGCTCGGAATGTGCCGTCCCTACGGGACTCAATTTCATTCCCCACCTTACCCAGCACTCCGCCTCCGGCGTAGCCTGCCCTGAGCGTAGTCGAAGGGTGCTGGGCTATCTTGTCGCCGTCCCACAACGCGGGACTCGGTTGTCGTCGTCCAAGGTGTCTTCTCAACCCGCGCAGTCACAAGCTGGGACGCAAGAAAACCAACAAGGCATACAGACTCAAAAGAGCCAAATTATCCTTTACCCATATGGATCGCCTGATGGCTGACAGCTGACGGCTACTCCACTACCCAAGTCACTCCCTCTTCCAAAATGCAGAGCTTCTTCTCAACACCACGCCGTCTGGCGTCGGCCTTCAGCCGCTGCACAGGCTCATCAATCGGCTCGTGCGATAGTTTAAAGGTTCCGTAGTGCATGGGAACCATCCACCGCGCGCCCAGATCGACAAACGCCTGCAGGGCATCTTCCGGACTGGTATGCACCGCACGGAATGAAGCGGGATGATAGGCCCCGATCGGCAGCAGCGCTACCTCGGGCCGCAGCCTTTCGCCAATTTCCTGGAAGCCGTCGAAGTACGCGGTGTCGCCCGCGTGGTAGATCGAGTGTTTGCCCGATCGCAGCACGTAACCGCCATACCCGCGCTGCGTGTCACGCAACATGCGCGCGCCCCAATGCCGCGAGGGCACATGGGTGATCTCGACATTGCCCAGTGCGAAGCCTTGCCACCAGTCGAGTTCGATGATGCGTCCGTATCCCAGGTCGCCGATCAGGTCGCGGACATTGCGCGGCACGATAATCGTTGGCCGCTTGCCCGATTTCCAACGCGTCAGCCGGGCAATCGCGCGCAACGATGGCCGATGCAGGTGGTCGAAGTGCGCATGGGAAACCAGCACCGCGTCAATCGGCGGCAGGTCGCGCAGCTTCAGCCCCGGACGCCGCAGGCGCTTGAGCACGAAGATCCAGCGTGCGAAGTTGGGATCGACCAGGATGTTCTTGCCGCCGATCTGAAGGAGGAAACTGGAGTGTCCGATAAAGGTGACGCCCAGTTCGCCGCGCCGGGCCAGCTGCGGTTTGCGCGTGACCCCGGTACGTGGAGTCATGGCAGAATGGCGCACCAGAGTCCCGAACTGCTTGGCCTTGCGCCGGATTGTGGGTCCTAACATGAAGGTTCTAAGTAATTAGACGCTGTTGCCGGTATGCACGATGCGAAAGGGCGTTCGGCCAGGTCAGCCGTCACACTGGCAAAGTACACGGTTCCTTGACCTTAGCGTCGTACTCAGCTTAAATCATTAGTTTGGGCCGATGCGCCAGCGGCTGCCTGCTGCGCGTGTCCGCTCGCGAACACTAAGGAGCAGCGCATGCGCATTGCCTTTTTGGGTCTGGGCATTATGGGGCGGCCGATGGCCACCCGTCTGGTTGCAGCAGGACACGAAGTTGCGGTGTGGAATCGCACCGCGCGCCAGCATATCGATGGCGCGACCACCGCAGTGTCCCCGGCGGACGCGGCCAAAGAGGCGGAGGTTGTCTGGACCTGCGTTGCCGACACCGCCGGCGTAGAGCGTGTTCTGTTCGCCGAGGACGGGGCCGAGCAATCGCTGCGTGAAGGCGCGATTCTCGTCGACTCCAGCACCATCTCTCCCACGGCGACCTTGCGCTTTGCCGAACGGGTGAATGCCCGCGGCGTGCATTGGGTCGACGCTCCTGTTACCGGCTCAAAAATCGGCGCTGAGAACGGGCAGCTGATTTTCATTGTCGGCGGCGCACCGGAACCTGTCGCCTACCTCGATCCGCTGTTCAAAGCCATGGGCAAGCAAGTCATCCACATTGGCGACACCGGGAAGGGGCAGGCCGCCAAACTCGGCATGAACCTGATGATCGCGCTGATCTACGAGGGCTTCGCCGAGGCTTTCGTGCTGACGCGCAAGCTGGGGGTCGATCCCCACAAATTGATCGAACTGATCCAGGCATCGATGGTGCGGTCCGGCGTGACCGATTACAAGGCGCCCTTCGTGCTGCGCCGCGATTACTCGCCCAACTTCCCGCTGCGGCTGATGCACAAAGATATTCACATCATGCTCGACATGGCCAAGGAGAACCGGGTGAAGCTGCCCGCGCTGGAAACCGTCGACGAAATCTACGAACTGTCGAGCGAGGAAGGGTGGGACGATCTCGACTACGCCGCCACTCTGGCCTTGCTGGAGAAGTGGGCCGGCCTGGGCGGCCAGCCAAAATAGCCGAGACTGCCAGGGGGCCATAGGCGGGTCCACCGATGCAGGCTGCTTACCATCGCTCAGAACAGCTCTGAAGATTCTCGCTGTTTCATCCAGCAGGATCGGAAACCGCTGTACGTTCAACCAACATGCGTTGCCACCCAGGGGCCTCGACTCTCACTGTCTAGAAGCGCTCTCGGAATATTCTGTTTGAATGGCTCCGTCCTCAAGTTTAGAGCCGGAATGACCGATGATGACTGCTGGGAAGCATTTTCCTCTCGCAAGCCGCGGACCAGCGTGTTCGTGACGTAGGCGGCGGAAGATCGAAAGGAGCACTTGATGCGCGCACTCATAGTGGACGACTCTTCGTCGATGAGAGCGATCCTGCGCCGGACCATGCAACAGCGGGGCTTTGAGGTCATCGAGGCGAAGAATGGGCTCGAGGTTCTGACGACTTTGCCGCAGTCGTGTCCGGTTGACTTCATTCTGATCGATTGGAATATGCCGCTCATGAATGGTTTTGAACTCTTGCAACGGATTCGGGGGGAAGACAAATACGCTGGGACCAAGATCGTGATGGTCACGACCGAAACCAACAAGGCGGAGATGACTCATGCCCTTGCGTCGGGCGCCGGCGAGTACATCATGAAGCCCTTCACCGCCTCTGTACTCCACGACAAGCTACGGCTGATCGGGCTCTCGGAGCCGAGCCTGGAGGAAGTGAAGTGCTGCTGATCTCACTCGCACGGTTCCGCATGGCAACGGTGGCGCGATGAGTCTTGCACCAGCGGAATTCGAGTACCTGCAATATCTGCTCAGGAACCACTCTGCGATTGTGCTCGATCCAGAAAAGAAGTTGCTTGCCGAGAGACGCCTGGGACAAGACGAAGCTACGCGGGGACGGAGCCCCGCCTTCGACCGCCTGGAAGCTGGGAATTCTATTTGTGACAGGGTAAAGGGTTAGGAGATGCCATGATTTCTGCAATCAGCAAGGACGAACTGATCACGGCGGTCGACGAAATCTTCGGCTCGATGGCCGGGATGCAGCTTACTCCTTCAGAAATCATCGTTCGCCCCGACAAGGAAGCCGGGTATATCGTTTCGGCGGTGCAAATCGTTGGGGTCTGGCAGGGGGCGGTGCGCCTCGACACCGACATCGGGCTGGCGCGTCAAGCCTGCGCCAACCTGCTGGGAGTCGATCCCGCGGACCTTTCTCAGGAGGACATTCGCGATGCGGCCGGCGAACTGGCGAACATCACGGGTGGCAGCGTGAAAGCTCTGCTGGCACCCACCTGCAGCTTGTCGCTGCCCACCGTGGTAATCGGCAAGAGCTACGAGTTCTCTCTCCCGCAAGGCAAAGTGATATTGGAGTCCGGCTTCCGGCACGAGTCGGGAAACATCCTGGTCAGCGTCATCCACAAGCAGGGGGGCAACTGAGCCGCCAACAAGCGCTTTGAGTCGCGCTCTTATGGATGGCGCGATCCGGCGCTCCGTACCGCACCGGCTTTATTCGGTAATCCGAACGGTTTCAACCTGCAACGTAGCCAGCTTCGTGTTTTTCGATTGCAGGGCTGGGGGCCAGCGGAAGAGAAGAATGGACGCGACCAAAGGCGCGGTTGACGAGAGATTTTTCGGTATCGCGAACATCGGTATTCGTCAGCCGGCTGGCCCAGATCAAAGCCTCCAGATAAGCGGCGCGTAGTTCAGCGGCAGGAACTTGTAGTTGCCTGCGCAGGTTATCGCAGAGCGTCCAATCTCCGCTCCCATAGGCGACAACCAATTCATGAACATCGCCACAGCTGGTTGCTCCGGTCTCGCAATGCGGTCTCCACTTCCCCGGGTAACACGACTTCTTCCAGAATCTGCTCCAGGGGCCGGTTGACGTTCGCTTGACGTCGAAGATAGGGCCGCGCGATGAACTGCATGGAGATTGGTCTGCAAGTATCTATCGGCAAGCCGGGGCGTAATCTTCAGCGCGGGCGCATCCATTCGACGGTGCGGAGAGGAGAACTCAAGCAGGATAGGCGTGCGCCGATTACAAGAGCATGAGACCCCTTGTGCTCTGCCGTTGCAAGCCTGCCCTGCCGGTCTGGCTGCTGTGGCTGTGCATTGCCTGGTGCCCGCCGGCATTGGCGCAGCAAGCCCCGGATCAGGACCTCATGTCGATGAGCATCGAGGAACTGGCGCGGATCAAGGTTTACAGTGCGTCCCGCCATCTGGAGAACGCCAATGAAGCTCCCGGCTCGGTCAGCATCGTCAGCGCCGAGGAGATCAAGCATTACGGCTGGCGGACGCTAGGGGAAATCCTGCGCAGCCTTCCCGGCTTCTACACCTCGTATGACCGCGACTATACGTATTTGGGGGTGCGGGGATTTTCCCGTCCGGGAGACTACAACTCGCGCATGCTGCTGCTCATCGACGGGCACCGCGTTAACGACAATGTGTACGACAGTGCGCCGGTGGGAGTCGAGTTTCCTCTCGACCTTGATCTGATCGATCACATCGAAGTCATTCGCGGCCCTGGTTCCTCTTTGTATGGCACCAACGCATTCTTTGGCGTCATCAACGTCATCACCCGCCAGCCCGCCACGGGAACTTCCGTCGAGGTCTCGGCGGAAGATTCCTCGTTCCTGAGCCGCAACGGACGGCTGACCGGGACCTTCAAGAATGACCGCATTTCCGCGCTGCTCTCCGGCAGCCTGTACCGCAGCGCCGGAGCCGATCAGCTCTTCTTTCCGGAATATGATTCTCCGGTTACCAACAACGGTATCGCCCAGAATATGGACGGGGAGAACTTCGGCCACGCCTTCGCCGACGTGACGATTGGCGGCTGGCGCTTCGAGGGGCTGTATAGTTCGCGCACGAAAATCATTCCCACGGCGGCCTACGGCACCAACTTCGACGATCCTGCCTCGCGCGGGACGGACACGCGGGCCTATGTTGACGCCAGCTATCACCGCGACATTTCCAATGTCACCGATCTCGACATCCGCGCCTACTACGATTTTTACGGATACCGGGCCGTGGGCGCGTTTGGCGGCACGCAACCGCCGGATCGCTACCTGGCGATGATGAAAGCTGACGCTGACTGGATTGGCCTGGAGGCCCAGATTGGCCGCAAGATTGGCCGCCAGAGGATTACCGCGGGCGCAGAATACGAATACAGCCTAAAGGTCAATCAAACCTCGTTCGTGGAAAATCTGCCTCCGGTCCTGAACACCACGCAAACCCCGACCCGTGTGGCCGGTTATGCCGAAGCCGAGTTGAAGCTGCGCTCTAACATCGCCGTCAACGCCGGCGGACGGCTGGATTGGTTCGATTCCTTCGGCACCGCTTTCAGTCCCCGGATTGCGCTGGTCTATACACCCAGCTCGCGAACCACGCTGAAGTACATTCTCGGGCGAGCCTTTCGCGCCCCCAACGCCTATGAAAGCTACTACGCCGATTTCGTACGCATTGGACCGCCCAATCCCAACCTGCGGCCGGAGAACATCACCAGCCATGACCTGGTACTGATCCACAGCTTCCGTCCCTGGCTGCAGTTCACCGCCGAGGGCTTCTACAACCGCCTGGGCAACTTGATCGATCAGGTTCCGGATCCCTCGACCGGGCTGCAGCACTTTGTCAATGATGGGCTGAACAGCGGGAAGGGCCTTGACTTCGAGCTGGAAATGAAACGGCCGTCCGGTCTCTCCGGGCGGCTCACTTACACGCTTGCCGACGCCCAAGACAATAGCCCCGCATCGCAGAATCCGCCCGACTACAGTCTCGCGCAGCGACTCAACAACTCGCCGCTGAACGTAGTCAAGCTGAATGCGACAGTTCCCGTCTCGCGTCCCGCTTTCCTGGGAATCGAGCTGCTCTACAACGGCGCCGAAACCAGCTATCAGGGGACGCGTGTTCCTCCCTGGTTCCTGACAAACTTTACCTTCTCTACCAAACCACTGTGGGGAGGATGGGAGTTTTCCGCCAGCTGTTATAACGCCTTCAACCGTACCTGGTACTCGCCCGGCACTCCGGACACGTTGCAACCGGACATTCAACAGGACGGACGGACCTTCCGCTTTAAAGTTACCTATCGCTTTTCGACGGAGGGAAAGCCGGGCAAATGAGCTTCGCCGTCCCTCATTCCGGCGGGCAATATCGAAGCGCAGCGCAAAACTGTCCTTGGCGCCGGGTCGCGCGGCTCCTTGCAGGTCTGGTCTGCGTGCTCGGCATGGCGCTGTCGTGCGTCCGGCCCGTGTGCGCGCAAAGTGCCAATGAAGGCGCCGTGAAGGCGGCATTCGTATTCAATCTGACGAAGTATGTCGAATGGCCGCGAAGCGGGAAGGAGTTTGTCATTGCTGTCGCCGGCGAGGGAGCGATGGCCGAGACCTTGAAAACCATGTTGGACGGAAAGACAACCGAATCGCGGCCGATTCGCGTGGTGCTCGCCCCCTCCAGCGAGGCGATGGAAAGCTGCGACCTTCTCTATATCAGTCTGTCGTCCCAGAAGAAGTTCGGTGCCATCCTCTCAAAATTGCATGGCAGCAGCGTGCTGACGGTGGGCGACAGCGCTGCCTTCGCCAGGCAGGGAGGCATGATCGGGTTCCTTACAGTCGGGGACCACATCGAAATGGAAGTAAACCTGGAAACCGTGCAAGCTGCTCATTTAAGAATTAGCTCCCGGCTGCTTGCGTTGACAACGATCGTGCACCCTGTGTCTGGGGCCGCCAACTGACGCGTCAAATTTTCTAGACGACATGGCCGCCACTGCCCATGATTCAGGTGGACACTTCTTTAGAAAGTAATGCGCGCCCTTCCTCACGAAAGAGCGCGCCTAGAATGGTCAAACCGGGATTGGCGATTACTTGATGATGTTTTTTCCGAAATTGAATTTTGTTCCGATGGTGACCCGCACGCTGTTGCGTCCGCCGTCCAGCAAATTCGAGAAATAATTGAAGTGAACAAAATCGGTGGCTACGCGAAGACCGAAGTGCGGAGTAGCCTCCCAGGTGATTCCCCCTCCAAAGCCGTAAAAAACCACCGTGTCGGAATTGCTTAAACTGGGCCCAACCAGTCCGGAGACGATCTGCGTTAGGATTGCGGCGCAGTTCAGCTGGGGCTGATTACAGTTGCCCGGCTTGGCAGTGAAACTAGCGTGGAGTGCTCCGAGGGCCGGACGGGCAAACAAGGTCACGTGCTTGAAGTGGCGATAGTTGAATTGCGGTCCAGCCTCATAGGTATAGGTTGTGGAGTTGTAAGGAACCGCCAATGCGAATCCCGGCGGCAGTAGCGGCAAAATCGGCGCCAGTGACGCTCGTGCGGATTGCGAAAGTTCGGTTGGGACCAGGGTAGAGTGGCCGCCGCCGTAGCTGAAATCGCCACCGACTGTCAGCCAACTGCGAAGGTTAACGCCAAAGTCGGCGTCGAATCCACGCTGGGTCAGATTCAACGATGGCGTGCTGAGATAGGAAAAGGCGGTAAAAGCCGAGTACCGGAGCACGTCGGTTTGTTGGGAGAGACAGGTGAGTGAAGCGAAAGCGACAAATAGGATTACTGCGGAGAGAGTCTTAGGCCGCATGAAAAAATCTCCTTGCCACTCGCCCTAGGTTCGGGGAAGTCGGCCATTACAAAGTTATGATTAGCTGACCCTGGATCAGGAACGCGACCACGGAAGAAATGGCGCGGCACGACCAAGATCCGCTCCGTCAATTCAGTGTGCCCCATTTGGTAAATGGCATCAGTAACAAAAGAGAATGTTTCCAGCGCATTCCCAAAGTGGCACGAACTGGAGAGTGCGAAGTAAGCACAGCCTACTGCTGGCACAGACTTCTTGCAATCGATTTTAGATGGAATACAACTTCCGTGGCATAACACGGATTGCCATCTTCATTTTTGCGCGATGACCTTAGGCGTCGAAACGCGCCAGCGCCAGACGTTTGGCGATGATGGCATAGACAGCGGCATTAAATGCCAACCCGACATGTGTCCCGGGGACCTCAAAGTCGTGTTCGCAATTGCCCGTCATGCAATACCGCCAGTCGGCGACACCATCGTTGCGCGTGTAGATCGCGGTCTCCAGCACAGAGTTCGGCATCTTGCGCCGCAGCGAATCGAGAAAATCGCAAGTGCAGCGGCCGGTGTAGCAAGTTGGCAGTACTCCCGGACCGTGCTCTTCCAGGATGTGCTTTCGCACCGCTTCGGCAGCGCGCAGGATGGTGCGATGCACCACGGTGCCGCGAAAGGGCGACGCCAGGGTGATGACGGAAGCGACATCGTCAGGACGCTGGCTGGCCACAGAGCGAGCAATGATTCCGCCGAGGCTGTGTCCAACCAGATGGATCTTTCGACCCGTGTCGAATAGAGCCCTTTCGATGTTGTCGTTGAGTCGCTGCTGGATCAGAAGGTTGGGGCACTCTGCATTAAGGCCGATGCCGGAAAAGTACGGGCGATAACCGATTCGGCCGAGCCACGAATGCAGTTGTGTGAGGTAAGCGTCTGTCCCCAGGAAGCCGGGGACCAGCACGACGGCAGAACGATCGCCGCGTGGTATGCCGAGTCCGTAGTAGACCGGCGACGCGTGCAGCAGAAGGAGGTCGGCGGCAAATAGCGCCTCCTTCCAGATCGTTATGTCAGCTTCGGCGTCTTCCTGTTGAAAGGTCTGAGCAGGCGGCGGGGCCATAGACGAGTGCTCGTTCTCCGTGTCTCTTGGTTTGGAGATGCCCGCCCGAAGAACTGCGCAAGGGGATCCGGTTGGAGGCAGCTTCCGGAGGATTAGTGTATGCGCGAGAGCTGCGGGTTGCCAACAAACATTTTTGCGAGGGTCCGAAAGGCGCAATCACATTGAAATTACGCCGACCTGGGTTGGACGGAATGCGGGCCGCTTAGCGCGGTGTGGGCGGAAGCGGCTTAGTTAACAGCGAGCCGCTTTCACGAAAACGGGATACATCGTTGACATGAGTTTGACAATCGCGCGAGGCAGGCAGGCTACCCTATCAGGCTGCTGCATCGCGGCTGGTAAAAAGACATTATTGCGCGGATTTCCGTCCATAGCTGGAGATCGACGGAAGCCGCAAACCTGCAGTCGCCAGGGGCGGCATCCAGCGACAAGCTGCATCGCTTGACCGTAACACATTTCACAGGAACTCACTGTTTGGAGGACGATCATGAGGACCCGGGCGCGAGATTTAACCTCTATCTTAGGCCGCAGCCTGCGGCGAGCAGCCTTGTTACCGGCGTTGCTTTGTGCGCTGATTGCGATTGCAAGCAACTCAGCGCAGGCGCAGACACTCAGCGTGATTCACGACTTCACCGGCCGAGCCGACGGCAATGGGCCCGAGGCCGGTCTCACCATCGACGGACACGACAACCTGTATGGCACGACGGCATCGGGCGGAAGCACCTGCAGTTGTGGAACGGCATTCAAACTGACGCAAAGAGGTTCCGGTTGGACGTTAGCGCCACTTTACATGTTTCAAGGAGACGCGAGAACTGACGGAAATGCCCCCCAATCGAAAGTCATAATCGGGCCAAATGGGACTCTCTATGGGACAACAGCCGCGGGAGGAGAAGGGACGTGCAATTTCGGCGAGGGCTGCGGCACCGTCTACAACCTCAGACCCCCGGCAAGTGCGCCGGCTTCGGCGTTAACTCCTTGGACCGAGACGGTTCTCTACCGATTTGCCGGCGGCGCAGATGGAGAAAGCCCCGGACCAGCCACGTTAGTCTTCGATTCCACCGGTAATCTCTACGGAACTACAGAATTGGGAGGCTCCGCCGGTTTAGGTACAGTTTACAAACTGACTCCCGGCAATGGTGGTTGGACTAAGACCGAGCTCCATAGCTTTACCGGCGCACAGGACGGCTCGCACCCAATGAGCGGGGTGATCTTCGACAACGCGGGGAATCTCTACGGAACCACCTCGGATGGCGGCGCCAATGGACTTGGCACGGTCTATCAGTTGACGCCCGCAGGATCGGGATGGACGGAAACCACGCTCCACGCCTTCAGCGGCAGCAGTGATGGACAATTCCCCTGGGGCGCCGTACTCTCTGATGGCGCCGGCAACTTTTACGGCACGACCACCAGCGGCGGCGATGGCAACGCCGGTACGGCTTACAAGCTGACATTTTCAAACGGCAGCTGGAGCTTTGCCGTGATTCACAGCTTTACAAGATCCGATGCAGCCAGCCCCGTGGACAGCCTGATCATGGACTCCAGCGGCAGTCTCTACGGGACGGCACTCAATGGCGGACTCAACAATATCGGAGCAGTCTTCAAACTCATGCCGTCGGATGGCAGCTGGTCTTTCAGGTCGCTCCACAATTTCAGCGACAGCGACGGGAACTTCCCCTTCGGAAGCCTGGTATTTGATCAGAGCGGCAATCTATATGGCACAACGGAGGGCGGCGGCACCAATGAAAATGGGGTCGTGTTCAATATTGTCCCATAAGAGTGAGGGCGGTCTGTGTGCTGGGATAAGCAGCTCCACTTTCGCCTCGCGGGCGCTGTGGCGCCGTTCCGCATTCCGCTAAAGCAAATGACGTGCCGCCGTGGCGGGCGGCACGTCAACGAGGTGCTTAGTCAACTCCCGGTTTGAAGTTAAGCACCTGAGAGTTTTTGTTCGCGTCAGGCAGTCGCGTGGGTCGGCGTTACCTTGATCGTCCGATGCGCATGCTTGCGGACACGGGCTGTTTTACCCGTGGTCTTCGTCTCCGGCCGGTGCATGACGGTGTCGATAAGAGCCTTCTCCGCACTGACAAACTTCTTCACACCATCGCGGGTAAGATCGGGTATGGGGAGGAACGGGAACGGCGTGACCATGTTCATAGTCTTTTCCGCGGCCTTCATGCCCGCGTTTACCTGACGGCCAGCCACGTCAATCAGCTTCTTCTGAGCGTCGATGAACGCTTCCGTGGCCTCTTTGGCCAGTTCGGTGAGTTCCGTCTTCTTCGTCTTGCGGACGGGCTCTTTGCCATTGGTTGCGTTGGAAGTCTCTTCCGCAATGACATCAAGAAACTTCTTCTGGGTGCGGACGAAGGTCTCCATGGCCTCGCGCGCGGCTTCCACCAGACCGTCGGTGTCGTAGCCCGTGCCCGCTTTGACCGCGGACAGCCAGGTGTGGGCCTGCTTGCCAGCGATCTTCAGGAAATCCTGCTGCATATCGACGAAAGTGTCGAAGCTGCGCTGCGCGAAGTCGGTCGCCGCAACTGCCGGCGTGTAACCGGCGACGCGCTCTTTCACGCCCGTGGTTACGATCTCGTACTCTTTTTGCGCCAAACCGAGAATCAGCTTCTGGCCTTCGATGAAGTTCGAAATTGCTTCTCCGGCCAACTCGGTTACGACCGCTGCCGGACAAAACTCGGAATCGGCGAAACGGGTGCGAACCATGTTCACGGCGTTGGCATTTTGACTCATGGCTAGATCGACAAGGATGCGCTGTGTGGCGAAGAAGTTCTCAACCCCCTGCTGCACCCATCCCGACAGCAGAGAAACAAAGGATGAATCCCCGGTGTGGACTGTAGAGGACTCGGTTCTTCCATTCCGTGGCATAATGACCTCCGATTTGCTGCACTGCAGCATCAACTCGAATGTAGTATTTCCTAGGGGACATGTCAAGGATTTTGCAGGGTTATTTTGCGGTGCAACAGAGGAGTAAACCCATGAATGAGCAGAAGATTGTCATCAAGAAGTACGCAAACCGCAGACTATACGACACTTCCAACAGCCGCTACATCAATCTGGAAGACATTGCCGCCATGGTCCGAAATGGGAAGGAGGTGCAGGTGGTGGACGCCAACAGCGGCGAGGACATCACCCGCGTGACTCTGACCCAGATCATCGTTGAGGATGCGAAGGGGCAGCCGACCGGACTGCCGCTGGAACTTCTGCGCCAGCTCATTGTCGCCTCGGACAAGGTGGGACAGGAATTCATCATGTGGTATTTGAAGTCGGCCTTCGACGCGTACCAGAACGTGCAGAGCTCGTTGAAGACGCGCTTGAGCGAGGTGCAGTCGGCCGCGCTTTCACCTATCCAGATGGTGAAGAACTTTATGCAGAGCCCACCGCAGGAAAAGGGCAGCGACAGTAGCGCGGAGTTGGAGGAGCTGCGCCGGCGGCTGGCAGAACTGGAAAAGCGACAAACGAAACGAAAGCCGCAAAAGAAGGCCAATGCACGCAAGCGAAGGCCAATGAACTAACCTGCGGACACACTGGCAATGCCTGACATCCAGACTGGGCTCCGTGTTGATAGCTCCTTATTTGTGGGTGAGTGGCACGGCGTGAACGAACCGCGCCGTTCAGCCCGGCCCCGTCCGGGATGAGAAAGCCGAAAGTGGAGAAGAGTGTCCTGGCAAGATTGAGTTGGGCTGGCTTACGAGTTGACTTCGACCAGGTTTCACTTCGGGCAAAAGCGCTGGAGCACGCACCAACGGTTGTGAGGGCCTCCCTTGACAACTCGAAGCGGCAAGTAGACGATGCGCTTAGGATCCAGTGTGAGCCGCCGCATGGCCTTCGCAAACGCCTGGCTTGGGAGGTAGTGGTTGCCTCGGTGTAATGCGGTATGCTTCTTTTCGCGGGCTTCGCGGGATCCGATACCCTGGAGGTTTGTACCTTGCGAGCTTGATAAAGGCGGGCCCAAGGGGAGCCATGGAAAAGGTCCTGGGGTTGGCGATGACGGGCGGCGGCGCTCGTGGGGCGTATCAGGCGGGCGTTCTTGAGCGTATCGGGGAGCTTGCATGTGTCCGGACGCATGGTAATCCGTTCCCCATTATTGGCGGAGCATCCGCGGGGGCGATCAACGGTTCTGCTCTTGCGGCGGGAAGCGACGATTTTGCACAGGCAACCAGGATTCTGGCGGAGCTTTGGTCGCGCCTCAAGCCATCCGACGTTTTTCGCTGCGATCTGGTATCCCAGGCCCACAACTCCCTGGTTTGGGCACTCGACCTGTCGTTTGGAGCGATCCTGGGGGGAGGCAACGCCCGCTCGTTGCTGGATGCGAGTCCGCTGCGTCACCTTCTAAAACGGCACCTCGATTGCAGCCGCATTCAGGACAACATCAAGCGCGGCCACTTATACGCGCTTGCCATTTCCGCGACGAACTATAACTCCGGCAAAAGCTATCTCTTCATTCAGGGCATGAAAGGACACGCCATGTGGAACCGCAGCCGGCGCGTGACCCTGGCGACGAAAATCACGGTGGACCACATTTGCGCGTCAGCCGCCATACCCCTGGTGTTTCAGCCGGTGCGGCTCACCACCCTGCATGGCACGGCGTTCTTTGGCGATGGTTGCCTTCGCCTCCAGCAACCGCTCAGCCCCATCATTCGTTTGGGGGCGCAGAAGGTGTTCGCCATCGGGGTGCGTTGCGAGAAGCTGGAGCATCAGGATGAGAAGTTCACTGAGAAAAATCCGTCGCTGGCGCAGGTTATGGGCGTCCTGTTCAATGTAATGTTCCTCGACCATCTGGCGTCCGACATCGAGCATCTGGAGCGCTTGAATCAGCTGCTCATGGAAGGCCACATCAAGCAGTTGGGCGTCGAGGGATGCGAGAAGATGCGGCCGTTGACGGTGATGCAGATAAGTCCCTCGGTCAACCTGACGGAAGTGGCGGCAAGGCATCAGCGAGACATGCCGTACCTGATCCAATACTTCATAAATAGTCTGGGTAGGGACGCGGCGTCGTGTTCGGACTTGATGAGTTATCTGCTGTTCACGCCGAAGTACACGCGAGAGCTGATCGATTTGGGATACCATGACGCCGACGAACGCATTGACGAGATTGAGAGCTATCTTTTTTCGGATGGCGACGGAAGCCCTAAAGAGGCCACTACTCGCGTAACCGCAACCGGCAAGTCGGTGCCGCCGAAACGTACCTTGAGTTCAGCCAAGCCGAGCGGATGAGCTGAGACGACGGTATCGGAGTCTCATCCCCACGGCCGGGCAATCGAGCGTTCCCAACGACGCATTTGCTGAGGTCCGGGTGCTCCATGGTGCAGACCGCCAATATAGTCCAGCTGAAGCCACGAACTCTGCAGGCTTTCGACGACTACATCCGAGAGACCGAAGAGGCAATGCAATCGTCACTGCACGGTCGCAGCGCATTCCTCTGGTCGGATGGCAACTCGGAACGGGCCCAGCATGTTGCGCAGGGACAGGTGGTGGCCCAGCTCTGGACGGGCAACGCTCCGGTGAAAGTGACGAATGGCTTGATCCACGACTGGATCGGAGCCGCGTTCGCCCCCGAGACGACCGTCGAACAGACACTCGCGCTTTTGCAGGACTACGACAATCACAAGAAGATCTACCAGCCTGAAGTGATCGACTCCAAGCTGATCAACCGGCACGGAAACCACTTCCGCATTTTCCTGCGCTTGCTGAAGAAGAAGATCATTACCGTCGTCCTCGACACCGACCACGACGTTCATTACGCGCCGGTCGATGAGAAGCGCTGGACCTGCCGCTCCTACACGACACGGATCGCCGAGGTGGAAGATGCCGGAACTCCGAAGGAAAGAGTTTTGGAGCCCGACACCGGTTACGGCTTCTTGTGGCGTTTGGATTCGTACTGGAGGTTCGATGAGAGGAAGAGCGGCGTGTATATCGAGTGTCGCGCTATTTCGCTCACTCGCGATATACCGCTGGGACTGGGATGGATCATCGAACCGATCATCCGCAAGCTGCCCCAGGAGTCGCTGATTCACACCCTGGAGGCGACGCGACAGGCGCTGGTGAAGCCGGCGTGACGTTCCTACGCGCCAACCATCTCTAAAGCTTCTTCCGCGTTTGGCGCCGGCGTCGTTATTTCAGGACCCGACGTTGCGACCGGCCGGAGTCCGCTCGGCACTGCAACGGTTTTACCCGCAGCCGGCGCTTTCCGTTTCGCCGGCTTCTTGATATGAACGGCTGACACCTCCGGCGACACATCTTTTGTCTTCGCTCGCGATTTTGTCGCGACCTTCACGGCGGGCTTTTTCGCAACCGGGATCGTCGCGTTTGGCCGCTTGCGTTCGGGCCGTGCTGTCGGTTCCGCTTTTGGCTGCTGCGGTTGTAACTTACTGCTGCCGCTACGCAGCTCAGCGAAGCTGATGTCGACAAACTTCGCGAGCCGTTCCGGGTCGGGCACAGCGTGAACGTCGCAAGTGAGCCCGAAGTAGGCGGTACCGTTGTAGCTTAGGATGGCGCAGTTGAGACCCAATTCGCCGCCAATCGGCACATAGGGATACCAGGACAACATCTTGCGACCGAGCATGTACAGCGGCATCTGCGGACCCGGAATGTTGGTAACGATGGTGTTGCACAGGCTCAGCGGCAGTTGGCTGACGACAGGTCCAACCGCGGCCCAAATGGCCGTCGGGACGGTGGCGAACAATCCCCCGGCAAAGCCGACGAACTCGGCCGCATGTGCGCCTTTCAGGTACTCCATGCGCTCGCGAACGACAGCAAAGAGCTTCAGCGAATCGCGGATATCCAACGGAATGGTCACCGGCAGAAACGAAATTTGATTGCCCAGCTCGTTGACGCTACCATTACCCCGCACATTCACCGGGATCATGATCCGTACCGAGCGCCCTTTTACACGCACGCCGTGCAACTCCGCATAACGTCGAATCGCCGCTGCCATGACGGTCAGGATCACGTCGTTCACGGTGCCGCCGCCGCAATTCTGGCGGACGGCTTGAATCTCGGCCATCGCAATTTCGGTCCATTCGAACTTCTGCGGTCCGTGACAGATGACGTTGAACGGCAGCCGTTCGGCCGGGGTGGCGATTTCCGGCACTACGTTCATCAGATCGACTAGTGGTCCATTCGGATTGGCAAACGCCTCCTGCGCGATGTGCAGTGCCTCGGAGTGCAGGGTGAGAGCCCCTTTCACCGCGGAAAAGTACGACTTGACCAGGCTGTCCAGCAGCTGTGCACCAGCGTCAGGTTTAGCCGGCGCTTCGAACCTGGGCTTGTGGCCGGGAGCCGGATGTTGTACCGGAGCCGGGTCCATTAAGACATTCATGATGCTGATGCCGGCGACGCCGTCGGCAAGGCAATGATGGATACGCGCCACCATGCCCGTGCGCCCACCCTCGAGCCCGCGCACCAGCGTCAGATCCCACAGCGGCCGCTGACGGTCCAGATTTGTACTGACGATGTTCGAAGCAACTTCCTTGAGCTGGCGCTCGGTGCCATGTCGCAAAGTTACTTGACGGATGTGATTGCGAATGTCGAAGTGGGGATCGAACTGCCAGCTGGGAAGTCCGAGGTTGAATGGCGGAAACGCGACGTGCTGGCGGTAGCGCGGGATCAGGGGAAGCTTGGATTCGACAAAGTCGCGGCACGCTTTGAGCGGTATGGCACCGTCGAAAATGCTGACACAGGCCATGCTCAGCGGCTGTCCCGGACGCTCGATGTAGAGGAAGAGCGCGTCTCCCCAAGAGAAAGAATTGTTGTGTAGTAATTCCGCCATGGTGCAGCTCCCTACCGAGAACGCTGATGGGCGATCACGACCGTCGCCTTGATGATGCCGTGAGAATGACCATGCCCGCAGTGACGGGTGACCATTTTGGGGGTGATTCCTGTTACGGGAATCGTCGCTCCCGGTGACTCCCCTGTCACCGTGGATGCGGCTTGCTTGTGAGATGGTAGAAGCACAACCTCAGGATTCCTGTGAAAGATCTCACGCCCAGCTACGATTTCGATTTCATCGTCGTCGGTTCCGGATTCGGCGGCAGTGTCACCGCGCATCGCCTGACGGAGAAGGGATATAAGGTCGCGGTGATGGAGATGGGTTGCCGCTGGACGCCGGAGAATCTGCCGCGCACGACTTGGTCCCTCCGGCGATGGTTCTGGCGGCCCAGCCTCTCGCTGCGCGGCTTCTTCAGCATGCGCTTCTTCCGGCATGTCACCATCCTGCACGGCTGCGCGGTCGGCGGCGGCTCGATCACTTATGCCTGCACGCTGCTGCGCCCGCCCGACAAGGTTTGGGAGAACGGCTCGTGGCGCGGATTGGCCGACTGGAAGGCCGAGATGCCGCAGCATTACGACACCGCCTCGCGCATGCTGGGTGTCATCGAGAACAGAATTCTTGGTCCGGCGGATCAACTTTTGAAGCGAGTCGCAGATGCGACAGGAGTCGGCGGCACCTTCTACCGGACGCATGTAGCAATTCTGCAGGCTCCGGAAGGCGAGCCCGGCGGCACAACCGTGCCCGATCCTTTTTTCGGCGGCGAAGGTCCGGAGCGTGCCACCTGCATGGGTTGCGGCGGCTGCATGATGGGTTGCCGTCACGGCGCCAAGAACACGCTCGACATGAACTATCTCTACCTCGCCGAGAAGCGCGGGGCCAAAGTCTTTGCCGAAACCAGAGTGGTTGACGTTCGCCCGATTGGCGGCCTCGCCGACGGCAGTAACGGCTACGAAGTTCGCACCGTGAAGTCCACCGCCCGCTTCCGCCGGCAGCCGCGCCGCTTTACCTGCCGCGGTATTGTTTTCTCGGCATCGTCGCTGGGCACCATGGAGTTGCTCTTCCATCTGAAGGACAAAGGTTCGCTGCCGGCGATCAGCGATCAGCTGGGAAATTACGTTCGCACCAACTCCGAGTCGCTGATCGGAGTACGCGTGCCGCGCTCGAAAGAGGATCTGTCGAAGGGAGTCGCTATCGGATCCGGCGTATACATCGACGAGCACACGCACATCGAGGCGGTGCGCTATCCCGAGGGCTCGGACACGATGAGTATGCTCACGACCATCCTGACCGGCGGCCGTCCAGGTCCGGGACGCGTCGCGCTGTGGATGAAGAACCTCGCCGTTTCTTTGTTGCTCCATCCCTTCCAGACTGTGCGGCTGCTGCTGCCTTTTCGCTGGGCGCGCGAATGCGTGATTCTGCTCTGTATGCAGGCGCTGGAAGGGCACATCGATATGCGCTGGGAGCGGCACGTCTTCTGGCCCTTCCGGAAATTTCTCGTCAGTCGCGGCCATAAGGTGCCGACGTTCATCCCCGCGGCTAACGAATTTGCCGAGAAATTCGCGCGCCTTGCCGGCGGCACTGCCATGAGTATGCTTCCCGAGATTCTCTTCAATGTTCCGGGCACAGCGCACTGCCTGGGAGGTTGCATCATCGCGGATTCGCGCGAGAGGGGCGTAGTCGATTATCGCAACCGCGTCTTCGGCTACCGGAACATGTACATCTGCGACGGCTCGGTGATTGCCGCAAACCTGGGCGTGAATCCCAGCCTTACCATCACCGCTCTCACCGAGCGCGCGATGAGCTTCATTCCGCCAGCGGCAGAGGCGAACTGGGATGACGCGGCGGAAGAGGCTGCTCAAAAGGTGGGGAGAACAGTTTCCGGTGCAACGTCGCGGAGGTAGCCGTGCAGCACGCGGTTACTCCGGCAACTCCAACACAGAATCCTCGGGCCTGACCGGATTGACTCTGGCCATCATCGACATCCCCATGGGATAACGCTGGCGGAAGCGTGCCGCGTCGCTCTCGAAGTACATCTCATCGCTCTTGAAGGATCCTGAGTATCGCTGCCCGCTGAAACTATAGGAATACTCCACGATTATCTGGTAGCTGCTCCGCGTGCGGGAACCGTGATTCTCAAGGCGATGAGCCTGCACCACCGCCTCCGCAAGTGGCCAGTCGCGGCTGCCGCGATATCGCAGCTTGCGACGGATGCCGCTCCAGCTTTGGGTGAGCCGGCTAAGGAGGTAGAAGCCGAGGAAGAACAGCAGCGCTTCGGCGATCTCTTTGCGGTGCAAGCGCCGTTACTCCGGCCTGATGCCGATGACCGCCATCATGCGGCCAGTCTTGCCGAACTCTGCGCGATGCGAGAAGAAGCGGGTCGTGTCGCACCCGGTGCAGCCGTCGACAACGCTGATGCGCTCCTCCCGGAGGCCGGCATCGGTGAGCTGGCGTTTGTTGGCTTCGACCAGATCGAGATGGAGCTCCGGCCCAAGATCGCCGTGGCCGGGCGCCCGCTGATTCAAGAACAGCAGCGGATAGCGGACATGAATCGCGTTCGAGTCGAAAACTTCTTCGAACAGCTCGTCAGCATAGGAGAATTGCGACTCGAATTCAGCGCGAACTTCTGGCCCGACGGAATAGCAGCAGCGGCGAATTGAGGGACCGATCGCGGCGCGCAGATCGCGAGGCACGCTGCCGAATTGCCGGCGCATCTCGCCGACGCCTTTTTCAGCGACGCGCGCCACCGTGCCTCGCCAGCCTGCGTGGAAGGCGCCGACTACGCGGCGCTTCACGTCCGCCACCAGCACGGGGACACAGTCAGCGGTCTTGATTGCCAGCAGAATTTCATGAGCGTTGGTGATTAGTCCGTCCCCCGTCAGCGGTTCACGCACCGGCTCGCTCACGCGATGCACGATCGCGGAGTGAATCTGCTTCACCTGCACTAATGGCCAAAGGCCATCGTCGTTTGTGGCTCCTACGGAGGTTAGAAACTGTGCGCGGTTTCGCTCGACATTGTCCTTAGTGTCATGCTGGGTGAGGCCGACATTCAGGGAAGCGCCGCCGTAGCAGGTGGAGACGCCGCCTGCCCGTGTGCTGAATCCGTGTAGCAGCCATGGGATGTTCCCGAGACTTGGCGCGCGCAGAATCTCAAGCGGCGTGGAAGCTGCGCGTCGGGATCGGCTCGACGATTTGGTGTTGGGACGGGACACTGCCGGCACCAATCAATTCTATCCGAGGCCAGTCGCGGCAAACGGCACCGCCCCCATGTCGTGTGTGGATAAAATCAGGGTGGCGATGCTCCTCTACTACATCACCGACCGCACACGCTTTGCGGGAAGCGAATCGGAAAGGCGCCGTGCGCTGCTCCACAAGGTTGCCGAGGCTTCGAGAGCAGGCGTCGACTACATCCAGCTTCGCGAGAAAGATCTCATGCCGCACGATCTGGAACGCCTGGCGACGGAGGCAGTGCGCGCGGTGCGGGAAAATTCGAATGCCACAAAGCTGCTGATCAATGGACGTACGGATGTCGCTCTTGCCTGCGGTGCTGATGGCGTCCACCTTCCCGCGGGCGAGCTTGCCGCCGCGGAGGTTCGAACACTGTGGATGAAGTGCAGTAATCGCGAGCCGCTGATCGGTGTCTCCACTCACTCGGTTGCCGACGTTCGCTACGCGGAAGCGCACGGCGCGAACTTCGCTGTGCTGGCTCCCATCTTCGAGAAGGTTCAGACGAACACACCGGGCATCGGGATTAATGCGTTGCGCACCGCCTGTACTGGATCGCGGGTGTCCGGCAATGTTGAGGCCCCGTATCGAGGCGGCTTCGCTGTGCTCGCGCTGGGAGGAGTGAACCTCAGCAATGCGCGCGCTTGTATGGAAGCCGGAGCGGCCGGCGTAGCGGGTATTCGGCTGTTTCAGGAGGGGGATGTGTGCGATACAGTTCAACGTTTGCGCGAATGATCTAAGGAAGTCCTGTTCAACCCGACGATCGTCCGTCTCCGCTGTGAGCCGAATTGATTTGCGGCCTTGTCGACATCTCTTGTGCCGCCCCTGAAAGGGGCTCGGAGGTTTGGGGAGACGAGCCCCCAGGACTTTGTCCTGGGCTAAACTGAGCCGTCCCGCTGCGCGGGACTCGGTTCTTGCTCTCCCCAACGTGCCCGCTAAGACCCGGACGCAATCTGGAGCAGGGATGTCAACTGCGGCACACTAACTCCGTAGGCTATCCCTTCAAGAATCCGGACTTAATCAAAGGTCCTCTTACGCTCTCTCCACGTCGCGCGCCAGCGCCTTCAGAAGCATGTTGATCAGGGTCAGCACGATGGCTCCGATGAACGCAGGCCAGAACCCGCGCACCACGAACTTCGGCGCCAGGATAGCCGACGCAAACATCAGCATGAGCGCGTTGATGACCCACCAGAAGATGCCCAGGGTGAGAAATGTGAGCGGCAAAGTAATGATCTTCAGGAACAAGCCCAGGGTTGCATTCACCAGTCCGATGATGAGCGCGGCAATCAGCGCCGAGGTGAAACCCTGGAGGTAAAATCCAGGCACCAGATACGACACAATCATCAGGCTGATTGCGCTCAACAGCCAGTTCAGCAGCAAACGCATAACGCTCCTTTCGGACGGGCTTCACGCGCGCGGCTAGACCTGCAACGCAGCGTTCAGTTTTGCCATAACTTCATCGACAACGACTTGTGCGTCCTTGTCGGGATCCTCGCCGGAAAGCAGCCGGTTGTGCATCCCGCTAAGTTTAGGATTCGGTTTGTCGCGTCCCGCTACCATGAACGGCATGATCGAGACCTTCTCGCCGCGCGCCAGGATTTCCTCCAGCTCAAAGACGCAGGTCGGCGACAGCTCGTAGTCGGGACTCAGCAGCGCAACGAAGTGCGTCGTCTTCTGGAGAGCTTCGCCTAAAGACTTCTTCCAGTCCATTCCCGCGGTGTTCACCTCGTGATATTCGAAGGGCGTTACTTTGGATTGTGCGAGGCGAACATAGATATTTTCCACCAGCGTGCGATGCGGAGGTTTGAGGGTGTGGCTGATGAAGACGAGAAATTGCGAGTAGCGTTTCGATTGCAGATAGTCGGTTACGTCGCGGCGAGCCGGACTGGAACGGATCATCGCGGCGATGCGGGGATTGAGCATTGCGGGCAATTCCTGAGGATCGTGCCAGGTGACGATATCTTCCTGATATCCCGCTGGCTCTCCGGATAGAATCCACGGCAGCTTTCCCGGTGTATCGCCGGCCATCATGCGGATGGCGGGCAGCCCCATCACGTGAGCGCCGGCATAGAGCTGCTGACGAGCCAGGTCTTGCGATCCCACGTCGACGACGACCAGGCCTGCCTCGCACAGGCAGCGGAAGGCCTCGCTGCTTTTGAGACGGGCGGGGTCAAGGTTCGTGGCATCGAAACCCAATTGCTGGAGGCAATCGCTGACGATGTCCTGGGTATCCCGCTCGTTGTCGTCCAACAACATCACCGCGCTCATCGAGGGCTCATAACTGATGGGCCGCCGGTGGTCTGCAGCCCAAGTCAGCCATTGTTGAAGTTTGGATTCGATGACGGTGATCCATTGGCGCTGTTCGATAAGCCGTCCGTCAGGGCCGCGATCGAAGGGCACATAGCCTTCCGAGGAACGCACGTTACGGGGAGGACGGAAGCCGGTCTTGCGCTCGTATAGGATCAAGCGCGGAATTTCGGCGCGCTCGGCGAGACGAATCTCGAACAGCATGTACGGCGAGCAGCGTAACTGCGTATCCGCCTCTGACTTGGGCGCGCGATAGGTAAGAATGCTGACGAACAGATCGCTGCGCCGGAGCAACTCTTCAATGCGGTTGATGTAGTAAGGCGGGTTGGCTCCGGCCTCCGCAGGGTCATCGACCAGAATCTCGCATTGTGCGGACAGAGTAGTCCACACCTGCACATTGAGATCGACATCCTGAGGCCGCCAACTGTGACTGAGGTAAACCGCGAATCTGGGCTCGTCTGGCATGGGGAAATCAAGGACGCTTCTTGGCTTCCACGACGCTTACGTCCACAACGTCAGACGTTATTAACTTGCGGAAGACCGCGTCCAGCGTCATGCCGGCAATCAATCCAATGATCACGGCGAAAGGTACAAGCTTCTTCGCCTGGTCGGTGGCAATGATGGGCGTTTCCACAGTAGCTGTCGCTTGCTCAGGAGTGGTGGCCGGTGTGGCCGCCGCCGCGCTAGAAGCGTAGGGCGGCATTGGCACCGCAGGTTTTGCAACTTG
>JBARGS010000349.1:0-3465 GCA_049798495.1 Candidatus Korobacteraceae bacterium | reverse complement strand
GGCACAGGCCGAAACGAAGTTTTGTTAAGAATTTGTATTTGTCTTTGTCTAGCCTGCCGATAGTATGGAGCCTGCGAGCTCATCTGACAGTAAACTCATGTACGAGAAACGGATACAGCACGAGGGCTTAAGAGCGTTTCGGCTCGTTCGCCATTCCGACCCCAGTATCGTGGAACTCCGGGCACACCTGCAACTGTTAGCGTGGGACGAACGATGGAAACGAGTGCAGGAAGCCGAATCAAAGCGCCAACTGAAGCAGCAGATTTCGTGGGACATCGCTGCCAACAAGAGCTTTGCAAAAAAGAGAACTGAAGAATGTCAACGGGCGATGCTCCAAATGGAAAGGGTTCTCCGGGATGGCATCGAGGCCGACCACTGTTTGGATTGGGACGCCTTAAAAGATCGCAGCGCGTTTTCTGTACCAAAGCCAGCTCCGCCAGTAATGGGACAGGTTCCCGTACCGCCGGACATAAACAAATTCGATCCGCATTTTAATTGGTTCGAGTACCTGTTGCCGCCCCTGAAGCGCAGACGACGCGAGCAGGCCGACCACCGGTTTCGAGAAGCTGAAAGTGATTGGGTGGCTTTTAAACAGAACATAGAGCAGCAAAACGCACGATCGCTTGCAGAGCATGAAGAAGCCTTAAGGGTCTGGGAGGTTAAGCTGCTGGGGTTTCGTGCAGCGCAAACGGCACAACATCGCGAGATCGAGTTAAGGCGTGCACGCTATTTGGAGAAAGATCACGTAGCTTTGCACGAGTATTGGGAAACCGTTCTTAGTAACTCTGAATATCCGGACACGTTTCCAAGGTCTTTCCTGATCGAGTACCTCTCGGAAAGCCGTACCTTGATAGTCGAATACGCGTTGCCTTCAATTGCTTGCCTGCCGAGCGTGAAGGAAGTCAAATACATCCAGGCTCGGAGTTCATTTCAAGAAACCGCGGTATCCCAAGCCTGGCTGAACAAGACATATGACGAGCTTTTATATCAGATAGCTTTGAGAACATTGCATGAATTATTCCAGTCGGATGAGGCTGGCGCATTAGATGGCGTAGTTTTCAACGGATGGGTTAACTCGGTTGACAAAGCCACCGGGCAGGATGTAAATGCCTGCATTTTATCCATTCAGGTGAATAAGGCGGAGTTCATGGCAGTCAACTTAGCGCAAGTGGAGCCGAAGGCATGCTTTAAGAAGTTTAAGGGAGTTTCCGCCGCCAAACTCACCGAACTCACGCCTGTTCGTCCGGTTCTCCAGCTCAACAAAGAGGATCGGAGGTTTATCTCGCCTTACGAGGTGGCGGGTTCGTTGGACTCGTCGTCAAATATCGCTGCAATGGATTGGCAAGACTTCGAGAATCTAATTCGCGAAATATTTGAGAAGGAGTTTAGCCAAAATGGCGGAGAGGTAAAAATCACACAGGCCAGTAGGGACGGAGGTGTTGATGCAGTAGCGTTTGATCCCGACCCAATTCGCGGAGGGAAAATTGTTATACAGGCGAAGAGATATACGAATACGGTGAGTGTGTCCTCGGTTCGAGACCTTTACGGGACGGTCCTAAACGAAGGCGCAATGAAGGGCATCCTGGTGACGACCGCTGATTACGGACGTGACGCGTTTGAATTCGCCAAAGATAAGCCATTGACGCTAATCAGTGGTAATGAACTCCTCTATCTCCTGCAGAAGCACGGACATCGGGTAAGGATTGATCTGCAGGAGGCCCGACGGCTCGCGGCGGCGCAATGATCACTCGTCGCGTTTCTCGCGATTGACATCTCCCTCTCACCCCCTTACCCTAAGTTAGCGATATAGTGCGTCTTACCCCTTCGAGGAACATCCAATTTCTATGCGTCGATTGCTTCGCTATCTGCGGTTTTTAGCGGCTGTCCAACTCTTGCCGGCTTTGGAGAGTGCCGAGGAGACCACCCTGGTGGGCGGGCAGGCCGTGCTGGAAGGTGTGATGATGCGCTCGCCGCACGCCTGGGGCATCTGTATTCGCCGCCCCGACGGCACCTTGGCGACGCACTCCGAGCCGCTGGAGAAGCTCTCCGACAAGCACAAATGGATGGCTTGGCCGTTCATGCGTGGCATCATGACGCTGGGATCGGCGATGACGCTGGGCTTCCGCGCGCTGCGGTACTCCGCCAATGTGGCGCTCGGCGAGTTGACGCCGGCCGAGGAAAAGAAGACCGAGCTGAGCGGCTGGGTGATCGCCGTGAACCTGATTCTGTCGCTCGGGTTCTTCATCTTCATGTACAAGTTTGTGCCGCTGCTGGCGGCCACCAAGCTGAAGAACCACTATCCCGCGTTTGGCAATCAGATCCTGTTTAACGTCGTTGACGGCTTCATCCGCATTGGGCTCTTCCTGCTATTCATCTGGGGAATCTCGCTGTGGGCCGACATCCGGCGCGTGTATCAATATCATGGCGCCGAGCACAAAACCGTCTTCGCCTTCGAACACAACGATCCGCTGACGGTGAAGAACGCGCAGTCTTATACGACCTTCCATCCGCGTTGCGGCACCAGCTTCCTGATGACGGTGATGCTGATTGCCATGTTCATGTACATGCTCATCCCGGCCACGACCTTTTGGGCACGCTTTGCCTCGCGCCTGGCGCTACTGCCGGTGATAGCCGCTGTTTCCTATGAGTTGATTCGCTTTGCCGCCAAGCACGGGTCGTCGCTGTTTACCGTGCTGACCAAGCCGGGGCTCTGGCTGCAACGGATCACGACCCAGCCTCCAGCGGACGACCAGGTAGAGACCGCCATTGCCGCCCTCAACGAAGCCATGGAACTGGAAAAGCAGCGTGGCGGCGAGCTGGTGATTGCCTAGCGGGACATCCCACCGCGCAGAACAACGCGTCCGTGGCACAGGTTCTTGGAGACAAGCACTCGGTTTGTGTCAGGGCACGAGTTTACTCGTGCCGCAAGCGCCTATCGAAAGAGCCGGCTTCAGCCCCTGCCCATGTCGAAGCCCATACGTAATGCGAGCTGCAATGAGATCCTGCGGCCGCGCACGTTTTTCGTTACGACAAAGACGAGCATGGGACGAGCTTTGGCATGGGACGAGCTTTGTTGCAATCAGAGCGGAATGCCACACTGTTTATCGACGTGTTGCGCTCGTATGCCGCAGCGAAGAAGTTTAGGGTTCACGATTTTGTGGTAATGCCCGATCATGTCCATCTTCTGATCACGGTGGGAAACGAGATGGCTATTGAGAAGGCCATGCAAGTTATCAAGGGTGGCTTCTCTTATCGCCTTACGAAAGAATTCGGGTACGCCGGCGAGGTCTGGCAACGCGGATTTTCCGATGTGCGGATTGAGGACCGAGAAAGTTTTGTGCGACATCGGGAGTACATCGCTCAGAACCCCGTAAATCGTGGATTGGTCGACTCGCCCGAAGAGTTTCCGTATTGTTTTAGCTTTTTGACAAGACAGAAAGCAGCAGGGGCCTAAAGCCCTGGAAT
>JBARGS010000348.1:0-14960 GCA_049798495.1 Candidatus Korobacteraceae bacterium | reverse complement strand
GATACGGCAGCCGACTAGAAATCAGCACTTAGCATTTGGCACTTAGGGAAGCTCTGATTAAATCCCGATTTTGCAAGGGCACGGCTTCAGCCGTGCCGCAAGCGTCGCAAAATCAACGGGGCTTTAGAGTCTGCGTGAGAACTAGAAGAGGCACTTGTTTTCCTCAGGGCAAATGAGAGACAAGGAAGCATGTCACGATTTCTGTCCTACAACCCCGAGCAAGCCTACTTGCTGCCGCCGAGCGTAAAGGATGAATTGGGTGCCGATCACTTGTGTTTCTTCGTGCGCGCGGTGGTCAAGCAGTTGGACCTGAGTGGCTTCGAGCAGGAGTACAGCGCAGAAGGCGGCGCGCTGTACGCGCCGGAACTGATGCTGAGCGTGTGGTTGTATGCCTATGCGATTGGGATGACCAGCGCGCGGCGGCTGGAAGAACGCATGGTGGAGGACTTGCCGCTACGCTATTTGGCGGGAGGCGAGCGGGTGGACAACTGGGCGCTGTCGGCGTTTCGGCGGCGGCAGGGACGAGCGCTGAACGACGCCTTCACCCAGGCGCTGGAAATGGCGCGCGGGTTGGGGCTGGGCAAACTGGGGCGGGTGGCCATCGATGCCACGCGGATAAAGGCCAATGCCAGCCGGGATCGGGTGGACAGCGAGCAGCAGCTGCGGCAGGAGCGGGCGAAGTTGCGACGCCAGATCCGGCGCTGGCAGAAAGCCTGCGACGGCGACAGCAGCGAGCCGGGAGGTCTGCAGGTGGCCCTGGAAGAGGCCGAGAGCAAGCTGGCGGAGATGCCGCGGCGGCTGCAGCAGTTGCGCAAGAGCGGGCTGAAGAAGTTGTCGCGCAGCGATGGCGACGCGCGTTTTCTGCGGCGGCGGGGAGGCTTCGTGTTGGGCTATACGGCGGAGGTAGCGGTCAGCGAGGACCATCTGATCCTGGCGCAACGGGTGACCCAGAACGCGACCGACAATGGCTCGCTGTTGCCTATGCTGGCGGCGGTCGAGCAACAATGCGGTTCGCCGCCGCAGGCGGTCGTGGCCGATAGCGGATACTTTTCGCTGGACAACTTGCGGGAGTTGGAGCGGCAGAAGATCGCAGGCTATATTCCGGACTCGAATCTGGCGCGGGCGCTGAACTTGGGGAAACGCTGTCGCGGACGAACTCGGGCAGCGGTGCATCGCCGCATGCGCCGTAAGCTGCGCAGTTGGGCGGGACGGGCGGCGTACGCCCGACGGAAAGCGGTAGTCGAACCGGTGTTGGGGATCTTGAAAGAGCAACGTGGGATGCGGCAGTTTCGGCTGCGGGGCCAGCCCAAGGTGGCGGTGGAGTTCACCCTGGCCAGCTTAGCTCACAATCTGAAGCGAATGTATACCGTGAGTTGGGCCTGAACCGCAGCTTGAAGGGGACAGTTGTTCCTGCTAGTAAGACCAGGGCAGCCGTTCTTGCTGCTCAGGGCAACGGGTGACTTGCCATCGCCAGTCAATCACCCGCCGAGAAAGCAGAAACGCTCCCGCTGCCACGTTCTCACGCAGACTCTTAAAGGCTGTGTCGCAACCGGAAAACAAAGTTTGTGGTGGGACAAAGCACAGGAATAACCGATCAAACTAGCCGCAACGCGGCGGGATGACGTTAGCCGGGTGGCGTAAGCCCGCGGTCAAGTGGGAGATCAATTGGAGCCGCAGAGCGGCGACTCGGGTTGCGACACAATCTCTTTAGCCCCGCAAAATCAAGGTTCAGCAGGGGCTGAAGCCCTTGACTGTTTACTGCGACCCATTCGGCACGACTAAAGGTCGTGCCCTGATACGAACCGAAATGATTTATGAGATGTGCTCTCGCAACTGTTGGCTCGTAGCTAGTTGGTTGCGATCGGAGACACTGCTTGGAAGCTACGCTAGCTCGCAACGCGCCGCTTTCGTAAGCTGCCTGCGCCTTGCGCGGCCTTTACGGCGCGGGTATCCGGTATACCCGTCAGGCTGTCAAAGTAGTTGGCCAGGATTTTCTGTAGAGCTTCCTCTGAAATGACGGTACGGTCCAGCATGTGCTCAAGCGTGAGAGCATTGGCTACCGCCGATAGCGAGCGGGCAACCGCGCTTGCCGAGGCGGGAAGCTTGCGGCCGGATTCTTCCATAATTTCCTGAAAAATGCCGACTCTGGATCCCACCAGGCGCCGGTTCAAGGCAGCGAGCCTGGTTTTCACTTCCGGATGGCGAACCGCAAACAGCTTGAACTCCAAGGCCAGCAGGCTCCAGCGGCGATCCTGGGAGACGGTGAGAAAGAATTCACGAAAAGCCCGCAGCCTGCCCTCGGGCTCGCGAAACTGGTTGATGCGCGTCTCCACCGCATCGATGCGGGAAGAGATTTCGCGTTCCAGCAGAGCGAGGAACAGATCCTCTTTACTTTTGAAGTTGGCGTAGAAGGCGCCGCGCGTGTAGCCGGCCTCAACCGCGATCTCTTCCAGACGGGCCGCTTCAAAACCGTCCCGGGCAAAGATTTTTTCCGCCGCCTGGATCAAGCGGCTGCGCGTGAGTTCGACCCTGCCCCGAAAGCGGGATGTGGAGGGGCGCGGTTTCATTTATCCTCAAACTGACATCTAAGTACCGATGCCTTAGATGCTTTTTTGCGCAACGGCGCTCTTGCAAAAGACATCTAAAATCCGTTGGCGGTAAGATTCCATACATGCATGTATGTATTAGATACAACATGGAACGACCGGAACGCAATCCACGAAGAGACCCGCGACTAGCCGGCCGCGCTTCTTTCATCGCTGGCGTTCTAGTCGCATTGTCGTGCAGCTTGGCCTGGGCACAGACTGAGGAGCCGGGGCTGACCTCGCTGCCTTCAGCCGAGCAGGTGATTCAGCGATCGCAAGATCCGTTTAACGGATCCATCCCGCAAGGCAAGGCAACGGCTGAGCCAATCGAGCTTACGGTCGAAGACGCGCTGGACCGGGGACTGAAGTACAACCTCGGCTTGTATCTGAGCGAGCGCGCAACCGATCAGACACGTGCGGCACACCTGCGCTCCCTCAGCGAACTAATGCCGAATATCAACGGCTCGTTCACCGAATCGGACAACAAGATCAACCTGAAGGCATTTGGTTTCAATTTCCCCGGCTTCCCTACCTCGATTGGACCGTTCGGTTTGACTGAGTTGCAGGCTGGGGGCACGTGGGATCCACTCAACCTGCATTTGATTGAGAACCTGCGGGCGGCAAGCCAGAACGTCAAGGCGGCGCAGTTCAGTTACAAGGACGCGCGCGATACGGTCGTGCTGGCAGTGGGGGCGAATTATCTGCTCACCATCGCCAACGAATCACGCGTTGAAGCGGCGCAGGCGGAGCTCAATGCTGCCCAGGCGCTGTACCAGTTGGCGGTGGATCAGGAGAACGCCGGCATCACGCCGCGTATCGACACCTTACGTGCGAAAGTGCAGTTGCAGACGCAGCAGGAGTTCCTCATCACTGCGCAAAATGATCTGGAGAAGCAGCGCATCGCGCTGTCGCGTTTGATTGGACTTCCGGTGCGGCAGAAATTTCGCCTGGTGAATCGCGTTCCCTACCGCCCGTTGCCGGAGATGGAGTTGGAGGACGCCTTCCAGCGGGCATTGCAGACTCGGCCGGACTACCAGGCAGCACTGGCCTCCCTGAAAGCGGCGCAATTGAGCCGCGAGGCTGCCGTGGACGAGCGGGTACCCTCCATCGGCTTTACTGGAAATTATGGAGTGCTCGGATACAATCCGGCTTCCCTGTCGCCCGCCTGGGCCGCTGCCGCCACGCTGACGATTCCGATCTTTCAAGGCGGCAAAATTGAGTCTGATATTCAGCAGGCCAAGGCAGTTCTGAAGCAGCGACAGGCCCTGGTAGACAACCTGCGAGGAAGCATCGAACAAGACGTCGAGAATGCGTTGCTCGACCTGAAGGCCGCCGCACAGCAGGTCGAAGTAGCGAAGACCGGCCTGGATTATGCGCAGGAGACGCTGCAGCAGTCGCAGGACCGCTTCGGCGCAGGTGTTACCAATAACGTGGAAGTGATTCAGGCGCAGCAGCAGCTGGCCTCGGCCAACGAGCAGTACATCGCCAGCTTGTACGGCCACAATATCGCGAAGGTTCTGCTGGCGCGCGCCATCGGCAATGCCGAGGAGGCGGTGAAACAATATCTGTCGGAGCCCGGCAGCACGCTCCCGGCAAATCCGGCGACGCCGCCGGGAGGGACCGGGACTCCCGTGCCTACTCCGGGAGCGGCGCCGAATCCTTATCCGCCTTCTTCGCCGTCGATCGGAGAAGTACATGCTGGGCAACCGGCACAAAATATAAATTCGGATGCCCTAGCTCCGGCTCCTGTAGCGACAGACAAGAGCGGCAATCATGCCCCGGCCACAATGTCTCACGAATAGTAGTTTGACAGGTGAATAACTGATGAGTACGACGACAGAGCCCGACGAGGTTGAGCGCCCCGAGCTATCGAGGGAAAATCAGGAAGAGCCACACGACACTGACGTTCGACATTCCGAAGAAGACCGGCGAGGTTTCTTCCAGAAGCATCCGGCCGCAAAGCCCATCGTGTTTCTGGTGGCGATCGTGGCCGTGGTGTTGGTGGGCTGGTTCTGGTGGGAAAGCCGGCAGTGGGAGGACACCGACGACGCGGAGATTGATGGTCACATTTATCCCATCAGCGCGCGGGTGAGCGGGCAGGTCGTCAAGGTCACCTTCGATGACGGTCAGGTGGTGCATAAAGGCGATGTGCTGGTGGTGATCGATCCAACTGACTACACCGTGGCATTGGAGCGGGCGCGCGCCGACTATCAGGATTCGCAGGCGCAGGCCGTGGCGGCTCATTATGGCGTTCCGGTTTCGAGCATCGGTTCGTTCAGCCAAATTCGCTCGGCCTCGGCTGACATGGCCAGTGCACAAGCGGGCGTCGCAGCAGCTCAGAAGCAAGCCGAAGCAGCGCAGTCGCAGATCGTGGAGGCGCAGGCTGACGCCCTGAGGCTCAATACGGATGTGGAGCGCTATCGGCAATTACTGGGCAAGCGCGAGATTTCACAGCAGCAATTCGATGCTACAGTGGCGGCGGCGACGGCAGCCAACGCGACGGTGCAGGCGCGGCAGGCATCCCTCCTGGCGGCACAAGCGCAGGTGCGACAGGCGCAATCGCGGATTGAACAGGCCAATGCGGAGTTGAAAAATGCGCAGGCCACTCCGAATACGGTAGCGGCGACGAAGGCCAAATCCGAATCGGCGGATGCCCAGGCACAACGCTACAAGGCGGCATTGGATCAGGCGCAACTGAACTTGTCGTATACAACCATCGTGGCGCCCGTCGATGGGGTGGTCGGCAAGCGGTCGGTGCAGGTTGGCTCCAACGTTGCTGTTGGGCAAGACCTGATGGCGGTGGTTCCGCTACGCGATATTTGGGTCACCGCCAATTTCAAGGAGACGCAGCTGGCTCACATGCGTCCGGGACAGCCAGTGAAGATCAAGGTCGATACCTATGGCGGCCGTAAGTGGGACGGCCATGTCTCCAACATCGGCGGCGCAACGGGCGCAATCTACAGTCTCCTGCCTCCCGAGAATGCTACCGGGAATTACGTTAAGGTCGTACAACGCATACCAGTGCGTATCGACTTCGATGGACACGGTACAGCGGACTTCAACAAGGATGGACTATTGCGTCCCGGTATGTCCGTCGAGCCGGACGTGAAAGTGCGATAGGCGATGCATCTGTGCGGATCGTGCGATTACAAGTTCTCTTCTCAGACCTCGAATCGCGCACTTATTACCATAAAAGGACTCCTCCTTCAGGGCGCGGCGTGGCGTCGGTATTTCCCTATTCCGGCCTAAGGCTATAAACAGCAAGAATTTGAAAACTTGTTCCTGTCATAGTGAATTTTCGATAGAAATTCCTATCGATCCTGTCATACTCTTGTCAGTCGTAACCAGCGCCAATCCATGACTTACAGCGTTCTACCGAACCTCATTGCGCTCGCCATCCTGGTCGCGGTATTCCGCGCCATCCTGCGCCAGGGGACCACGCAGCGACTACATCTCTGGTTAGCGGGTTGGATCCTGGTGCTGGTACACTTCGTCGCCCAGTTTCTGGATCCCGGAACAGGGACCTGGAACCGGGTGGCAACCGCCGTCGAGTTGGATGCTCTGCTACTGGCGGCCGTAGCCTTCCTAATCTCAGTAGCAACCATCGCCGAATCGGATCGCCGCCGGCAGCTTTTGCTGGCCGCCGCTGTCGCCATCCCGTCGATTGTGTACACCAATGCCGTGATCTGGGACGTAACCGCGCGAAGCTTCTACTACGGCGTGCTTGCCGTCGGCGTGCTTGCCACAGCCACAGTTTTCTGCCGGTATTACGGGCGACTAACCGTTTATGCCGTCAATGTTTTGTTAGGACTCTTGCTAGTGTCCTTGGGCATTGCCTTCGCGGTGGCCCGCGGTGCACCTGACCTGGGGATCATCTGGATTCTGGCGTACCTGAACTTCGTGGTCGGCATTTTGTACTGGCGCCGCTACCAGCGCGGTACGGCTGGAGTATTGACCTCGGTGGCGGGCTTCGGCTTGTGGGGAGCGGTGTTCCCGGTTGCCACCCTGTTTGCCATATACGCCCCGGCGGTTAAAGTCGATTCCGAGGTCTGGAACATTCCCAAATACCTGGTAGCGGTGGGAATGATCCTGACCCTGCTGGAAGACCAGATTACCCGCAGCAAGTATCTGGCTTATCACGATGAGCTGACCGGTCTGCCGAACCGGCGTCTGCTGGAAGACCGGCTGGAGCGGGCATTGGCTAGCGCGAATCGCACCGGGAAGAAGGTGGCAGTGCTTCTGCTCGATCTCGACCGTTTCAAGGAAGTGAATGATAACTTCGGGCATCGGGTCGGGGACGTAGCGTTGCGCGAGATTGTCGGTCGGCTGCTAACTCGCATGCGAGCCTCCGATACCCTGGCTCGTTCGGGCGGCGACGAGTTCACGGTGGTGAGCACAGTTACCGACGGCGCCGGCGCCGATGTTCTGGTTTTGGATCTCGAGTCCGCGCTTGCCGCTCCCATCGAGGTCGAGGGTCACCTGGTGCAAACCGGACTGAGCATCGGAGTTGCCCTCTACCCGGATGACGGTAGCAATCCGGATGAGTTGCATGCGGCGGCGGATGAGGCCATGTACGTGGCCAAGCGGGCCAATCGCAATTCCATCAACATGATGCCGCAGACTTCCTCATAAGTCTCTTCCCCGCTGGCAAAGCCGGAGTGTCGCGCTCCGCCTTTGCTGTCGGCGGCCACACCGGAATGTGATAGGTTGAAGTGGCCGGCGGAGGGGTTCATGAAGGGATGTAGGGCAGGAATCTTCCTGCTTCTTGTTGGTTCGGTTGTGGGCCTGGTCTTCGTATCCACAAGCCTTGCGCAGAATCCCTCTGACGCTCAACGACTGTATGGCAGTTGGTATACGTATCCTCTCGGCAATCCCAACACTGACCCGATACGCCACGAGTTCCGTCACAACCCAAGTACAGGTAAGGACGAGATGGTGGTCACCCGCATCTGCCAGGGAGACAACACTGCGCTGATCGCCAAGGCGATTACGCCGATTGAAATCACGCAAGACAGTATTCGCATCCTGAAGAGCGTTTCCCGCAGTGAAGGTCAGGGCAGCTCGGAGTGCAAGGTGAGCGTCGATGCGGGAACACTCGGCTACGTCCTTTCCGCCAAGGGCGATCGGATTTCCATCACCAATCCCGGCGGAGTTCCCGATATGTTCGAACTGGCGCGCGAGGAGCAGGCAAAGAACGAATTAATTCCCGCCAGTGTGTATGGCACGTGGCTCTTGCCCATCCAGCAGCAGCACGGGGCGACCATCCAGATCAAACTGATTTTTTACGACACCGCCAGCGAGAACCGCGGCAAGCTGCGCGAGATTTCTGTGTGTTCGAAACAGAACGATAGCCTGACATCGCAAGTAGACGCACACGTGCGCATCAGCAAGAACGAAATCACCATACTCGAGGGCGTATCACACGAGGAAAACTCCGGCCCGTTCACCTGTCAGGCGAGCATCACACCGGGAACGTTGCATTACGTTCTTGCTCCGACGGGTGGAACCATGGTTCTGACCAAACCCAGCCAGCCGCCACTCACGCTGACCCGCGAACAATAAGAGAGTCTGACCGAAGGTGCCGACGCGAGGCCGCGTTATGGCATGCTCGGGCATTTGCGGCGGTCTCCTGCAGGCAATATGATTCGGAAGGGTGCAATAGCCGCTGCCGGCGCAGAGGTGAAATCTGACTGCGCGGCTATGCACGGAATCCATTCCCAGCCGGGATGGCGAAACTGGCAGACGCAGCGGACTTAAAATCCGCGGACCCGAAAGGGTTGTGGGGGTTCGAGTCCCCCTCTCGGCACCAACTCCAGCCGTTTTTATTACTTCACTGAAATCGCTCCTACGCCTGCGCCCCAAAGCGACCTAAGGGGGATTCAACGGGTAGTCGCATTCTGAGCGCCGTCCGTTTCCGCGCTCAAAAGATTTTCTCGGACTCGAAGAACAAATCTGTCGCGCGCTCCCCGCTAGCTCTTTTTCGGATGCGGTGTACCGATGTACGGGAACTCCTTGAGAATGTCGGTGTGCGGCTTAAGGCCGTCGGGCGGGATTTCTCCCTTGGAGAGGAAGGCGAGGCGGTGATCGATGACATCGTCGGTGAAGACGCGGCCATTGGGATACTTTGCGGGCTTCGAAGGATTGAAGCTAAGCATGTCGGGCAACAGACCGTCGGCGTCGATTGCGGCGATTGCTTCCTCGCGGGTGTAATTGCCGGTATGCCCCATCAAGTGGACGAACAGATCAAGCCAGCGCTTGCGATCGTTCGCCGGCTCACTGGCGTTGTACTCCTCTTTGGTCTCGTCGGTGTTGAAGAAGCTGCTGACGGAAGGATGGCCGGCGCGATCTACGTGAAGCAGCTTGCCGTCGCGACGCACGCTGCATCGCCCCCAAATGTGGATCTCAGGCTTGGCGCCGAGCTCGCTGGTGGGCAACTCTATAACCGTCGAGAACACATTGGCTTCCGTGTTCGAATCTACGCCGGTCCAGGGAGACTTGCCTCCCAGGTGAGGCGCGGTGAAATTCCTGCCGCCCTTGGTATCGAACAGATTCTTGATACCGTCGTAGTCGAAAAAGAAAGCATCGCTGCGACTGCCGGCGAAGAACGTGTAGTCGCCCGACTTGATGATGTTGGGCGTGGGGCCAAAGGAGACTTCGGCGTCGGCAATGATCTTTGTCCCGACCGCTTCCACGGAGCAGGCTTCCGTGCCTTTTGCGACAAAAACGTTTACGTTCTGCTTACCGTCTTGCGGCGGTGAGAACACGTAGCTGAACGCGACGTCGTTCAAGTAATCGCCATCGTTGTCGATGGCGAGCCGGTAGATAGCGTCGGGATGGAGCGCGTCGGCTCTGGGATTTGCATTGAGGATGAGCACGGTCCTTGCCGGGTCCGTGGGCGATTGGAACGCGTAGAGGTCGCATAGGTCGAGTCTTTGGTCCCCGAGAGGAGGGCCGAGGCTGAGTCCAGTGAAATGGTTCGACATTTTTTCCTTTGCCTTTGAAAATTGAAAATGTGATGGTCTTGGCCCGACAGAATGGTAAACCCCGGAATTCGCTCTTTGGCGTCCGACACCGGGGAGTATACACCCGTTTGTCTCCCACCGAGCCGTCGTGAAAGGGATCAATCTGTTGCCTGTCGGCCACATTCGTCTCAGTTGATTGACGAAAAAAACGCCGTCGCCTGAATTGAAGCGTAGTTGAGATTAGGGAAGGAACACGACGGCTACTCAACCTGATGGTTGCTACCGGATCACCCGCAACTCTTTCACAATTCGGTAAGGGGAGAGTTGCCGGCCCATGGTCCAGGCGCGTTCCCTTCTGAGCGGCTAAGGGAGTGATCTGTCCCGCAAGACCGCCTTCGCATAGTCATGAACAACCGAGGGATAGGCATCGAGTTGAGCTGATACTGCAGAATTAGCCCTCCCCCGCCAATTTTGTCTTGACTTGCCGAACGAACCATAGGAATATTTCGCAAATATTCCATGGGCGTCCGCAAGCTCAGGGTTCCATCAGGAAGTAATCGTCCTTTAGCCTGACGGCCATCACAGCCGTTCCAAGACTTCACTGTTCACCCGTTCACGGTTGGGTCTTCGCCGCTCCCAAGTCCCGGCCCGGTCGTACACCATTGACCGCCACCGTTCTTCTGGCCAGGAGACAGGGTTATCTCTACGCCTGACTACGACCGGATTGTCAAAGTTAAGGAAGATGCCGAAGCCCAGTTACGGAATCTTCCCAACGTTCACGCGGTCGGGATCGGCAAGAAGATGGTTGGCGGGAAGTACACCGACGAAGTTTGCATCGCCGTCTTAGTCGATCAGAAGAAGCCGCTCGATCAACTGACAGCAAATGAGGTTGTGCCGCCGGAGATCGATGGCGTCAAGACCGACGTTCGCGAGATACCTCGGCCGCGGTTACTCATGGCAGCCGACCCGTCAAATCTGATTGCCACTATCGGTGCCAACCCACCCAGCGTCACCTTTTCTTCCGCTAAGGACACTCCCGGACAAGGCCTCGTGGTGGTGCTCGAGTACACCGTTGGTCCGGCGGGGTCTCCCACGCCTCACATAGGGTCTTATTCGACCATCGCACCCGACACCCTGACCACGATTGCCACAAATCTTGCAGCTCAAATGACGCAATCCAACATCCCCGGGATAACCGTAGCTGCCGCGGGAGCTCAAGTGACAATCACCCCTGCTGCCGGTATGCAAGCCACTATAACCGCCTGCCCGGTCACCGCCGCCGATGATGCCAAGTACTTCAAGGATCATTTGCGCGGCGGCATTCAGATCCAATCCGGCGGCTCCCTCATTGGGGGCACGCTTGGCTTTTTGGCCATGACGGCGGCGACGCCGCAAGCTCCGCAAGGCAAGGTGGTAGCGGTTACCTGTTTGCATGTAGTGGCGCCCTCCATCGATATTCCAACCAACTTGACAGCGGCAGCCAACGCCAACCAGATCGGCTTTGGTGTCAGTGACAATAATCAAATCGTTCCCGATTCCTTGGTGCAGGTTGTTTTCGGCCCTCCCCTGACTGCGGCGGCCTTCTACACCACGCGCGTAAACGATACGTTGAATGACATTGCCGACGGAGTAGTCGCGGCCGTCACGCAGGCAAACCTCACCGGCGTTAGCGCAGTCGACGCCGGACTTGGGGTTGTGACCTTTACTTCGTTGCCTCCTCAGGTAGCGGTGGCTTGCTACACCTTCGGTCCCAATACCGTCGACCCCGACGTAAGCTTGACTGCCACTGTCGTAGGTCCGCAACTCACCCTCAGCGGCTCCGTGTCGGACGAGAATTACGGTATCTACACTCGGGTGAATGCGGGCGGGTTGCGGCGCACCTGCGGAGTTTTCCTCAATCCCACAAAATCAGACACGCCAGACTCCATCGCCAGCGCAATTATTACCGCTTTCAATAAGCTTCCGGACGATTATCGTGGGGGCGTAACGGCGACCCCGATCGCCTCGGGAGTCAACTTTGCGCAGGCGCAGTCAGTCGAATGCAGAATCCGTAACGATATCCAGGTGGGACAACCCGACAACAGCTTTGGTTCCACCTGCTCGCACTGCTGCAGCCATCGTATTGGCCGGGTGCTGGACGCCCAGGTCGCCGGCGATATCGCCATCATTCAGGTGGACGCGGGTCAGAAGTGGGTACCTGAGATCGAGGGCCTGGGACTGGTGGGCGGAGTGCATGGGCTGGAGCCAACCGACCTGCACAACCTCGTGCTAAAACGTGGCCGCACCATGCCTACCAAGGTCCAGGGAAGAATCGATATGCTTCAAGTCAGCGGTGACATATTTGGTGAGGGCCAGTCCCTCGACCGGCATTATGTCAACGCCATCTGCATCTCCTCAACTACACCGGGTCCTTTTGTCCTCGCTGGCGACTCAGGAGCCGCGATCACCGACCTCTTAGGTGGATTGATGGGAGTCGTCTTCGGAGGCGCCGACTTGATTGGATGGGCCACGCCCATCGACCAGATCATCACTGACGATTTTCCCGACCTACAGCTCAACCCGGCGCCCGCACCCGAAGCCGGACATGCACCCGGCGACGTGCGCACCGTTCCCAAGTCGGCCATGGCCGCTGCCACCGAAGAAGACGCTGCCGCGATCGCTTCACCCCAGCCGTTCCTGGAGAAGCGCCTGGCACAGGTTGAGAAAGAAATCTCCTCCACCCCGGAAGGCTTCGAGTACACGGAACTCGTCAAACGCCATTTCGCCGAGACGCAGCGGCTGGTGAACTCGAATCGCCGTGTCGCCACCGTCTGGCAGCGCAACGGCGGCCCGCAAATTCTGCAAGCCTTCCTCAACATGTTGCAACGGCGTGACGAGCCGTTGCCTACGGAGATCGACGGGCAATCGTTCGTCGATTGCCTGGAGCGTATTAAACAGGTCTTCGCCCGCTACGCCAGCCCGGCATTTGCCGCCGACCTCTCGCGGCTTGCACCGCGCCTGGAAAGCTTCGCGGGACTCACCTACAACCAACTGCTCGCAGCATTACGCTCCGAGAGTGGAGACTGACGATGGCCGGCAAGGCTGGAACTCTGGAACTGCTGGCCCAGCAGGTAGGGCTGGCCTTGCAGCCGCTCGAGGACCAGCTTACTCCCGGCAACATCATTCCGTTCCTTTCCAGGCTCGGCTTGCAGTTTCCTCCTCAGCTCACTTCGCAATCCAGTTTCATGAATGCTGTCCATTCGGGCTCAACCGCTGCCGGCGCAGTGCCGCCGCTTTTGACGCAACTTGCCAATGACATCGCAAGCGACAATGAAGCGGGAATCCTACAGGATGGCCTTCAGCTCATCCAGCAGATCGGCACTGTCATCTCGGCTCTGGAACAAATTGGCAGCGAACTGAAAAGCATTAGCGGCGGCTTGGGGCTGAACCCGGCGGAAGTCGAGACCTTCGCCGACCATCTTGCCAAGAATCTTCTTGGCTTATTGTTGATCTCGTACGTGCGAAGTCTATCGCCGGGAACCGTCGGCCTGCTGAATGCGTTGGGAGTGCTTCAATATTTGCCTACCCCTGGTGATCCGCTCGATCCGACCCACCCTCCTTTCACCCTCCAGCAGCTCCAGCTCGGCAATCTCGGAAAGTTACTGACCTCGCCGGCAGATTTGCTGAAAGTTCTTTACGGATGGGGCAGCCCGGCCTTTGACGGCCAGCAGCTTCTTCCGGCGCTGAATGCGTCGTTAAACCTGCTTGGCTTTTCGTCGTCGATCTTCGGCACTGGGCCGGGCGCCATACTGAATTGCTCTTTGCTGACACTACAGGCGAATCCGGCGACAACTCCGCCCGGACTCCTCGCAACCGTGCAGTATGCCATTGAGTCCGGCCTCGACCTGACCATTCCGATCAGTGATCTTTGGTCCGTACGCGTGCAGGCGCAAGCGGATATTGCTGCCGGGCTTGGCGCAACGCTCACTCCGCCGGCGAATCTCTCTCTGCTGCCGCCCTCCGGAACGCTGAGTGGCCTGTTGGAAATGGATCTCGTCGCCCAAGGCACCGATTCCTCCCATCCCATCATTCTGATCGGGCAGACGGGCGGCAGCCGCCTGCAAACAGATTCCTTCACCTTTGGCGCGGCACTGACCATCAATTGGAATTCCACAGCGGGGCCGGCGATTGCCGAGCCGCAAGTAACCCTGGCGGTGAAAGGCGGCAAGGTGGTCATCGACACCACCAATGCCGACGGCTTTCTCGCCATCGTGCTCTCCGGTGTCCATGTTGAAGCTGGCTTTGATTTGACGGCGACCTGGGCCCCCGACACCGGCATCCACATTACCGGCGGCGCGCAGCTGGAGATCGACCTCCCGCTCCACCTGACCCTCGGGCCTATCACTCTGCCCACGCTCTACCTCGTCGCCGGCGCCAGCGATACCGGTATCCCCATCGAGATCTCCGCCGCGCTAGGCGTCACGCTAGGACCGATTCAGGCGTCCGTCGATCGCATCGGATTACAGGGGCTGCTGAGCTTTCCCGATCACGGCGGAAATCTCGGACCCGCCGATCTGGCGATCAGCTTCAAGCCTCCCAACGGGTTGGGAATCGCCATCGACGCGGGTGTGGTCGCCGGTGGCGGCTTCATTCTCTTCGATCCTGACAAAGGCCAATACGCCGGCGTGCTGGATGTTTCCCTGGGCGAAGTGATCCAGGTCAAAGTCATCGCCGTCCTCGACACGAAATTGCCTGACGGGTCCAGCGGCTTCGCGTTCCTGCTGATCATCACCTTCGACTTTCCGCCCATCGAGTTGGGCTTCGGTTTCACGCTGAACGGCGTCGGCGGACTGGGCGGCGTCAATCGCACCATGAACACCGATGCGCTGCACGCCGGTTTTCGCGCGCACACGCTGAACAACATCCTCTTCCCGCCCGACCCGATCGCTAACGCGCCGCAAATCATCAGCACCATCGAGAGCTTCTTCCCGGCTGCGGAAGGCCGCTACATTTTCGGGCCCATGCTGGAACTTGGCTGGGGTACGCCGACTCTGATCACGCTGGCGATCGGCGTGATTCTGGAAGTTCCCGATCCCATCCGCCTGGTGTTGCTGGGTCTTATTGACGCCGGGCTGCCGACGACCGACGAGGCGCTGATCGAGCTGCACATCGACGTGCTCGGCGTGCTGGACTTCGGCGCCAAGACGCTTTCCATCGACGGCTCGCTCTACGATTCGCACGTTCTCATCTACTCGCTGGCTGGCGACCTCGCGCTGCGGCTGAACTGGGGTGACGATCCCAACTTCGTTTTCTCGCTGGGCGGATTCAATCCTCACTTCGATACCACCGGGCTCGATATCCCCAACATGCACCGGCTCAGCGTGAGCATCGGCGACGGCGACAACCCGCGCATCAGCGCCAACAGCTACTTCGC
>JBARGS010000347.1:0-41799 GCA_049798495.1 Candidatus Korobacteraceae bacterium | reverse complement strand
TCCACCGCAGCCCGTCCCATCCCCGAAGTAGCCTCAGGATAGAGCTGCGTCACGGCGGCCATGTTGAGCGCGTCAGTAATGATCAGACCATTAAATCCCATCTGCTGCTTCAGCAACCCGGTAACGATGGCCGGAGACGTAGACGCCACGCGATGCGGATCGTTATCGAGCGCCGGGACGCGCACGTGAGCCAACATCACCGCGTCAACACCTGCCTTGATCGCCGCACGGAAGGGCGCCAACTCCACGTTCTCCAGACGCTGTTTGTCGCCGTTCACATACGGCAGATCGAGATGCGAATCGGTGTCGGTGTCGCCGTGTCCGGGAAAATGCTTGATCGTGGTCAGCATGCCATACTTGTGCGCTTCCTCGATATAGGCGACATCCATATCGCTCACCAGCTTGGGATCTTCGCCGAAGGCCCGCGTATTGATGATGGGGTTCAGCGGATTCGAATTGACGTCGCCAACCGGAAACCAGTTCCACTGCACCCCGATGGCACGCGACTCCTGCGCGGTGATGCGAGCCGCTTCGCGGGCGAACTCCACATTGCCGGTAGCGCCGAAGGCCATGGCATGCGGAAAGCTGGTGACATCGTTCAGGCGAAATCCCAGCCCGCGCTCGAAGTCGGCCGCGAAGATTAGCGGGAACTCCGAATCCCTTTGCAACTGGTTGGTGAGCATCGCAGCTTCCAGCGGCTCATTCTTGTATAGGAATCCATCCTCGAAGCCGACGCTTACGCCGAATGCCCCAATGTGGTACTTGCGCATGGTGTCGCGCAGCTGGAGATACTCGGGGCTGTCGAGATTCAGGAACTTCACTCGCGCCCAGATGATGAACATCTGCCCGATCTTCTGCTCCAGCGACATCTTCTTCAGCGACTCCCGCGCCCACTTCTCGCCCTTCTTGTCGAGATGTACGGGACCTGGCTGCTGAAATCGCGGCTTAGCGTGGGCAGAGTTCGCCATAAGAAAAAGCAACAACAGACAGGCGACAACGGAGCGTCTGAATACAGGTATGAATAATTTCGCAGCGTTCACTGAATTGGACCATATCAGAAATGCGATGAGCGGGATGGCAGCATTATCCTGACGGATCTACAAACTGTGGGTGCCCCGTTCTAGGCCTTCTTTTGGCCTAGGGCGGGGCAGTTCTCGACAACCAACTCCGCCGCGCGCGTCGCGATCATCGGCTCATCCCCAAATCCTTCCAGCCAATAGACATCAGGCTCGCGCCGAAACCACGTCATCTGCCGCTTGGCATAGTTGCGATGGCGCTGCTGCGCCGCCGCGATGGCCTCTTCGCGCGTCAGCTCTCCGCGTAACAACTGCGTCGCCTGCCGATATCCCAGCGAATCGATCGCCATGACCTTCCGCTGACCGCTGTAGCGTTCCAGCAGGCTCTTCGTCTCTTCCACCAAACCGTCCTCGAACATCTGCCGCGCGCGTTGATTGATGCGCGCATACAGCGCGTCGCGGGCCGGGTTCAAGCCAATCCGCAAGATGCGAAATCCGCGCAGCGGCTCCCGCCCGTGCTGCTCCCACAACTCGCTCATTGACGTTCGCGAAGCCAGGCAAACCTCGATCGCACGAATCAGCTTCGGTGTGTCGTTCGGATGAATCTTCGCCGCCGCCACCGGATCAAGCCGTCTCAAGACCCTATGCAAGTGCACAGACCCGCGCTCCGCCGCACGCTCCCGCAACCGTTCCCGCAATTCTTCCGAGCGCTGCGGACCCGGGAACAATCCTTCCAGCAGCGCGCGCAAATACAAGCCCGTCCCTCCGACAACTATGGGCAGCCTGCCGCGACCTGAGACGTCCTCAATCGCCGGTCGCACCCGCCGCGCATACTCTCCAGCGGTGAACGGCTCATCGGGTTCGGCAACATCCAGCAGATGATGCGGAACCAGCGCCCGTTGTTCACCCGTCGGCTTCGCTGTACCGATGTCAAATCCCCGATACACCGCGATCGAATCGCAACTGACGATCTCTCCGCCGAATTGCTGCGCCAAGTGAATCGCCAGCGCCGATTTACCCGATGCCGTTGGTCCCAGAATTACCGCCAGCAGCGGCTCCGGCTGCGAAGACGCAGTCATCGCGCCTGTCCCCGGCACAATCAGTTTTCGCAGTTCGGGCGCGTTCATCGCGCGCCCCAGGGAATGGTCTTACCAAATCGCAGAAAGGCCAGCAAAAGGATGAACAGGGCAATGGCAAGCAGTCCGATGAGCTTCATCCGCTCGCGCGCGCGTTGACGCTCACGCAGCAGAAGTTCACGCTCTCCACGTTTTATTGAGGACTTCGCGCCGAATCGCCCAACATTACGCACAATTCAATTTTACGCGGGGACGCAGAAACGAGCGCCTTTGCTAATGGCTAGCCGCTAATTGCTAGTTGCTTCCTACTCGACATCGCCTTTGGCGGGGTTGTAATAGAAGTGAAAACGCAGTGCGAGATACGGCCCATGATATTCCGTGGGCAGCGGCGCGAATGGCACGGAAGCCGTGATGCCGCCCCAGGCGGCGCGGTCGAGGGCGACGTCACCGGAAGGCGAGCGGAGAGTGATGCCTGCGATCTTGCCGTCCTTCAGAATCGCGAATTCGATGGAAACCTTCCCCTTTTTCATCAGCGGCGCACGCGCTTCTTCGGGAATCAGGTTGTACCAGTTTCTCCGCACCGCGTCGAGAACGCGCGACAGATACGGGCCGAAATCAACGCCCTCGGTGTCGCTGAGAACTTCCAGATTCCCCTGCACGCGCGCGTTCGATCCTCCCGGCCCGACTCCGTAATCGCCGCCGCCTCCGTAGCTTCCTCCGCCGCCACGGTGCGCCGCCACGGCGCGCGCCGCCTGCTCAATCGACGACCCCGGCGACATGATGCCCGCCAGGTTGCCGGGAAATTTCGGGGTGTTCTGCGGCGTCGGCAGCTTGGGATTATCCTGCGGAATTGCCGGCTGCAGCTGCGCCTGCTGCTGGTTCTGCGCCTGATTCGGTTGCTGCTGAGCCGGTTGCGGCGCCTGTTGCTGCATCGGCGGCGTCATCTGCGCCTGCTGTGCCGGGGCCGCTGGAGCCTTCGGCGTTCCGGCGCGCTTCAGCTCCTCCAGCGTCTTTTTATCGAGCGTGGGATGCCGACTCTCCGCGATGCGGTTCTTGTCCGACAACACATTCGTCTTGGGCGCGACCTTCGGCTCCTTCTGCGCGTCCGGCGGCAGGTCGAGATAGGTCATCTGCTGGTTGCGCATCAGGTCGGCCGGCGTCGCCAGCGCCACACCACTCATGCCGGGAAACATCTTGGGCGAGAAGACGAGCAGGATCACCACCATCAGGTGGACAACCACCGAGATCCAGAACGCCTCGCGCATCCGCGAGCGCTCAAGATCGTCCTCCAGCTGAATCAGCAGATGAGGCGTGAGGTCGACAGCCGCAGGATCGCTGCTGCTCCACAAGGCGAGTTGCCCGTCTTCCGTGGGAGGAAGCTGGGTCGGCCTGTCTGGCGGTGTGAGAATGCTTGCCATCCGTGGATCAAGTACGCCTGGAGCTTAAATACATTAGACGCCCCTCGACCCTTTGAAAGCAAAAACTTCCTTGGGGATGGCGCGACCGTAGTAAACCCGGGAGCCTCCTGTTCGTTGCTACTACTATTTTCGCATAGGAAGTCCCTTTAAGCGATTCCCCGCTGGGCGGTCGAGAGTTCCCGAAAGTCTTCGATACACTGGTCCAATGAAGGCTGTCATCGTCGGCACCGCCGGCCACATCGACCACGGCAAGAGCGCCTTGGTGCGCGCCTTGACCGGCATCGATCCCGACCGGCTGGAAGAGGAAAAGCGCCGTGGCATCACCATTGACATCGGCTTTGCCAACCTGGAGCTGCCGGGCCCCGACGGCCAGCCGATCCGAATCGGCTTCGTTGACGTTCCCGGCCACGAGCGCTTTGTCCGCAACATGCTGGCGGGCATCGGCGGCATCGATCTTGTGCTGCTGGTCGTGGCGGCCGACGAATCCATCAAGCCACAAACTCGCGAGCACTTCGACATCTGCCGCCTGCTTGCCGTACAGCGTGGGATCACAGCTCTGACAAAGTCAGACCTGGTCGATCCCGAGACGCTGGAAGTAGTCAAGATGGAAGTGGGCGACTTCCTGAAGGGATCGTTCCTCGATCCGGAGAATTCGCCCATCATCGCGATCAGCTCGAAAACTGGCGCAGGACTCGATCGCCTCAAGAGCGAGTTGGCCCATCTCGCCACCGAAATTCCCGCCAAGGATTCCACTGCCGTCTTTCGCCTGCCCATCGATCGCGTCTTCACCATGAAAGGCTTCGGGACCGTCGTCACCGGCACACTAATCTCCGGCACCGTGCACAAAGATCAGGAGATCGAGGTCCATCCCGGCGGCAAACGATTGCGGGTGCGTGGCGTGCAAGTCCACGGAATGGCCGCCGAACAAGCCATCGCCGGCCAGCGGACCGCGTTGAATCTCGCCGGCGTCGAAACTACCGAACTCGCGCGCGGCATGATTCTGACGCCTCCGCAGATGTTCCGCCCGACCCGGCGAGTCAGCGTCACGCTCGATCTTCTGTGCTCGTCCAAACCGTTGCGCGATCGCGCGCGCGTGCATCTGCACGTCTACACCGCCGAGACCATCGCCGAAGTGAGCCTGCTTGGAGCGAAGCAAGTGCAGCCCGGCCAGTCGGGCTTGGCGCGCCTCAAGCTCGACGATCCGCTGCTGCTCCTTCCCGGCGACCGCTTCATCATCCGGCAGCTCTCTCCGGTCATCACGATTGGCGGCGGCAGGGTACTCGATGCCTCGGAGCAACCGCGTCGCATGAAAGCGGAAGAGCGGCTGGCCTTCTTGCAAGTTCTGGTTAACGAAAATCCCCACGAGTCGCTGCTGGCGCGGGTGGCGCGACGAGGCGCGGGTGGACTGTCGCTTGCCGATGCTGTCGCCGAGACCGGATGGCTGCCCGCGCAAGTGGACCGGCTGGCCGCTGAGCTGGTCAAACCCGCCAAAATCGCCCACTTCGAAAATCTCCTGCTCTCGTCGGCCATCTTGCAATCGTTGCGCAGCCAAATGTCTTCCAAGGTCGAGCAGTTTCAGAAAGCCAACCCGCTCGTGGCCGGCATCGGCCAGGAAGAGCTGCGCGAGTCGCTCGGTTTGCGTCCCGGGGTCTTTCGTGGGGTTCTCGATTCGCTCACCCGCGACAAGCAACTCGAAGTCAGCGGCGAGATAGTCCATGCCGCCGGCAAGGGCGTGGTCCTTCGCGACGAAGAAGCCGAGTCAAAGCTGCAGATCGAGCAGGCCTTCGCGAAAGCTGGTCTGAAAGTTCCGCTGCTGAAAGACGTTCTGGCATCGCTGCCCGTCGACAAGGTGCGCGCGCAAAAGATCGTGACCTTGTTGCTGCGCGATCGCATTTTAGTGAAGTTGTCTGACGAACTTGTCTTTCACCGCGACGCGCTGCAAGACTTGCGTCGCCAAGTTCTCGCGCAAAAGGCCAAAACTCCGAAGATCAATGTCGGCAACTTTAAAGACCTGTTCGGCATAACCCGCAAGTACGCGATTCCGCTGCTGGAGTATCTTGACCGCGAGCGGGTAACTCGCCGAATCGGCGACGAGCGCCTGATCCTCTGAGCGGCCTCAAGTCCAGCCCGAAGGGCGAAACAATAATAGCTCAGGACGTAAGAGCCTTGTGAGGGCCCACGTCGATCTTCGCCTCTGGAGTATAGCCTGCAAAAATAGAACCCCGAAGGGGTGGAAGTGCAGCTAGCCCAGGACGGAGCGAAGCGGAGTCCTGGGTACGGTGCGAAAAGCGATCTCAAGTCCAGTAGGGGCGGCACAAACTCTCAACTAGAAGCCATCTCATAAATCGCTTTGCATCAGGGCACGTCTTCAGACGTGCCGGAGCCGCCAGTTTATAGGTCGGCTTCAGCCCCTGCGGAACCTTAGATTTTGCAAGGGCTAAAAGCCCTTGACTGTTTACTGCGGCCCATTCGGCACGACTAAAGGTCGTGCCCTGATACGAACCGAAATGATTTATGAGATGAGCTCTAGATTCATTAGCCCGATCCGGTGGGAAAATTGCCCGGGGATTGCGACACACTTTACTGCCCCAGAAAGCTCAGCACACACCGCACGAACTCCGCCGGCTTCTCCAGCGCCGGCAGATGTCCGCACTCGGCAATCACCTCCAGCCGCGAGCCGGCGATCAACTGCTGCAATCTCCGTCCCACCGAAACTGGAATCATGCGATCCTGCTCGCCCCACACAATCAGCGTCCGAGCTTTCACATCGCCGATCGTCGCGTCCAGCCGCTCCCGTCCGCTCTGCAGATTTCGCAAAACGCTGTCGATGGTGTACCCGTCGCCGCGCTCCAGATGCAGCTCGTACGCCAGGTCAACGAGCTCTTCGGTTGCCAGCCTCGAATCGTAGAACAACAGATCAAATACCTCCCGCAAATGAGCGCGCGTGGAGACATGCAGATCGATGGGCAACTCAGTCGTGTCTCCCCACGCTGCGGCGGAGTCCACCAGAATCAGTTTGTCGACCTCATCCGGAAACCGCAGCGCAAACGACGCCGCAATCCATCCGCCAAGCGATGCGCCGAGCAGGCTCGCGCGTTCGATGCCGAGCCCCCGCAGAAACCGCTCCAGCACCTCGACAAAGCCCGCGACCGTGTACTCGATCAGCGGCTTGTCGGAGCGGCCAAAGCCGAGCAGATCGAACGCGATTACGCGATGGGACGCGGCAAGCGGCTCAAAGCAGAAGGCCCACTCATCGGCATCTCCGCCGATGCCGTGGATGAGAACCAGCACCGGTCCAGCGCCCACATCGTAGTACCTTATGGTGCGGCCAAACACGGTCGCGCTGCGCAGTTCCGGCAGCGGCGGAAATATAAGTTGTGGAGATGCAGCTTCGGGCGAATTCATCACGCGGTCACAAGATCTTCTTGCCAAACGCCGACAGCGCCAGCTCCACTGCCAGCTCCGCCGTCTGATTGCGTTCGTCGAGCACCGGATTGACTTCCACCAGCTCGAAGCTCAGCATGCGGCCGTGGTCGGCGATGATCTCCATCGCCAGGTGTCCCTCGCGATACGTAGCGCCACCCCACACCGGCGTCCCCACGCCGGGCGCGTCCTCGGGATCGATCCAGTCGAGATCGAGCGAGACATGATAGCCGACGGTGCCGCGTCCCGCCAGGCGCAACGCCTCTTCCATGACGGCACGCATGCCGCGCTCGTCGATGTCCCGCATGGTAAAGACGTGGACCCCGGCCCGGCGGATGTTGATCCGCTCGTGCTCATCGACATCGCGAATGCCCACCAGCGCGCAGTTTTCCGGAAGCACCTTGGGGCTGAAGCCGTAGAGATCGCTCAGCGGGGAGTGGAACAACCCCATGATGGCGCCCAGTGGCATGCCGTGAACGTTGCCGCTAGGCGAGGTGTCAGGCGTGTTGATGTCGCTGTGGGCGTCGATCCACAACAACCCGATGCGCTGATGCCTGCGCCGATAGAACTCGGAGACTCCCGAGACCGTGCCTGCCGCGATCGAGTGATCGCCGCCCAGGGTGAGGGGGATCTTGCCGGCTTCGAGCGTCTGGATCACCAGCTCGGACTGGGCAGTGCAGGTCTCGGTGATCTCGTTCAGATACTTGGCGTGCGGATCGCCTTCGGTTTCGGTTTCGAGCATGGCGACCGGAACATTGCCGCCGTCTTCCACGTCATAGCCAAGAGCCTCGAGCTTGGCTTCGAGCCCGGCGACGCGCATCGCCGACGGCCCCATGTCGACGCCGCGCCGCGACTGGCCGAGATCAAGTGGAACTCCGATGATGCGGATGTACTTGGTTTCAATATTCTGCAGTGGTTTGGTAATCGGACTGGTCGCCATAGAAGTTCCTGGTTACAAATCCTACATTGTGGTACAGCCTTCCAATACACTTGCAAACAAACGGGTGCCCCATCCTGTCATCCCGAGCGCAGCGTAGCGAAGTCGAGGGACCTGCTTTCTTCCACTCTCTTTGGCGGTAGGGTGGGAGAATGCAGCTTTAGTTGCGCCAGTACCCGCGTCTTTCAACTGTCATCCTGAGCGCAGCGTTCGCCCGTTTTTGGCGGACGCGGAGTCGAAGAGCCTGCCCTGAGCTTGCCGAAGGGACCCCTATTCCCACAAAGGTGATTCCCCCCTGCCCACAGTTTACGGATACAGCCGGTGCAACATCCGCGGAAACGGAATCGTCTCCCTCACGTGCTCCAGCCCGCAGATCCACGCCACGGCGCGCTCGATCCCCATCCCAAACCCGGCATGCGGCACGCCGCCGAACTTGCGCAAATCGAGATACCACTTGAACGCCTCTTCCGGCAAGCCATGCTGATGAATGCGCTCAAGCAGCAGCTCGTACGACGCCATACGCTGCGAGCCGCCAATGATCTCCCCGTATCCCTCCGGCGCCAGCACATCCACGCACAGCGCCAGCTCCGGCCGCTCCGGATCCGGCTCCATGTAGAACGCCTTCACCGCCGCCGGATAGCGATGGATCATTACCGGGCGATCAAATTGCGATGAGATGTAGGTCTCATCCGGCGATCCGAAATCTCCGCCCCATTCAAATTTGTTCTCGACCTCGCCCTTGACGTGTCCCTCCTGCAGCATCTTGACTGCGTCGTCATAGCTGATCCGCGGGAAAGGCGTGTCGATCTTCTCCAGCTTGGCGAGGTCGCGGCCGATCGTCTCCAGCTCCGGCCGCCGCTTCTCCAGGCAGCGCTTCACGATGAAGGTGATGAACTCCTCCGCCAGCTTCATCAGATCGTCAAGCTGCGCGAAGGCGACCTCCGGCTCGACCATCCAGAACTCAGTGAGGTGGCGGCGCGTCTTCGACTTCTCCGCACGGAACGTCGGCCCGAAGCTGTACACCTTGCCCAGGGCCATCGCCGTCGCCTCAATGTAGAGCTGGCCTGACTGCGTGAGGAAGGCCTGCTCCTCGAAATAGTCGACGGGAAACAGCGTCGTCGTCCCTTCGCACGCGGCTGGCGTGAGGATCGGCGGATCGGTCAAGGTAAAGCCGCGATCGTCAAAAAAGTCGCGCGCGGCTTTGATGATCTCGGCGCGCACCCGCAGGATCGCCGCCTGCCGCGGCGAGCGCAGCCAGAGATGGCGATGCTCCATCAGGAAATCGACGCCGTGTTCCTTGGGAGTGATGGGATACGGATCGTCCGGATTGACACGCTGCAACACCTGCGCGTCCGTGATGTCGAGCTCGTAGCCGCCAGGGGCGCGCTTGTCGGCGCGAACTTTGCCGGTGACGATTACGCTCGACTCCTGGGTCAGGCCCTTGATCGACTCGAACAGCTCCGGCGTAACAGCATTCTTGGCGATGACGCCCTGGATGATGCCGCTGCCATCGCGAAAGATAGGGAACAACAGTTTGCCACTCTCGCGCAGGTTGTAGAGCCAGCCGCGAATGGTGACGGTCTGCCCTTCATGCTCTCCGATCTCGCGAATGGTGGTGGCAGGCGCTTCGGTCTCTAGTCTGGTGGATGAGCTCATAGGAATAAGTATTAAGTATGCACGTTGCGCGCGGAAAAGTCAGGCGGGGGAACACCTTGACCGGCAGGGTCTTAGATCGTAGGCTAACCGTATGGAAGTAGAGTTCACGCCCGAACTGCAATCCAAGCTGCTACGTCTCGCCACCGAGCAGGGGCGAGACACCCAAGCGATTGTGCGAGAAGCGGTGGAACGTTTTGTCAATCATGACGAATGGTTTCTCTCCGAAGTGGAGAAGGGTCTGGCGGAAGCGGATCGTGGCGAGTTCGTCAGTCACGAGGAAGTCAAGAACCTGATCAATCGTCGGTATCCCACTTGATGCTCGTCCGCTGGACACCCGCTGCAGTTCGCGATCTCACCAGAATTTGCGACTACATCGAGGAACGCAACAGCGCAGCCGTTGCCAGGCGGGTTGCGCTAACCATTTACGACAGCATCGACTCCCTTGCAAAATTTCCCTATCTCGGCCGGCCCGGCCGGAAGACTGATACGCGCGAACTGCCTTTCCCTGGCCTGCCCTTCGTAGCGATCTATCGGGTGCGGAACGAAGCTGTCGAGGTTAATCGTATTCTGCACGGAGCGCAAAGTTGGCCGTAAACGATGTGCTCGATTCTACAAATGTCGATGGGTCTGAGGCGCGACGGGAGGCGGCAGCTATAGCGAGATTGAGATACCCGGTTAAACCTCCAGCCTTCCAAACGCCTCCGCCATCTTCTCGCTCACTTTCTCGCCTTCAACGCCTTCGATCTCCAGCAGCAGCGGTGGAACGTGCGGCGCCGCATTCAGCAGGGACATCGCTTCCTTCCAGTCAATGCTCCCAGCGCCCGGCCACAGATGCGAATCGTGATCTTTCTTGTTGTCATGCACGTGCGTGGAGCGGATGCGGTCCTTCAGCGTCTCGAACGCCTCTTTCACGCTCGAGAGCAGATGCGCGTGTCCCAGATCGAAGCACACCCCGATATCGGTGAAGCGCCCGGCGTGCAATAGGTTAACGAGCGTCTGCGGTGCGGAAAGCTCATTGGGAATATTCTCCACGAGCAACTGCACCCCCAGCGGCTTGGCAAAGGCATGTAGATGTTCCAGCGAACTCATTGCCGCTTCCATCTTGTGCTCATCGGCGGTTTCGTTGCTCACCCCGACATGCTGTACCAGAAACTGAAACGGAATTTGCTCGGCGACCTCCAGCGCGCGCTTGATCTCGTCCGTGGCGGCGATGCGGTCACGCTTTTCGACCGCTGCGATGTTCAGGGGTGGCACGCTGCGTCCCCACTCGTCATCGCCATACATCGGCGAGTGCACGGAATGGAAGGTCACGCCGGTCGAGCGGAACCAGTTGCCGATCTCCCGTACGTGCTGCCGTTCAGCGTAGTTGAAGTGGCCGCGGGCGGCGAAGATTTCGATGGCCTCGGCGCCTCCGGACACCATCTGATCCAGCAGCCCGGGGTGCAGCCGCTCGCGTCTGGCATACACTAGCGTGGACATCGCCTTGCGCATCAGAAGCCCAGCGCCTTTCCCTGGTTGCGCCCGTCGCTCGCGCCCAGCAACTCGCCGGTCTTGTCGTCGACGGCGATACACTCGGCGTCGCCCCAATAACCACGGCTCATTTTAATCTTGTGACCCATATGTTCCAGGATGCCAATAGTATCGGGCGAAATGCCGACCGCTTCCACTTCAATCTGATCCGGCATCCACTGATCATGAAAGCGCGGCGCGTTCACCGCCTGCTGAATATTCAGTCCATAATCGACTACGCCCATCAGCACGTTGGCCACGGTGGTAATAATCGTCGGTCCGCCCGGCGACCCCAACACGAGAAATAGTTTGCCGTTCTTCAGCACGATCGTCGGCGTCATCGCCGACAGCGGCCGCTTGTCCGGACTGACCGCATTCGCCGGCCCCTGAATCAGCCCATACATGTTGGGCACGCCAGGCTTCGTGGTGAAGTCGTCCATCTCGTTGTTGAGCAGGAACCCCAGGCCCTCAGCGGTCACCCGCGAGCCGAAAGCATCATTCAACGTCGTGGTGACTGACACCGCGTTGCCCTCGGGATCGACCACCGAGTAGTGCGTGGTGTGTTCCGGCTCGCGCACCGAGCTCGGCTGCGGATGCGAGCTCGCATAGCTGTCCAGTTGCGAGAACACTGCCGGCCGCCGCAAGCTGGCGCTGGGCGTGGCGCGGCGCAGCGGAATGGTATCGCGCCAGGCATTGCCGTAGCGCTTGTCAATCAGTTGCGCAACTGGAATTTTTGAGAAGTCGGGATCGCCCAGAAATTCAGCGCGATCGAAAAAAGCTCGCTGAAAAGCCTCCGCCGTCAGATGAATGCTTTCGGCCGAGCGATCTCCCTCTTTCGCCAAGTCGTAGCCCTCAAGAATATTCAGGATCTCGGCCAGCGCGATTCCACCCGACGATGGTGGCGGCGCGCTGATGATCTCGTAGCCACGATAGCTGCCGCGAATCGGCTGCCGCTCCTTCACTTCATAGTGCGCCAAATCGTCGACCGTGATCAGCCCTCCGCCCTTCTGAATCGAAGCGGCTATCTCTCGTGCTATTTGGCCGTGGTAGAAGTCATCGGGATTCTCCGCGATGCGCTCCAGCGTTTTCGCCAGCTCCGGTTGCTTGAAGAGATCGCCTTGCTGGTAAAACTCGCCGTCGCGCTGGAAGATGCGGTGCGACTCAGGAAACTGAGCCAGCTGCGAATCGTGAAACGATTTGGCTTCTTCGTAGTCGAGCACAAAACCGTCGCGCGCCAGCCGGATCGCTGGTTCCATCACCTGCTTGAGCGTCAGCTTGCCCCAGTGCTTCTGCGCGTACGCCAGGCCCGCCACCGAACCCGGCACTCCGATGGCTTTGTAGCCGATGATGCTCATGTCGGGAACCACATTGCCCTTGCCGTCGAGATACATATTGGCTGCGGCTTTGGCTGGAGCTTTCTCGCGGTAGTCGAGGAAGTGAACTTCGCCTTCAGGCCGGCGAAAGAGCAGGAAGCCTCCGCCGCCGATGTTGCCTGCGTCGGGATACACCACCGCCAACGCAAAACCGATAGCAACCGCAGCGTCGATCGCATTGCCACCCTGCTGCATGATGGCGACTCCCGCTTTCGACGCCTCGGGCCGCACCGTCGCGACCATGCCCTTGGAACCATGCGCCGGGTGGACCGCGTTGCTGGCCACCGCCGGCAAGCTGCAGACCAAGGCAAGCAACGTAACGAGAATAGGCCGTAACAGTTTCATAGGAGAAGAAGACCCAGCAACCGATTCGCACGAATTCAAATCTGCTCGGACCACAATCGCAATTGAGGCTAGTTGAGGTGATTGGGAGAGTCAAATGGGCAGCCGCTCGCTCCACGATCAGACAAGGTTAGGCTGCTCTTATCCAAATTGGATCTGGCTGACAGTATCGAAAAATTTGCGCTTAGAACCAACTGCCCAGTACCTCGACCACACTTGTTTTCCCGCCCCGGAACGTTATATACCTAAGAAACCTGCGGGAGCCGATGCACACCTCTATCTTCTCCGTCGACGTCGAAGACTGGTTCCATATCCTGGACGTTCCCAGTGTGCCCGCCATTTCTGAATGGAGCGGCCTGCCCTCGCGCGTGGAGAAGAATTTCTCCAAACTGCTGGACATCTTCAGTGAAGAAAATGTACAGGTTACGTGTTTCGTGCTGGGCTGGATCGCGGAACGCTTTCCGCACCTGGTGAAGGAAGCTGCCGCCCGCGGACACGAGATCGCCTCCCATGGCTACGGTCATCGTCTGGTTTACGAGCAGACCCGCGACGGCTTCTACGAAGATGTGCGTCATGCCCGCCTGCTGCTCGAAGAGATCGCCGGAGCGCCGGTGATCGGCTATCGTGCGCCCGGCTTTTCCACCACCACCGACACGCCCTGGTTCTTTGACGCCCTGGCTGAGGCGGGCTATCAATACGACTCTTCCGTCTTTCCCGCGCCGCGTGGTCATGGCGGCATCCGCGACGGGCGCCGCGACCCCCATCGCGTAGGCAATGGCGATGGCATCCTTGAAGTTCCCATCACCGTGGTCTCCTTCATGGGCAAACCCATGTGCTTCTTCGGCGGCGGCTATCTTCGCGTCTTTCCTTACTGGCTGGTGCGCAAGATGGCGCGGCAGGTCTTGCTGGAGGATCGCCCGGTGGTGTTCTACATCCATCCACGCGAGATTGATCCCAACCATCCCCGCCTGCCGATGAGCCGCACCCGGCAATTCAAGTGCTACGTCAACCTGGAGACAACCGAGTCGAAAGTCCGCCGGATTCTCCATGATTTTCCAGTCACCACGTTTCAGAATGTGATCAGCAACTACCCCGAGTTGGTAAATTCCCATGTCGCCTGACCGTACCCAGACTTTCTTTCATCAATATGCCAACGACTTCGACGCCATTTATGGCAATCAGAATGGCTTTGTCGATAGCGTCATCAATCGTCTCTTCCGCAAGAGCATGCGCTTGCGTTATGAGAAGTCGATTGAAGGGTGTGAGCCGGTACAAGGCAAGAGCGTTCTGGATATCGGATGCGGCCCGGGCCACTACTCCATAACGCTGGCGCAGCGCGGCGCTTCGCGCGTAATCGGCATTGACTTTGCCGAAGGCATGCTGAAACTGGCCACCGAACACGCCCGCAAGGTCGGCGTCGGCGAGCGCTGCAAGTTCGAGGTTGCCGACTTCTACCAGTACCCGGCGAAGGAACAGTTCGACTATGTCATCGTGATGGGCTTCATGGACTACATGCCCGATCCCGAGAAGGTAATTGCCAAGGTCCTCTCGCTTACCCGTAACAAAGCTTTCTTTTCATTTCCTGTTGGCGGCGGCATTCTCGGCTGGCAGCGACAGCTGCGCTACAAAAAACGTTGCGACCTGTTCCTCTACACCGAAGATCAGTTGAAACGCATCTTCGCCAACTTTCCCGAAGCCACAGCAAAGATCGAGCCCATCAGCCGCGACTTCTTCGTCACGCTAACAAAGCATGGAAGGACGGTATAGCCGGTTAACCCGCCGATCGTCTCGGGTGCTAAAGCACATTTGCAAGGTTCCTCGGTGTCCTCCGTGGCTCTGTGGTGAAAAACCAGCCGCCATACCCTAATCCCGCAATCGCCTATACACTGATTGGCTATGCCTCGCACCCCGCGACGAGCCGTTGTCATAGGTTCGGGACCCAACGGTCTTGCCGCTGCCATTACTCTGGCCCAGGCAGGATTGCAGGTCGACGTTTACGAAGCCGAGCCTGAGCCCGGCGGTGGCGCGCGCACCCTTCCTCTCACTTTGCCCGGCTTCCTGCACGACTTCGGCTCAGCCGTGCATCCCATGGGGGTCGCGTCGCCCTTCTTCTCTTCGCTTCCTCTGCGTGATTACGGGTTGGAGTGGATTCAGCCTTCGGCTCCAGTGGCGCATCCTCTCGACGACGGGACTGCGGTTATTCTGGAGCGCGACATGAATGCCGCCGAAGCTGCTTTCGGCGAAGACGGCAAGCAGTGGCGCCGGCTCTTCGGGCCATTCGCCGAGCACTGGACGGATTTAGCACCGGAAATTCTGCGGCCCGTCTCGTTATTTCCGCGGCATCCTTTTCTACTAGCTCGCCTGGGGTCGCTGGGCTTCCCGTCGGCAACCTCACTGGCACGCCACTGGTTTCGCAACCCCCGAACCAAGGCAATCTTCTCCGGATTGGCCGCGCATTCCGTGCTGGCGCTGGACGAGCCCCTGACTTCGGCATTCTCCATCATCTTTGCCGCGACCGCCCACGCTGTGGGATGGCCCATTGCCCGCGGTGGCGCCAAGTCCATCACCACTGCGCTCTGCGGACACCTGGCGAAACTCGGTGGTACCGTGCACGTCTCGACCCGCGTTGACGACCTCGCCTCGGTTGGGGATTTCGATCTCGCACTGTGCGATGTCACGCCTCGGCAACTATTGCGCATCGCCGGCAGTCGGCTCTCTCCTGCCTACCGGCGCAATCTTGAGCGCTTTCGCTACGGGCCGGGCGTCTTCAAGATCGACTATGCCTTGTCCAATCCCATTCCTTGGAAAGCTGCCGAGTGCGGGCGATCCGCCACGGTGCATCTCGGCGGCACATTGGAAGAAGTAGCGGCCTCGGAAGATGCGATGAGCCACGGCCATCACGCCGAGCGGCCGTTCGTGCTTCTCGCTCAACCAAGCCTGTTCGACCCCACTCGCACACCCGAAGGCCGGCATATTGCCTGGGCTTACTGCCACGTTCCCAACGGCTCTACGGTTGACATGCTGCCGCGCATTGAAGCGCAGATTGAGCGCTTCGCTCCCGGCTTCCGCGATTGCGTGCTGGCGCGGAAGGTCTTCTCTCCCGTCGACCTGGAAGCGAAGGACGCCAACCTCATTGGCGGCGACATCGGCGGCGGGGCGGCTGATCTTCGCCAGTTTCTCTTTCGTCCTACACGCAAGTACTACGCGACCTCCGCGAAGGACATTTATATCTGCTCGTCCTCCACTCCACCCGGCGGCGGCGTGCATGGCATGTGCGGCTACAACGCGGCCAAAATGGCGCTTAAGCGACTGTGAGCAACCAACCCGAACTCGGCGCCGGCGGTAAGGTCGCGATTGCCCTGTCGCTAACCGCGGTGGGCGGGTTTATCGACGCCGTCGGTTATATTGCGCTTTTTCAGGTTTTCACTGCCAACATGAGCGGCAACAGCGTTCATGTAGGCATGTATTTGGGACGGCAGGAGTGGTCGAACCTGCTGCGGCCGCTTTGCGCCATTGTGTCCTACGTTGTGGGAATGACGCTCACGCGCATCACAGTGCAAATAGCGGGCCGGCGCGGCATCCAACGTATCGCCTCGTTTACCCTGACTGTCGAAGCAGTGCTACTCATTTTTTTTGCGCGCGCAACTCCCGCGATGCACCTCGGGCAGATTGTCGACCTCCAGTCGCCCATCTATTTCACGCTGGTGGCGCTCCTGGCCTTCGCTATGGGGGTACAGACCGCGACCCTCACCCACGTCGGCGCGCTCACCATCTACACCACCTTCGTTACCGGAACGCTCACCAAGCTGACCGAATCCTTCACTCGTGCGCTTTTCTGGGCCTACGATAAACTCCACGAACTGAAGCGCATCTCCCACGTTGTCAGGCTTGTTCCGCAACAGCGCGATATTCGCGAAGGCGCCATGCTCGCTTCCACCTGGAGCTGCTACGTTGTAGGAGCAGCCATTGGCACGGTAATGAAGCAACGGTGGGAACTGCGCGCCCTCTATATCCCGGTCGTGATTATTGTCGCCTTTATTGCTGTGGACCAATTTCGCCCCATCGACGTCGATGAGGAACGGCATCAGACCGGCTGAACCAGGAGGAAATTTCCGACGCGCCCGCGGCGCTCATGGGGTTCGGGACTGCTGCTGGAAGTGCAATGCCGCGTTGCGCGGTTCTCTGGACGTTTATGCGCGCGGCGCAGCTCTCCATGCTAGTCTGAACCGTTCGCCAGGTGTTCGAGGTATTGACTCGGGCATGCGTCGATCATCTTCCTGGCCAAATGCTGAGTGCCAAATGCTGAGTGCTAAATGCCGAATGTCAATTGCCAAATGCCGGTTTAGATCCGTCACTCTTCTGCTTTTGTGTTTCGCTCTTGCCGGCCCTGCCTTCGCGCGCGACTGGCACATCGCCCGCTTCCTCACCAGCATGACGGTTGCGAAGGACGGAACGGCGCAGGTGCTGGAGCACCTCGAGGTGGTGTTCAATGGCGAGTATCAGGGCATCTATCGCGACATCCCCATCGAGTATCCCGGTCCGCGCGGCTCCAACTACACACTTTTCCTGACCGTCACCGGCGTGAGCGACGGCCACGGCCACAAGCTGAAATACGACTCCAACGTGCGCGACGGATACCGGCACTTAAAGATTTATGTTCCCGACGCCGTGGATGCGACCCGCACCGTCGACATCCGCTACACGGTGACCAACGCAGTGCGCTGGTTCGACGATCACGACGAACTCTACTGGAATGTCACCGGCAACGACTGGCCGGTACCTATCGATTACGCCGACGCAAATATCATCTTTCCGCAAGGCGCCGAGGGTAACCTGCGCGCGCAGGCCTTTACCGGGCTTTACGGCTCAGCCGAACAGGACGCGCACGTCACCGTAGGAGGGGATGTCGTACGAATCGAGACCAATGACCCCTTATCGATGCGCGAGGGCCTGACCGCCGACGTCTACATCAGCAAAGGCGTGCTCACCCAGCCCAGCAAGCTGACCTTTGCCATGTGGTTCCTGCGCAGCAACCCTGTTGTGCTGTTGCCGCTGTGGGCGTTCATCGTCATGTTTTTCTTCTGGTGGACCAAGGGTCGCGATCCCAAGCCCGACACTTCGGTCGCGCCGATGTATGAGCCGCCGAAGGGCATGACCCCGGCGGAAGTTGGCTCGCTGATGGACGACAGCGTCCATCCCCGCGACATCACTTCTACGCTCGTGGACCTGGCGGTCAAAGGCTATTTAAAGATCGAAGAGACGGAGTCGAAGACCTTCCTGTTCTCGCACCGCGACTACACCTTTCATTCACTGCAGCCGCCGGGCAGTTGGAGTTCTCTGGAAGCCCACGAGCGCCTGATGCTCAAGCACATGTTCCCTGCCGACGCGACGCAGATCCGGCTCACCGACCTGCGCAACCGCTTCTACGTGGCGATTCCAACCATAAAGGGAGATATTCTCGCCGAGTTGAAGGGCAAGGGTATGTACTCGGTGGATCCGGACTCGGCGCACGCCTATGTCTTGGTGGGAGTCCTCCTTACCGCGGCGCCCTTTGTTGTCGCACAATTACTCGGCATCGATATGCTGGCTTCCATTGGGCTGCTGGTCGGCTGTGGACTTATCGCGGCCGTCATCGTACTTCTGTTCGCGCGCATCATGACGGCGAAGTCGCTAACGGGCGTGCGCACCAAGGTCGAAATTCTCGGCTTTCAGGAATTCATCAATCGCGTCGACGCGGACCGATTGAAGCGTATGCCGCCCGACACCTTCGAGAAGTTCCTGCCCTACGCGATGGCCTTGGGCATCGAGCATCGCTGGGCCAAGGCCTTCGAAGGCATCGTGCAGAATCCGCCGGCCTGGTACGTTGGGCCGACGCCCTACGTCGGGTTCAACCCCATCTTCTTTGCCGGATCAATGCATGCCATGGCGACGGATGCGCACCAGGCATTCGTTGCCGCGCCACGGGCCAGCAGCACGGGTTCGGGCTGGGGCGGCGGCGGCTTCAGTGGAGGCGGTTTCAGCGGCGGCGGCTTCGGCGGGGGTGGCGGCGGAGCTTTCTAGCTCGCTGCAAAAGTTCAACAACACGACGAAAAAAAGAGAGGGCAACCAGCCGGTCGCCCTCTTTTCTAATGCGTTGTACAAACGTCAGATTACGGCTCGGGAACTGCGTCAAACTCCACGTTCTGCACCTGAACGCCTCCCACTGAGACGCGTCCATCGGTCCAGGTTACGTAGGCAGTATTTCCGTACGCGGTGTTGTAGTCATAGTCACCCGCGTAGCAAGGCTGCACGCCGCCATCGTTCTGGGTTGGTTGGGGGATCAACTGGTCGCTGATCTGAATATTCGGCTGCCAGGTGACGCCATTGTCCGGCGACTGAGTGCCGTAGCGATAGTAGCTGCATCCCGGATCGGTCGCGACGTTGCAGGCCGTGGTGGCCTGGCGACGGTCATACCAGGAAACCGTTACCTTGCTCACGGCTTGGAAGCCGGCTACGTTGAAGTTGACCGACAGCGACGGCATCCACTGCGTCTTGAACTGGCCGCCGGTATCGTCATTCAGTTTGATCGGAGACGACCAGGTTTGGCCGTTGTCCGTGGAGCGGACGTAGTAGATGTCGCCGTGATCATTCTGCGCCTGGCCCTGTCCAGCATAAGCGTAGTGGACAACGCCGTTGGCGCCGACGCCCGGTTCGCCCCAGCCCATGTGCCGCCAGATCGGAAACACATCGGCAAAGTAGCTGTTGGACGCGCAGACTCCGTCGCCCACCGCGTTGAATCGGGCACCCATGGTGGAGGAAGTCCAAGTAGCGCCGCCATCGAGGGAGCGGTACATCACGTTCTGGCGCGTGCTGAGCCCGCCGCTGCCTTCGTCCATGGCAGCCACGAACACCGTGCTGATGTAGCCTACGTTCGGCGGCGGCGCTCCCGGAGGCGTACCCGTGACCTGGACGTCACGAATGAAGCCGGAAGACAATGCCACCGGAGTGCTCCAGGTGGCGCCATCGTCCGAGTGGGTCACGAACAACTCCCCGCTCCCGATGTTGAAATTGTTGAACGAAATATACATGCGGCCGTAAGCGCGGCTGAATGGACTGTTGTCCACCCACATCGACTCGCGGTCGTCGCCGGAGTTGCTATGCGCGCAGGGTCCCACCGTCCAGTTAATGCCATCGGGAGAACTCCATGTGCCGATTCCCTGGCCACCGCAGCCGCCGGCCAGATCGCCTGCAAACCACTTCTGCAGTTTCAGGTTATAAACCACGTTGGGATCGCCAAAGTTCTCACCGTGACCGGTACTCAAAGGTGGCGGCAAGATTTCGGTGAAGGTAGCGCCACCGTCTGTAGAGTACGACGTGCCCGAGTAGTTGGAGCCATTGTGATCGTTGTAATTGACGACTACGGTATTGTCGCCAACTTTGGCACTGTGCCATACCATGCTCTCACTCTTGGTGCAGCTGCTGCCCGAGGTGCAAGAACGGTTGCTCACCAGGACATTGGGCGGCAGTGGCGCGTCGCCATCCACCTGGTCGCCCGTGGCGGCGCCCTTTGGCCTGGGGATTACGCCGCACTCCATCAAGGCCACGCCGGCACGAAAGTTTTCCTGCTGCAGCAGGTGCAAGGCCGCAATCTGCGAGCAGTCAATGCCAACCGAGGTCATCTGAGCCACGGCTGGCGCTGGGTTAACGACACACGCCACCACTATCAGTGCTGGGAGCGCAAGATACCACAGCGTTCGTTTTGTCATCCTTTGCCTCTCTCCTTACTGCTTTACCCTAGCTCGTTAGTCCTTTTCTCCCTGAGGAAACGCCTTCGCGGCCGCCGCCTTGGAAGCAGGACCAAAGTACTGCTCGTCCATCCAGATACCGCTATCCTTCTTCGCGTCTTGCAACTCTTCTCGTAATTTCTGGGCCTGCAGCTTCTTTTCGATCTGCGGCGTCGCTTCCTTCAAATCGACGCGGCCACGTTTCACCATCTGCAGGTAAACCAACGTCTCGCGTGCATCCCCCGCCTGGGCCCATTCGCCTTCCTTGGTTATCGAGAACGCCGCCTTCTCCATCTGTTCCGGCATCTCGCCCCGCTGGAAGGGTAAGGGCTGTTCGTCCAACATCACGTCGGTATTATTTTGAATCAGCTTCTTGGGGTCGGCGCCCGTGGCATAAGCTTGCTGAATCGCCGCCGCCAGCGCCTTGGCATCTTGCGGGCTCATGCCCCGTCCGTCCTTGGACGGATCGGTCTTAGTCCAGATGAACAGCCGGCGAATGTCTACCGTGTCGTAGTCGGCCAGGTGGGCGTTGTAGTAGGCGCTGATCTGTTCCGGCGTCGGCTTCGCCGCCGCCTTCATCTTGGAGAACTCCGCATTGGAGAGGATCTGGTTGCGATCGATCGCCAGTTGCCGCTGCACCTGCGGCGATTGGTCCAGATGATTGGCAATCGCCAATTGCGCAAGAGATAGGAGCTGCGCGTAATTTTCCGCGATCTGCCGGTGGCTTAAATCGGCAGGACCTTGCTGTTCCTCCAGATCGGAGACCATGGTTTCGAAGGCGGCCTGAGTAATCTTCAGATCGCCTACTTTAAGAACGACACGTTGGTTGGGAGGTTCGACGCTGGGCGCGGGTGCGCTGGCCGACCCGTTAGTTGGAGTAACAGCAGCCGGCGCGGAGGATTCTTGCGCCACAGCCATCCCGGGCAGGAAGCCCGTCAATAACATCAAAACAAGACAAGAGATTTGTGCACGTACAATTGCACTGAAATACCTGAACAAGCAAGCCCCTTCATTTCAGGGTGATTTTGAAGTGGACGCTTTGTCGCGATTCTTGCAGACGGCAAAAAGAGACCAATTCTCCCTGAGACCAAATAGAGTTTTCGTTGATACAGAGCAGTTGTGGCACCGAAGTAAAGGAGCTCGGGCACCTCAACCAACTGTCACATACTACGGCAGGTAGTAGAGTGTAGCATGCAGGCCGAACGTGACAAAGTAAAATCTAAGTGCAGACAGTTGCGCTTGAGTGGAGTTTTCCTGCCACTGCCTCTTGAGTTGAGTCCCAAAAAGGGAAACACGCGCTGACCCGTCCGTTCGCTTAGGTTGGCAGGGCGGCTCAATGACTAGTGACCGAAAATGGGCAATGACACCCGTCCTATGGCGTGATCTCGAAGACCACCCCGTGCCCGTTGGCCCCGCCTCCAGAGGCGGTACCGTAGATGTTGCCGGCCGAGTCAAAGACGAGGTTGCTGTAGGGAAAAGCTCCATCGTCGCCGTTGGTGAAGTCGTGCAGCGAGGTGTAGGCCCAGCCGCCATCGGAAGGTGTCAGCTTGAAAACCGCGCCGTAGCCTTGCGCGCCATCAACGACGGTTGTGCCATAAAGATTGCCTGCGCCGTCCATAGCCAGACTGCCGATGGGGCCGACCACGGTTTGTCCGTTATTCGGATTGGGAAAACTGTACAAGGTAGTGAGAGTCCAGCTGTCGCCGGATGGACTTAGTTTGAAGATGGTGCCACCTTGACGCGATCCGCCAACGCTGGTGGCGCCGTAGAGGTTTCCCTCCACATCCAATATCACGCCGGCCCGAGGATAGGCCCCGTCGCTGCCGTTGGCAAACTCATAGATGTTGGTCGCCACCCATCCCGAAGCGGTAAAAACCAACCGGTAGACCGATCCGTAATTGTTGCCGCCAACAAACGTGGAACCGTAGAGATTACCGGCATGGTCCAAAGTCACGCCGCTGCCGGGATAACCGTAAGGATGGGCCAGAACGCTCTCCTGCCATCCCGTTGCATTCAGTTGATAGACCGTCCCCCCTTGCTCCAGGCCACCGCTGTTGGTCACGCCATCAAGGTTGCCGGATTGATCGAAAACCAACGCGCCAACTGGACCGATTCCATCCAGGCCGCTGAAGCGGTGCAGCACCGTCTCATTCCAGAGGCAAATTGCAGTCTTGCACACGGATGCTGGAGGCTGAAGCTTGAACACCGTGCCACAACCCTGGCCAGTGCAACCCTGTCCCCCCAGGAAGGTGGAACTGAAGAGGCTCCCGTCGGAGTTGATCACCACGTTGGCAGACTGTGGGTTCGATCCGTCGTTGCCGCCGGCGAAATCGTAGAGTGGCGACAGCACCCAGTTACCGTTCTTCTTCGTCAGGCGGAAGACACTGCCACAGCCGGCAACACCACAGTCGCCACCGGCATTTCCTCCGTAATTCGCCGTGCCGTAGAGGTTCCCCGCGCGATCCATGGTGAGTCCCGCCTGGGGAGTTGCGCCGTCCTGCGCTCCGCTGAAATTATGGATCACCTGAAACGTCTGTGCGTGCGCCGATTCCGTCGCCAACGCGGCCAAAGCCAGCAACGCCGCCAACGCCGCCGCAATTGGCAGCAAGGGCCGCGGGTGCCGCAGCGGATGCGAATGCGCACCGAGAGCGTTCCATGACGCCGCCCTCCGCCTGGCGAGTTGAGTGCTCCAATTCCTACTCTTCGGTGGGCGCTTCATGGCGATTCTCCTTTGGCCGTGGGGGATCTGCTATCCAGATATTCGACCTGCCAGTCCCTGTATTGTGAGATATCGCCCATAGAATGACAACTGCTCACTGGCCTCCGGCAACGCCGCTACGGCGTGATTTCGTAGACCGCTCCGCATCCTTCACCGCCGCAGCCGCTGCCACCACCCGCGTAGGTAGTGCCGTACAGGTTCCCGTTCGCGTCGAAGACCACGGCCCCCAGCGGGATGTATCCATCATTACCGCTGAAGTCGTGGAAATGCTGATAACTCCAGCTGCCATTCGAGTCGGTCAGCTTGAACACTTCGCCGACAAAGTTGTAAGCACTCAGCGTGCCGTAGAGATTGCCTTGGGCGTCAAGCGTCGGCGTCGCATACGAACCCTCGTACGCGTTGAAACCCTGCAGCAAGGTGAATGTCCAGCCGCCGTTGGAAGGTGTCAACTCGAAGGCAGTCCCGCCGCCTTGTGGACCTCCTACAAAGGTCGTGCCATACAGATTGCCGCTGGCGTCGAAAGTTACGCCGCCATAAGGCTCGTCGCCGTCGGTTCCGTCGATGTTGTGGATGATGGTTTCCGTCCAGCCGGTACCCGAGGGGCTCAGTTTGAAAACGGCGCCCGCATAATTGCTGCCACCAGCCGACGTCGTGCCATACAAATTGCCCGCGCTGTCGAAGGTCACTCCGCTATAGGGCCATGAGCCGTCGGGAACGCCACCAAAGCTATACAACACGGCTTCCGACCACGCGCCATTGCTGCGGGTCAACTCGAACACCTCGCCGCACGCTGGCGGGCACACCCCTCCGCCTGAAGTTGTGCCGTAACTGTTTCCTGACTGATCGAAAGTCAGGTTAACCAGAAGCGGCCCGCCCTCGTTAGCAGTGAAACTGTAGATGGTCGTTTTCGTCCAGGGACAAAGGGCGGCCTTGCAGATCGTGGCAGGCGGTCTCAGGTTGTAGACCTCACCGTATCCCAAGGGACCGCCTCCGGCTGTCCCGTAGAGCGTACCGTCGGGGCCAGAAACGACTCCTCCAAATGGGTAAGAGCCGTCCGTGCCTCCCTGGAATGCATAGAGCGGAGTAAAGATCCAGCCCGATCCGGAGCGCTTCAGGCGATAGACCGTCCCATAGCCGGCGCCCCCCATAGTCGTCGTGCCATAGAAGTTTGCGGCCCGATCCATGCTCAGGCCGGCGTAGGGCTGGCCGCCGTCGGCCCCGCCCGTGAAACTGTGCAACACGGTTAGTGTCTGCGCATGCGCTTCCGTCGCGGCCAGGATCATCAGCAGAGCCACCGCCATTGCCGCAACGATCGTCCATAGGTCACTGTCGCCGATCCAACGCCGGCATCGTTCCAGGCGCTCCATTCGCAGTCTCCTTTGCATCTTCCTCTTGCCCGCAAATCAGGAAATTAACGTCCCACAATGTAGTACTACGGTTTAAGCTGACAACTGGCTACGGACTACTGGCTACTGCCTTAAGGCGTGATCTCCCACACAACACCGCAACCGCCATTGCAGCCACTGCCTCCCCCTTCAGCGGTGCCATAGAGATTGCCGTTCGCGTCGATTACCACCCCGCCGTTGGGACGGCTCCCGTCACTGCCGCCGGTAAAATCGTGCAATGTCCTGTAGGTCCAACCGTTCTCCCCGGGAGTCAGTTTGAACACTGCGCCCACCCCATGAAGGCCTCCGTCGACGGCGGTGCCGTAAAGATTGCCCGCAGCATCCATCGCGAGCGTGCCGGAAACAAATGTGCCGTTGGCCGGAGCAAAGGTGTACAGCAGGTTGAAATTCCAGCCGCCTCCGGAAGGTTGCAGCTCGACTACCGTGCCGCCGTTGTTACCGCCTCCGCCCTCAGCGGCTGTGGTGAGCATGTTGCCGGAGGGGTCGAAGAGAATGGCCTGGTTGGGATACTGCCCATCCTGCCGACTCTGCAACGTGTATAGAACGTTGAATTGCCATCCTGTGGGCGAAGGCGTCAGCTGAAAGAAGTTGCCGTTGCCGAATGCGCCGGTTCCAACCAGATTGCCGGACGGATTGAAGACTACGCCGCCATCCGGAGTGCCCCCGTCCGCACCTCCGGTGAAGGCATAAAGAATGCTCTCGCTCCAGCTTCCCTGCGCGCGCGATACCTCGTAGACAACACCGCAACCCAAGCCGTCGCATTCGTAGGGGGCGCCCGCGCCGCCCGAACTGGTCGTACCGTAAACGTTGCTCTGCTGATCGACGATGAGATCGCCCGATGGATAGAATCCATCGGTTTCGTCAGGATCGAGGAAGCTGTGCAGCGTAGTCTCAGTCCATGGACAGATCGCGCTGTTGCAGGCGCGGGCCGGAGGATTCAACTTGAAGACCGTACCGGCATACTCTGTGCCCCCGTCGGAAGTTGTGCCGTAGAGGCTGCCGTCTGGACCGAAGACGACTCGAGCTTCGGGGTCAGCGCCGTCACCCGGGGCTCCGGCGAAACTGTAGAGCGGGTTCAGCAGCCAGCTCGATCCTGCGCGCTTCAACTTGAACACGGTTCCCCACGTGTGCGCGCCGCCAATTTCCGTCGTGCCGTAAAGATTGCCTGATCGATCCATGGTCAGGCCTGCATCGGGATGCGCCCCATCCACCCCGCCAGTAAAGGTGTGAATGACGGTAAACGTTTGCACCTGCGCTTCCACGGCGCCGACACTCATCACAATGCCAATTGCCACCGCAACGATCGCCATGCACAAATCAGCTGGCGACTTCCAAGTTCGTTGCTTGCCGAATCCCGCCATAATCCCTCCAATCCCGATGTCCCACAATGGGGTAAAACTGACAGCTGACAACTGGCTACTGGCTACTGATTTCCCACACGACGCCGCACCCGAGCGTCTCGCAGCCGATTCCGCCGGTCGAATAGCTGTTTCCCGTGTCCAAGTGCGCTGCTTTTCTAAGCGGACCATACTCTTCTCCGGTTAACAGACGGATTCATCAAGTTGCAAATCATGACTCCCACAATGGGGTACCGACAACCGGCAACTGACAACTGGTTTCACGGCGTGACCTCCCACACCACGCCGCAGCCGTTACTGCATGAATTCCCTCCGCCATGCGAAGTCGTGCCGTAGAGATTGCCCTGCGCGTCGACGATGACATTGCTGACTGGTTCTTCTCCGTCACTACCGCCGGTAAAGTCATGCAGGTCGGTATAGGTCCAGCCGCCGTCGGTGGGAGTGAGTTTGAAAACGGAACCCTTGTCGTATGCGCCGTCCTCGAACGTGGTGCCGTAGAGATTACCGGCCGCGTCCATCGTCAGACTCTCCTCCGGGCCGCCGGCCCCGGAAAAGTAATACAGCGCCTGGAAATTCCAGTTGCCAGCGGTGAGCTCAAAAATCGTTCCCCCGCCGCCAGTCCCTTCTTCGACGGTGCTGCCGTAGATATTTCCGACGTTATCGAGGAGGGGCGGACTTGGATTGTAGAAGCCGTCGGTGATGACATCGATGATGCTGTACAGCTGATTCAGAGTCCAGCCGGAACCTGAGTGGGTCAGTTGGAAGACTCCGCCGTATCCTTCGCCCTCATCGGAGCCATAAAGATTACCGGCGTTATCGAAGACCACGCCGCTCATGGGACCGCCATCGGTGAAGTTGTTGTAGATGAGATTTAAGTTCCAGGCGCCGCCAGAGGACGTCAACTCATAAATAGCGCCGAATTCGTACGCCCCACCGCTGGCCGCCCCGTAGAAATTGCCGGCTGCATCGACAACCATCGATCCTATGGGAGTGCTCGCATCCGGAACGGGCGCGAAGTTGTGAATGACGGTCTCATTCCAGGGACAGATGGCACTCTTGCAAATCGTCGTCGGGGGAGTCAGCCGGAACGCGATGCCGCACGGATCGTAGTTATTTCCACAGTCATGATTTGCTCCTCCGCCTACCGTCGTTCCGTAGAGGCGGCCATCGGGACCAAACACCATGCGCGCTTCCGGACTGCCGCCGTCGTTGGTGCCGCCGTGGAACTGATAGAGCGGGGTGAAGAGCCAGCCTGTGCCGGAGGGCTTCAGCCGGAAGGCCGTGCCGCATCCACCTGGAACAATACAGCCATTGCCTCCCAGTCCCCCACCGCTCGCCGTGCCATAGAGATTGCCGGCGCGATCCGTGATGAGGCCCGCGGCGGGATACGCTCCGTCATTGCCGCCGGTAAAGCTGTGAATCACGGTGAAGGTTTGCGCGCCTGCCGTAGGCGCTACGAGAACGCTTAACAAAATCAAGCAGAGCAGAAGGCCAAGCGCAGAACCAGATTGCTTCCAGGTTGGAATTTTCGCCGAACGCATCATGAATATGCTCCTTTCTGCAGGCCAGATTGATGATTTGCCTTTGTCCCACAATGCGGGACTCCAGTTTCTGTTACCGCGACGGATTCCCGCGCTACGGCGTGATCTCCCAGATTTCGCCGTAACCATCTTCAAAGTTCGAAGTCGTGCCATAGATGTTGCCGTGAGCGTCCAGTACTACGCTACCGGACGGATATGCGCCATCGTGGCCGGTGAAGTCGTGAAGGCCGGTGTAGGTCCAACTACCGCCTGAGTGCGTCAGTTTGAACACGCTGCCGGCGCCACGGCTGCTACTGTAATTCGTCGCGTACAGGTTGCCCGCGGCATCCACGGTGAAGACGTCCTCCGGTCCGATGGTGAAGTCCGACCCGGGAATAAGGTTGACGATGCTGTAGCTCCAGCTGCCGCCGGCGGGCTGTAACTCGTAAATTGTGCCCCCATTCTGAGTGGTGGTTCCGAATATCGTGGTGCCATACAGGTTTCCCTGCTGGTCGATAACCAGGCCGCCGAAGGGCTGAGCTCCATCATTGATCGCTCCAAAGCTGTGCAGCACGGTTAGCGTCCAGCCGGATCCGGATTGGGTTAGCTGGAAAACCACGCCTTGGCCCTCAGTTCCGCCAAGCAAGGTTGTGCCGTAGAGATTACCGGCGCTGTCCAGGATCACACCGGCCTCAGGAACATCTCCCGCATTCCCCACCTGGCTGAAGCTGTAGAGCACGCTTTCCGTCCAGCTTTCGCCCGATCGGCTGAGCTTGAAGACCACGCCGCAGTTGTCATACGGGGAGCAGTTTCCTCCTTCTCCTCCCCCGAACATAGTTGTGCCGTAGATGTTCCCGGCCGCATCGAAGGCAAGATCTCCATAGCCGGGATCGGCCCCATCTGCTCCGCCGGCGAAGGGATACAGGACGGTTTCGGTCCAGGGACAATTGATCGAACGGCAGGGATGGCTGGGGGGCGTGAGGCGAAATACCGTTCCATATCCGGCGTTGTTGCCATAGCCGCTGGTTGTTCCGTACAGAGCGCCGTCCCGTCCGAACACCACTCGGGCGTAGGGATAACCTCCGTCATTGCCTCCCTGAAACGCATAGAGGGTGCTCAAAATCCAGCTCGATCCCAAATGCGTCAGCTTGAACACCGTGCCGTATCCGGCTCCGCCGATCGAGGTGGTGCCATAAAAGTTTCCGGCTTGATCGATGGTGAGGCCGGCGAACGGTACACCTCCATCCCCGTTACCGGTGAAAGTGTGCAGAACAGTCAAGGTCTGCGCCTCCATCTGGGTTGCGGCAACAATCATCAAGACGGCAACCACCATCGCCGCCAGCGTCATCCAGATGTCGGCCTTGCAGTTGCCTCGGGCAGGTTTTTGGGAACTCATGGGGTGTCTCCCTTTTGCATTAACTGTTGGTATAGATCCCACAATGTGGTACACAAGTGGAGCGCCGGAATTCCAAACCGCCAACCCCGGCGCTCCCTGTGGGGACGAAACTCTAATTTGGCGTGATCTCCCAGACCACGCCGGCGTTATGCGCTCCTCCGGCTGAAGCAGTGCCGAAGAGATCACCGTTGGCGTCGAGGGTCACCCCGCCGATGGGAGTCAGTCCGCCATTGCCAAGTTGAAAATCGTAGAGATCGCTATAGGTCCAACTGTCGCCGGAGCGCGTGAGCTTGAAGACATTGCCGCTGGTGAAAGCGCCATCGCTCACCGTGGTGCCATAAAGATTGCCGTCCGCGTCCATGGTGAGACTGCTGGCGGGACCGCCTCCTCCCTGAAGGTTGTAAATTATGTTGAAGGTCCAGCCGCCCCCGGATGGCGCGAGTTCAAAGATCACACCACCGCCGCCCGGGCCACCTTCCGACGTGGAACCATAGAGATTTCCCGCCGCATCGAAAACGAGCCCTCCCACCGGATTAATCCCGGTAGCGCCCGTGCTCCTGAAGGTGTAGAGAACGCTCGAGGTCCAGCCCGATGCTGTGGGCGTGAGTTCAAAGACCGTTCCCGCATTGTCGAATCCACCCGTGAAGGTCGCGCCATAAAGATTGCCTTCGCGATCGAGGATCATCCCCGCGATGGGGAACTCAGGGAGGTTGGCAATGACACTCTCGTTCCAGCCGCCACCTTGCGGGCTCAACTCAAACGCCGTACCGAAATTGGCGCCGCCCTCGGTGGTCGTGCCATACATGTTTCCCGCTGCGTCGAAGACGAGGTTGCTGTAAGGAACCGCGCCACCCGAGCCGTCAGAGACGAAGCTGTGAAGCACGCTCTCCGACCACGGGCACAATACCGTCATACAGGGTCGCGCGGGAGGCCGCACACGGAAGACGACACCGGCGTCGCCTGCTCCGCCATCCCGGGTTGTACCGTACAAGCTGCCATCCGGGCCGATAGTCAGTCCGCCGAAGTCCTCCGGTACAGCGCCGTCGGCTCCAGTGAAAGCGTGGAGTGGCGTCTCTACCCAGCCGCTTCCCGCCTTCTTCAGCCGAAAGACCACGCCGGAGCCATCGTTCCCGCAGCCCGTGCCTCCGACTCCCGCCGTCCCGTACAGATTGCCGGCTCGATCCAGCGCAAGCGTGCCGGTGGGCGTGTTTCCATCGGCGCATCCGCTGAAGCTGTAAATCACGTTGTAAGTTTGTGCTTCGACTTGCGTGGCTACCACAATCATCAGGATCGCGATCGCCACCGCGATCATCGTCGACCACAAATCGATCCCTCCGATCATCCGTCGAATTCGTTGCAAACGAGTCATAGCTTTCCTGCTTTCGTTTGATTTTCTGTCCGATTATTCCCACACTGTGGGATATGCTGAATGAAAACCCCCAGCCGGCATTCCCCGGCTATGAAACTCAGTTGGGCGTGAGCTCGAAGACCACACCGTCACCCGTTTCTCCTCCCTCATAGGTCATGCCAAAGAGATTGCCTGCGGCATCCATGACGACGCCTTCCGGAAGGCAGCCATCCTCACTGGGATATGGGCAGGCACCGAGAAAGTCGTGGAGGTCGGTGTAAGTCCACCCGCCGCTGGACGGGCTCAGCTTGTACACGGAGCCCAACTGATCGGGGCCGCCGACAAAGGTTGTGCCGTAGAAGTTGCCGGCGCCATCCAAAACCAGCGTGCCACTCGGCTCGCAATATGTGGCATAGCTGTAAACCACGGAGAAGGTCCAACCACCATTGGAGGGCGTCAGCTTGTAAAGCGTGCCTTCGTTACCGGTGCCGCCATACAACGTGGTGCCATAAAGATTTCCCGTCTGGTCGAAGACGAGTCCACTGCTCGGGCTTCCGCCATCGCTTCCGCCGCTGAAGGAGTACAGTGTCGTCTCGATCCAGCCGGATCCTGATGGACTCAACTCGAACACGGTCCCGTGACTGGTTCCGTCAGGAGCAGCCGTGCCATAGAGATTGCCGGCGCTGTCCGCAATCACGCCGCGGTAAGGCTGTTCGCCGTCGCCTGTGCCTCGGAAGCTATACAGAACGCTTTCCGTCCAACCACCGTTCGAGCGGGTTAGCTTGTAAATGGAGCCGCCGTTGTAAACGCCGCCAAGCTGGGTTGTGCCGTAGAGGTTGCCGGCCTGATCGAAAGCCAGATCGCCGCTCGGATAAACTCCGTCGCCATGGCCGGTAAACTGGTAGAGGACGCTCTCTGTCCAGGGAACGATCACCGAGGCGGGCGCTCTCGCCGGAGGCCTTAAATGGAAAACAACTCCGCAAGGGTACGTGTCGTAGCAACCAGGATCGCCCCCGCCGCGAGTCGTTCCGTAGAGACTACCGTCGGGACCAACGACGACTGGGGCCCCCGGCCCGCCTCCGTCAGAGCCTCCCTGGAATGTGTAGATCGGCGTCACCAGCCAACCGGAATTCTTGTGCTGCAGCCGAACCACGGTCCCCAGGTAATCGGCCCCTCCATACGAAGTCGTGCCATACATGTTGCCGGCGCCGTCCAAAGTCAGCTTGCCGGTGGGGTTCGCCCCCTCTGGACCGGCGAAGGTATGAAGGATGCTGTAGGTTTGGGCTCTGAGTGCAACCGGCAACAGGGACAATATTCCCAACCCGACGACAACTGTTACCGGTCTCGGTGTCCTTCCTAAGACAGAAACCCGATGTGTTTCGTAGCTTGGCATCACTACTCTCCTTTGCCGGTTTAACCCCACTGCTAGGTTTTGCGTGAACTCACCGGCTAGCGGACCACGGAAGAGGCGTTCTGTGTCCCCCGTTTTCCTCCCCAACTGGCGGCAAGTCAAATGAATTGCACCTTACGGTCTAAGCTGTTGCAGTAACAGCAAATATGGGCTTACCGAACATCCGCTGTTGACCAAACTGTGATAAGATTCCCGCACTTATGAGCCGGGCAATGGAGGCCGCCAGCCAGTCCGTTCGTTTCGGACCCTATGACGTGAATCTGGAGTCCGGTGACCTGCGCAAATACGGCTATCGGATCAAGCTCCAGCCGAAGTCCTTCCTCGTACTGCGAGCGCTATTGGAATCGCCGGGCGAGTTGGTGACCCGCGAGGACCTGAAGACACGGCTTTGGTCCGAAAACACGTTTGTGGAGTTTGAGTCGAGTTTGAACGTAGCCGTGAGACGCCTCCGGGAGGCGCTCAATGATGAGGCGCAAAAGCCGGCTTATATCGAAACTGTACCTCGGCGTGGCTATCGCTTTATTGGGGCAGTGGAGCAGACGGTGTTTTCGCCCGCTGCCACTTTCCAGGATGGCTCCCCCTTCGGGGTTCGCGAGCCAGTTACATTCCCAGCCACCCCGCCCTCTTGGCAGCCGACTTCGGGGGAACTCCCAACCGCCGCAGTGCCGCGTCCTATTTGGCGTCGGATAATACCCGCACTGGCACTGCTCCTGCTAATCGCGGCGGGCGTGCTTTTCTGGAAGCGGAGCACGGTTTTGCATTCGCGTCCGGTTGCATCTTCGATCGCGGTCCTACCATTCGCCGACATGAGTCCGGAAAAAAATCAGGAGTACTTCTCGGATGGTCTTGCCGAAGAGCTGCTCAACGAACTAGCCAAGACTCCGGGTCTTCGCGTCGCCGCCCGCACGTCCTCGTTCCAGTTCAAAGGCAAGAGTGGAGATTTGCCGGCGATCGGAAAGCAACTGGATGTGGGTACCGTGCTGGAGGGCAGCGTTCGCAAGGAAGGCAACCGCGTGCGCATCGCTGCCGAGCTGGTCAAAGTGGAAGATGGCTTCCAACTTTGGTCAGGCACTTATGATCGCGATTTGAATGACGTCTTCGCGGTGCAGGATGAGATCGCCCGCGCCATTACCAGCGAATTGAAGGTCCGCCTGCTTAACTCCAAAGCGGAGATTACTCCGCAACGCGCGACGAATTCTGAGGCTTACAACGCCTACTTGCAGGGTCGCTACTTCTACGAGCGCCGAACCCAGGATGACCTGGGAAAGGCTTTTCAATACTTTGAGCAGGCCGTCAAACTGGACCCGCAATATGCTCGCGCCTGGTCGGCGCTGGCTTGGGCGCTGATAGCGCGTACGGAAGCAGCCTATGGATCTTCATTTGAGGAGGGCTATCGACTGGCTCGTTCCGCCGCCGAGCGAGCCTTACAGCTCGACCCCGGCTTGGCGGAGGCTCACGCCGCAATCGGGCGTATCAAGAGGACCAACGATTGGGATTGGAGCGGGGCCGAAACATCCTTCCAGAGGGCGCTGGCGCTGGAGCCACAAAACACGATCGTATTGCTCGGAGCCTCCAGCCTGGCTGCCAGTTTAGGCCGCTTCGATCAGGCGATCGCGCTCAATCGCCGCGCGGTGGAAATCGATCCGCTCAGTGTTGTAGCTCACGTCTCCCTCGGGGTACATGCGTATTATGCCGGTCAGCAGGACCTGGCAACCGACGCCTACCAGAAGTCGCTGGCCATTAGCCCGGACGATCCCGAAGCCCACTACCTGCTAGGTTTGGTGTATCTGACGCGCTCCAAACCCCAGCAAGCGCTTGCCGAATTTCAGAAGGATCAGCGCAGCAGCGAAAAATCCGTTGGCGAGGCTTTGGCCTACAGTGCTCTAGGGAGCAAGGCCGAGGCGGACTTAGCCTTGGCGCAACTCATCGCCAACTATAAGTTCCAGGCTGCTTACCAGATCGCTGAGGTATATGCCTTCCGCGGCGAAGTAGATCGCGCTTTCGAGTGGCTTGAATTGGCTCGTACTCATCACGACGCTGGATTACCCGCGATCAAAGGCGATCCACTCCTGAAGAACCTTTATCATGATCCCCGCTATGCTGAGTTCCTGCGCAAGATGAACTTGCCCCTATGAGGCGGTAGCTCGCAGGGTGAACTTGGTCATTGCAGGATGGAACAAGCTCCAGTAGGCTATCGCATAAGGTCCAGCTCACAACTCCGGCAAGAATCGCGGTCCTCTGTCCATGCACGTTAACTTCAACGCATTGCCTAACCTTATCGCGCTAGCCATTCTGGTTGCGGTATTCGCGGCAATTGCGCGTCAGCATACCGCCGAACGTGTTCAACTCTGGCTGATTGGCTGGGCGTTCGTGCTGGTGCGTGCGCTGGTGCAGTTCGTGCATGGTGCGCATCCTCATTTTGCGCGTATCGACTTGGCTATTGCGCTGGGTTCCCTGGAACTCGGCACGGTCGCCTTCCTGGTCTCGGTGGCGCCCGCGGCAACTACACGGCGCCGCCAGTTGGTCCTTGCTGCCGGACTTGGCGTGCCCGCGCTTGCCTATACCTCTGCGATGATCTGGGACGTTACGGAGCGTAGTTTTTACTACTTCCTGGTTGCGATTACTCTGGCCGCGATTTTCCTGATGATTGGGAGGTGGTACAAAAAAATCACGCCCTATGTCGTCGGCGTTGCAAGCGCCGCCTTCTTGCTATCGGGTCTCCTGATATGGGGCATCGCTACCGGCAGGGATGATTACGGCGTGCACTTCATTCTGGCAGCTCTCAACTTCTTTGCGGCCGGGCTTTACTGGTACCGCTTCCGAAGAGCTTCGGCGGGCGTGTTGGCGACGGTGTTCGGCTTCTTTGCCTGGGGTCTCAGCTATCCCGGCGGATTGCTTTTGCGCTTCTATGCTCCGGCCGTCCATGTCAGCCAGGAACTCTGGAACATCCCCAAGTACCTGATAGCGGTTGGCATGATCGTCACCTTGCTGGAAGACCAGATTCGCCAGAGCGAGCATCTCGCTTATCATGACGCGTTGACTGGATTACCCAACCGAAGGCTATTGCAAGACCGGCTGGTCCAGGCTTTAGCCCATGCCGAACGCAACGGGCATAAGGTTGCCGTGCTGTTGCTTGATCTCGACGACTTCAAAGACGTCAATGACAATTTCGGACACCGGATTGGCGACACGGCCTTGCAGCAGGTGGTGATTCGGCTCGCGAGCCGCATGCGAGCTTCGGATACTCTCGCCCGAACCGGAGGCGATGAGTTCACCATTGTTAGCGAGGTCACAACCGTGCAGGGCTCCGAAACCCTGATGGCCGCTCTAGAGTCGGCGCTCATTCTGCCTCTCAAGGTCGAAGGGCGCCTGGTTCGCACCGGCGTTAGCATCGGCTGTGCCCTGTATCCCGACGACGGCACCGATCCGGCTGAACTCTGCGCCGCCGCCGACAAGGCAATGTACGCTTCCAAGCGGGGCAGTCGGTCAGTGCGATCCTCAGCGGGCGGCACCGCTCGCTGACAAGGAACGGCAAGTCCCATCTCTCTTTCCCGCCCTTAGACAGTTCGCCCACGGGTTGACAATTATGTTGCCGGTGCCGCTGAGTATAATTGCCTGCTATTTATGCTGTGGGTAGATCCCTGGGAGAACTCTATGAACTCACCCGCCCCTGCGCCGTCCGTACAAGATAATCGCCGATCTGGCAGGCTCGTGCTGTGGTGCATTGTGAGCCTACTGATCGGGCTGCTGGTCGGGCACGCTGTTACCTACCATTTGGTAACTCAAAAATCTCCTGGCTTCAGCACTCCCTACCAGGCAGTCCTGTTGAGCAACGGTGCGGTTTACTACGGTAAGCTCACTGGCTACCGTACCCATAATCCCATTCTCACCGATGTCTTCTACATCGTCAGCAAGACCAATCCGGATACTAAGCAAGTAACGAATGTGCTGGTAAAGCGAGGCAAGGAATTGCACGGTCCCGATCGCATGTATCTCAATGCGAATCAGATTGTGTTTGTCGAGCCCGTAGGACCGGACTCGAAGGTCGCGCAACTTATCAATGAAGCCAGCCACTAATCGAAGCCTGAGTCCCACAGCGTGGGAGTCATATTCCGTAATGCAGGTGCCGGAGCCCTTCCTTGTAAGCATCGCGTGCTTCCCGTGCGCGCTTCTGCGAGTCCTGCACGCCGAAGTCGGCACTGTCCCAACGCTCCATCGCAGTCTCGGAATGATCGGGGGTGGCGAGTGACTCTTCGGCACGAATGGCGGCTACCCATTGATCTACCGCCTGTTTGTAGGTTTGCTGTAGCTGATCGAGGTTCGGCTTGTCCATGACTGTCGGATAGTAGAGTACGCATTCGACGCGGTCAACGCCCCGCCGCCAGCATTCACCAAAATTTAATGGAGCTTAAGTTTCCGAGGCTAAACGTCAATCAGGAACCAGCCGGAGGAGTGTGCTCGAACGGCAGTTTGGTATATCGCTCCTTATCGACTTCGATGATGAGGGCCACGCGTCCCTCCGGATCACGAAACGGAAAAGGCTTGCCGGTGTACTTCATCGAGATCGGGTCCATCAACTTGAGATCAGGGTCGGGGCGCCGCTCGACCACATGGCCGCGGATCTGCACTTCCGAGTACGGATTGGCGAAATCTACCATGGACATCGCCACGCGCTGATCGCGCGCCGTATTGCGAGCCTTCAGAGACTTCTCGCCGGTACAAATGACCAGGCGATCGCCATCGCGGCCAACCCACACGGGCACGCTTTGCGGAGAGCCATCGGGCATCAAGGTAGACAGATGAGCAAAATTCGCGCCATCGACGAGCTTCTTGGTTTCGTTCGACAAAGTCATACGTGTCTCCTCGGATGCGAAGCAAAGCGCCGAAAGCTGAAGAGAACTGGGCGGTGGGTGCAGAGTAACAATTTGAAAATTCGAACCGCGCGCCCTTTGGCAAGCTCGGGCAGGACTGAAGCGTCCCTTCCAATCAGGCCAGCAACCGTGCCGCTTCCTTGGCGAAATAGGTCAGAGTGATCGATGCACCAGCGCGCTGAATGCAGAGCAGCGACTCCATCATCACGCGCTCGTAATCGATCCAGCCGTTAAGTGCGGCGGCTTTGATCATGGCGTACTCGCCACTTACCTGGTAAGCCGACAGCGGAACATCGAAGCGCAGACGCGCCTCGTGCAGCACGTCGAGGTAAGGCATCGCCGGCTTCACCATTATCATGTCGGCGCCTTCGTCGAGGTCCAGTTCGATCTCGCGCATCGCCTCGCGCAGGTTGGCGGGATCCATTTGATAGGAGCGGCGATCGCCGAAGTGGGGCGCGGAGTCGGCCGCCTCGCGGAACGGACCGTAGAATCCGCTGGCAAATTTCGCCGCATAAGACAGGATGGGGATGTTCTGATAGCCGGCTTCATCGAGCGCGGTGCGGATGGCGGCCACGCGCCCGTCCATCATGTCCGATGGCGCGATGATGTCCATGCCTGCCTTGGCTTGCGCAACCGCGGTCCGGGCCAGCAACTCCAGCGTGGGATCGTTCAGGATTTCGTACTCCTCGGCAGAAATTGCAGCAACGCCGGTTGCGGCAGCGATGGCCGCGCCGACCGACTGGACTCCCGAACCCATGAGGATCATCCCCGGAGCAATCACAACCTTGCCTTTCGACTCCAGCTCACGGGTGAACTCCAGCGCCTCGCGGCGCGCCTTGGCGTTGGCATCCGAGGTCTCAACCAGGCCGCAGTGCCCGTGCGACATGTATTCGCACAGGCAAACATCGCCCATCAGCAGCAGACCGGGCACTTCGCGCTTGATGGCGCGCGTTGCTCTCTGCACGATGCCGTCGTCGGACCACGCGCCGGTAGCGACTTCATCCTTCGACTCGGGCAGGCCGAACAGGATGACGCTGGGAATACCCAGCGACTTCACCTCGCCGCACTCCTTCACCGCCTCGTCGACCGACAAGTTGTACACCCCAGGCATGGAGCGCACTTCCTTGCGAACGCCTTCGCCGGGGCAGACGAAGAGCGGATACACGAATCCTTCCGGGCTGAGCCGGTTTTCGCGAACGAAAGAGCGCATCGCTTCCGTGCGACGCAGGCGGCGGGGACGATCAGTAGGGAATGCCATAACAGTAAATTCTACATCGCACAAGCAGCGTAAGGCCGCGAAAATTGCGGCCACAAGACACTTATGGAATTGTGATCGAAGTCACTGACAGCTTAGGACGACCGTCTCGCCACACTTGCGTGGGTGACGGTTCGCAGGTGGGCTTCGGATTCATCTCCCGCCAGCCCGATGCGTTGTAGCAGTTGCCCATATCGCGGGTCGTCGCGTATGCAGTCATAGATGGGCCCGATCTTCAGGTAGCACAGGAGTGGGTCGTGCGCCGCCGCGGCCTTGTCGAGCCATTCGAAGGCATTGTCAATTTCGCCGATACCCAGGTAGAGCATGACCCAGGTAATGGGTGCGACGTACATTTGCTGAGCCGCCAGGTTGAGTTCGGTGAGCAATTCGCGCGCTCGCTCCTTATTGCCCGAGCCCCCATAACATGAGCCCAGAGGCCCTAACAATAGCGGATTCTTCTCTGCCAGCTGGTATGCCTTTTCCAGCGCGGCGATGGCCTCGGGATACATGCGCTTCTGCTCGTAATTCAGTCCCACCACTACGTGCGCTTCAATATCGTTGGGATCGAGATCGAGGGCGCGACGGCACTGTTCCAGCGAGCGATCATACTGGCGCGCATAGTGGAAAACGCCAGCTAAATAGACGTTGGTTGTCACGGAAAGCGGATCGCAGGCCAGCGCAGCGCGAATCTGTTCTTCCGCCTCTTCCAGCCTCCCACGTTGCACCAGGAGCAGACTGTACTGCACGTGCGGAAGCGCCTGTCCGGGCTTAAGTTCGATGGCCTGCAGGAACTCCCGCTCTGCCTCTTTCCAGTCCCAGTCGAACCACATGCGGATCATGCCCATGGAAGAGTGAGCCTCGGCCAGGCTATCGTCCGCTGTCAGCGCCTTGCCAGCTGCCTCTTTCGCTTCCGGCCACACTTCGCTTGGAGGAGCCAGTCCCCACGATGCCAGCGCGACATAGTAGTCGGCAATTCCCGAATACGCCGGAGCATAGTTCGGATCGTGGCTAAGCGCTTGTTGGTAGTACTCGAGACCTTTTTGAAATCCTTCACAGCTGCGCTTGTTCGACTGGAAGCGCCCTCGTAAATAAAGATCGTAGGCTTCGAAATTCTCGGTATATCGTTTGACCAGGCCCGTTCCTGCTTTCGATCCCAGTTCCACCTTGAGGAAGTCGGTGATCGACTGCGCTATCTCCTCCTGCACTTCGAAGATATCTTTCATCTTGCAGTCGAAGCGCTGCGACCAAAGACAATAACCGTCGCTCACGTTTACCAGCTGCGTGCTGACCCTTATCCTGTCTTCCAGCTTGCGAACACTGCCTTCCACCACGGCCGACACCTTGAGCTGCTCGCCGATCTTGCGCACGCTCTGCGCTTTGCCCTTAAACTCGAATGCCGAGGTTCGTGATACCACCTGCAAACCCGGCAATCGCGAGAGGGCATGAATCAACTCTTCCGTCAGACCATCGCTGAAATATTCGCTGTCGGGCTCCGGACTGAGATTGAGGAAGGGCAGCACGGCCACGGAAGCATGGGGCCGCGGCGCGATCGCCAACCGAGGCATCACATCGGTGCGCAAAGAAAGAGCGCGCAGAGCCTGAATCAACTGATTGCTGTTTCCCTGCCGCTGGTCGCGGTTTTTCTTTAGAGCCTGGCTGATGATGTACTCCAGCTCGAGGGGAACATCCGGGCGGCGCACGGCCAGCGACAGTGGCTCCTCGTCCATGATGGCGCGGATAATGCCAGGTTCGGTGGGCGCTTCGAAGGGACGCTCGCCGGCCAGCATTTCATACAGCGTGACGCCCCAGGCCCAGATGTCGGTCCGTCCGTCCAGGGATTCTCCGCGCAATTGTTCCGGCGACATGTAGGGAATAGTGCCGATCACGCCGCCCGGATGGGTCAGGGAAACGTCGCGCGGAAACTTCGCCAACCCGAAGTCCACGATTTTGACTACGCCATCGGGCGTCAGCATGATGTTGGCAGGCTTGATATCGCGGTGCACGATGCCCAGGCTGTGCGCCTTCGCCATCCCCAGTGCTACCTGCTCGGCAATGCTCACCGCTTCCTTCAAGCGGAGCGGTCCCTGCTCCAGTCGCGTGCGCAGGTTTTCACCCGGGCAAAACGTCATGGCGATAAACAGATCGCCGCGTTCGGTTTCGCCGAATTCATGGATGGTGCAGATGTTCGGATGATCCAGCAAGGAAGCAGTATGCGCTTCACGCACGAAGCGCGACCGCTGTTCCGGATTGGAGGCAATGTCGCGAGAGATGAACTTGATCGCTACCGGCCGGTCAAGCGTCAGATCCTGGGCCTTGTAAACCGCACCCATCGCTCCGCGGCCGAGTCGTGCCACGACGCGGTAATGAGAAATGATTTGGCCTATCATCCCCGTGCTCCGGCGAATGGTACAGACTGCTAATGATGCGGCAGATCATTGTACCGCCTCGCCAGCCACTCGAGTCAGAAGGTTGATGGTCTGAAATGCGCTGACGCCCATCAAGGCGTGATGCGATTCTGTAAGAGGTAGCGCGTCGAGCGCGTGATCGAGGTCGTCGCGATGCTGGGGATCGAGCTTTCCATGCAGCAGGAGATTGCTGAACGCCCGGCGTGGCACTCCTATCCGGTCCGCCGTCGCCTCAAAGAACTCGACATCGGGAGGAGTTCCCTCGAGCACGGCGATGAAGCCCAGCAGCGCCACCGGATGTACGTGCCGAATCCAGTAGTACTGCGCGCCCACCAGCGCCGCGGCAAAGGGCGAAGGCATACGCTTCAGCACGTCTTCTCGGCGAAAGCCCAGAGTCTCCAGGTCGTCGAGCACCCACTCATCGTGACCCGTTTCCTCGGGAATGTGCTTCTGAAAGTAAGGCAGCATACCTCCAGCAAGCGCGTCGGAATTCTGCTTTTTCTCGCAGGCCTCAGCAGCGGCTTTCATCAGCGGCACGCTGGCACGAATGACGGAGTGGTTGCGGAAGAGAAATTCGGGATAGATCTCGCGCAGGCGGGGATGAGTCCACAGGGCTTCGGCCGTGGCATCCATTTCTGCCCGAGCCAGCCGTATTTTGTCGCGCAGTCGCCGGCTATGACTCACAGTATTCACGAGGCAAACCATAATTCCTGCTTGCAGTGCGGCCTGGCGGTGGAATGGCCCACACCACCCAGGCCGAGTTTTCCCGCAGAGCTAAAAAACAATACCCAGCGGGTGCGTTGTGGGGGAGGGCCCGGGCGAGGATGAGCCACAGTTCCTGGACAGAAAATCGCTGGTGACTTTCTGGCTGATGCTGATCAGAGCATTCACCTCGTCCGTCGATAAGCTCTCAATCGTCTTGGTGTCGGCATCGCTGAAGGTGGATCCCGTGGCGATCAGGCCAGCGGTGGTCAATGTAGCTACGTTCGACATGCGAACCTCCATGGTTAGAGCGCTAGGTTAGGACTTTGCGGCAAAACCGACAGAACCACCGGGGTTGAGCCGCTGATTCTTATTTGGCAAGTTATCGATACTGCGGATCGGAACAACCCATTGGAGATCGCAGAGCCAAAGCCACGATATAGACGGCCCCCGTCCCCTTAAGTCTGGGTTTGCGTGTGGCGACACACTAGCACATCCGGCAGGATTGTCAAGAAAATATGGACGCCGCCGGGGCGGAACATCGTTTCGAATAAGTGCCCTTGTCCGTTACTCAGCTCCGGGAGCCGTGGGGTTCAGATTCCGGGCGGATGTCGCCCCGGCATCGCCTTCGCGGAAGCTGCCGATGTAGGCGCTACGCCGGCCGTGCGTCGTCCACTGCGTACCCAGGCCATCGCCATGAAACTCGTCAGTGAGGACTACCGCCGAGGTCGCGTGCTGCACATCGGTTAGCGGAGGATAGAAGTCGATTTCATTGCCACAGATGTGGTCGTGATGGTTGAGCGGCCGGGTGATGATGGTCGCCAGGTGTCCGGCTCGCAGCACGGCGTGCCCGTCATGCACATTCTCGGGTACGTCAAGGACGACCGGAACGTAT
>JBARGS010000346.1:0-10348 GCA_049798495.1 Candidatus Korobacteraceae bacterium | reverse complement strand
GACCTGTTTTTATCTTTCAAAACAGCAGCGGAAGCGACAACACGAATGCTGTTTTTTACATGAACGGCGATGGATATCAAGACTCGTACAATCTCGGTACGATCCCAGCAGGAACTTACGTTACTGTGACCCCAGGTTTGTCGAACGATGGGGGACTGAACCACACTTTTTTCCAGTACACGGGCGTTCCTCTTGATACCAGTGACGAAGGACCAAACGGCGATGACGTGCAATTTTGGTTGATTGGACAGCAAGGATTGCAGCATGTGACCTCTGGAGTGTTCACGCCGGGACAGACCGCTGGACCTTCGAATGATGGAACGGTCTCGTATCTCAACTTCCTGGGTGGGCCGGGCAACGCTGATGGCCCTTGCAACAATTGCTTCGGCCCGAAAGTCGTGGCCATGCTTGCGGGCGTAGCCCCTAATACCCTGCACAGTTTTGCGGACATGAGCGACGGAGCTAATCCTTCGGCTGGCCTGACCATGGATGCCTCAGGCAATAACCTATATGGAACGGCCTCTGCCGGCGGTACAGGTTCGTGCACGTTTAATGGCACGTCAGGTTGCGGTACGGTCTTCAAGCTCAACCATAAGAACGACAGCTGGATATTGAGTCCGCTCTACAAGTTCCTGGGAGGCACCGACGGCGCGCTTCCCCTGAAACCTGTGACGATTGGCCCCAACGGTACTCTCTACGGCACGACAGCAGGCGGCGGCGAGGGCAACTGTGACTTCGATGGAGCCACTGGCTGCGGCATCGTTTTCAATGCAACCCCGACACCCAGAGTTCCGCCAACCCCCCTTACCCCATGGCTGGAGCATGTGCTTTATCGCTTCGCTGGGGAACCGGACGGTGGCGTCCCTGTAAGTGATGTCATCTTCGATCAGGCCGGAAATATGTACGGCACCACGGACAAGGGAGGCGCAAACGGCCTCGGCGCAATCTTCGAGCTTTCACCCTCGGGCGGCGGCCAGTGGACCGAGAGTGTTCTTTACAGCTTCGCTGGAGGTAGCGACGGCGCGAACCCGGTTGACGGTCTGTTATTCGACACCGCTGGCAACTTGTACGGCACGACCTCGAATGGCGGCGGCTCCACGGCCTGTAGCAGCGGATGCGGCACAGTCTTCGAGCTCTCGCCGTCGGGCTCAGGTTGGACGGAAAGAGTCATCTATAAATTCCAGGGCGGCAACGATGGGAAGAATCCCAATGCTGGTTTGGTTAGGGACGCAATCGGCAACCTGTATGGGGACACCTGGCAGGGCGGTTCGCAGGGTGGAGGAACTGTGTTTGAGCTAAGTCCATCCGGCGACAACTGGTCGCTGACGACGCTCTATAGCTTCCCCGGAAACGGCTTCGCGGTCGACCGTTTAACGATGAGTTCGGCTGGCAACCTGTACGGGACGCTACAACAAGGCGGCGCCTACGGCCATGGTGCAGTCTTCGAACTCACCTTCACAAGTGGCAACTGGACCTATTCCGCTCTCTATGACTTCACTGGCGGCGGTGACGGCGGAACTCCTCTCGGCAGCGTGGTTCTGGACTCCAGCGGCAATGTTTACGGTACCACGTCGAACGGCGGAGACATGTCCTGCGGCATGCAGGGTTGCGGTGTCATCTTCCAATTGATGCCGTAGTAGAGATTGCGCGATTCGTTGAGCCGGCGTGCCCACCGCACGTCGGCTTTCTCATGTGCGAATCTACCACGTGCTGTACGCGGTCCCGTCGCTGGAGGTTTGATCGCTGCCGCTGTGCACGTCGATAATGCCGGGCTCGGTCTGGTCGGGCGACATGATGCTCTCATCCGTCGCCGGCGCCCAAGTCTCCCTCGAGTTGGTAAACGGATCCTTGGGAATCTCCTTGATGTAGCCGGCGTCTACCAGATCCTGCAACGACTGCGGCGCCTTCTGCTTGTCCAGGGTGTACTGATCGATGAGCGAGCGCATCATGTATAGATCCTGCCGGAGCGCAGTCTCGCGGGCGTGCAGGATCGAACTCTGATAATTCGGGATGGCGAGCGACAGCAGGATGACGATGATGCTGATCACCACCATCAACTCGATCAGAGTAAATCCACGCTCGTCGAAACGCCGTTTCATGAGGACCTGAGAATTATCGTTGCTCGGCCGGGAAGCCCTGCCGAATTCAACCTACCATGTTTTGTACTTCGTCCCGTCCAGACCTGTCCCTTCCGCCTTGGTGTAGACGTCGAAGACATTCTGCCCGCCCCAGGAATCGGAATCCGGATCGTCCTGCACCGAACGCAGGCCCCACTCATCCTTGCCGGTCATGGGATCGACCGGAATGTGTCGCAGGAAACGCATCTTCTTGCCATTCGCGTCCACGCCCTTCACCAGCGTCTCCAGATCGGGCGGATAGCCTTGGCTGTCGACCTTGACCTGGAAGGCGCCGCGGTCAGCGGCATCCTTGTAGCGGTCGATGGCGTCGCGCATCTCCCACAGATCATGGCGCAGTTCCCGCTCCTGATTGCGCTGGTTAATGACGCGCACTACGGGGGTAGCCATCGCGGTCAGGATCATCAGGATGGTCATCGCGACGACCAGCTCAACCAGGGTGAAGCCACGGCCGCGTCCGTTGTCCGCGGACGAACGCCCGCGCCCGATTTCCGAGGCACGGGATTCCTCGCCTTTGGGAACGCAATGGATGAAACGGGAAAGCACTGCTTCTATTTTAATCCTCTCTGCAACTCGCGAAAGGGTGAAAGGAAACCTCCGGCAACTCAGACGGGCGAACCGAGGGCCCGGATGGCCCTCATTTCACGCATATCGTCTCTCTAAATTAGACGAGTACCCTAGTGGATCGTCACGATGGCTTGGGAGCCGCCCGCGGGAACCGTCTGATTTCCAGTGTTCTTGATCATGGCGCGGTTAATGCTCAACGTGGACTGGCCGGGAGCTCTCGCCTGGAAAGTCAGTGTAAACACCGAGCCGTCACCGGAGATGCCATTGGTCCCCGGAGGACGTGACGCGGTCACCTGGAGAATTCCCGCCATGCTGTCGTCGCGATTCACCAGCGCAACCGTCTGGCCATCCTGCGCCAGCAGCGTTCCGTTGGAGACATTCACCAGTTGCAGCACGCGAGGGTTGTACATGATCTGCACCGGCACCGAGAAGACATTCTGGCCTCCGGCCAAATTCACGTTGACCGTGAAGGTGGATCCCACCGCCTGATCCAGAGTAGGCGGATCGAAGCTGATGAGCGCGCTGCCCGGCGGCGCCGAGGCGGCAGCGGGAGTAGAAGCCGACGTCGGCTGAACACTGGCCGGAGCTGCATTACCTTGCGGCAGCATTTGCTGAGGCCGTGGCTGCCCCGGGTTGTTCATCGCTCCCGATGGCGCGCCCGGCTGACCGTTAGCCGGCGGAGCCGCAGGCTGCCCGCGCAGCGAAATGCCGTTGGCCGTGCCTACGTCGATCGCCTTCAGGTTGCTGGGGAAAATGTCCTGCGCGCGCACGATGTGCGGAATCAGGATGAAGACGATTTCGTTATCGTTCACTTCCTTGGTCTCTTCCGCGAAGAGATATTTGAACAGCGGAATCGACGCCAGGCCCGGAATACCCGACAACGAATACGTCTTGGTATTCTCCAGGATTCCTCCCAGAATGTTGACCTCGCCTTCCTTCAGGCGGATCTCGTTTTCCACCTTGCGCTGTCCGATGACCGGCTGCTGAATGCCGCCGATGTTCTGGTAGGAGTCAATGGCCGAAATATCCACCGAAAGCTTGAGCGTGATTTCGTCCAGCCCATGCACACGCGGCGTGATGTCGATATTGACGCCGACATCGATGTAGTTGAACTGGGTATTGACCAGCGGATTGATGCCGACGCCGCCAATGCCAGGCTGGAACGAGCCGGTCGCCACCGGAACGCGTTCGCCAATCTTCAGCGATGCCTTCTGCCCGTCGGAAGCGCGGATTTGCGGCTGCTGGATGAGCTTGCTGCTGCTGTCGCTCATCAGGAAATTGGCGGTTGCCGTCGGGATCGTGACAGAAAAGTTGGTGGCATTGAGATTGCCTAGCGTGTTCAGGGTGATCTGTCCGGCGGTGCTGCCGGTGGAAGTTGTAGCCGTCCCGCCATTCCCCGCATTACCGGTCACGCTCGTGGTGCTCGTCGTCGGCGTGGACTGCTGAAGACCGACCGCGACGCTGGTCGGCGGTTGGATGCCGAGGTTGCGCATCTTGTCGCGCGTCACCTGCATGATGGCGATTTCCACCACAACTTCCGGCCGCGACTTGTCGAGATCCTCGATCAGCTTGCCCGCCATGGCAATCTGGTCAGGCGTGCCGCGCACTACAATCGCCTGCTGCGATGGGAACTGTTGCAGCCGCTGCGTGTCGAGCAGCGTGCGCAGAATGTTGACCAGGTCCTGCAACTCATTGGGCTGAGAGAGATTGGTCAAATAGAAAGTGCGGATGACGCTCTGCTCCAGCTCCTTGCGCTTGGCCGGAGTGTCGGCGGCAACAAAGATGGTATTGGGCGTGACCGGCCGCCAGAATGTCTTCGACTCCAGCGCAGTGATCTCCAGAGCCTCCTGAAGCGTCACGCCGTTCAAATCCACGCGAATCTTCTTGGATACGTAGTCGGGATCGAAGAGAACGTTGATGCCTGCCAGGCGCCCGATCGACTCGTAGACCGTCTTCGCATCTTCGGTGAGCTTCAGCGTGATGGGCGTCTGCGAAATCGGCGCCAGCTCTACCGGCCCCGTGGCCTCCTCCATGCGCTTGTCCAGCCCGGATTCGGTGGTGGGCGCAGATGGGGTCGGGTTCTGGCTGTCCTTTAGCAGTTGCTGCGTCTTGTTGATCTCCTGCTGCGCGATAAAGCTGGAGGGATCGATGGCAATGGCCTGCTCGAAGTCGGTGAGCGCCTCTTGCAGCTTGCCGGCCTTCACCAGCAGTTCGCCCTGATGGACATACGAGGCGGCAGCCAGAAAGCGCACATATTCGAAGGAGGCGCGGTAGGTCAGGTCCGAAGGCTTGAGCTGATACGCCTGATGATAAAAGTTGTAAGCCGCAATGTAGTCCTGGCGAACCTCGGCATCCTTGCCCTTTTGGAAAAGCTGCTTGGCCTGCTTGTCGTTGGAGGCGAGCGCCGACACCGCCAAAATCAGTAGTAGCGTCAGCACACCGGTAAAGCGTTTCATCATTCCTTTAAATCCCCGGGGAATTTGCGCCGGACCTTGTGCCTCCGTACGGCCACATACCAGGTTCCGGATGTAAGACTTGAGCCCACGCCAAACGTGAGCGCTCGCGCCCGCCCACGGGCGTGCGTTTCCGCATCCCAAATATGCACAGAGGCGCGATGGTCGGCGCGATTATAACATTCCATACTGCGGGAAATCTGCGGCAGTCATACCCAGCGGAACCAACTCCGCCAATCGATAGGAAGTGATCTAAGCGGAGTACAATGCGAACGAGTGTCCTCACGTCGGGAGTAGAAATGGGTTCTCCGGGAACAGAAAATTCTTTCGTTGGCAACCGTGGTGAATTCTCCTCCAGTGCGGATGGACATCGACGGAAGCGAGTTCGCCAGCGGCCGGTGCTGACCGTAGCCGTAGCGCTGTTTCTGTCCGTGTTCCTGGCGTCATGCGGTGGCGGCTTCTTCATTCATCCTACTCTCAGCACGACATACATCAACCCGGCTTCGGCCACGATCGCGACGAGCAATAAGGTCCAGCTCGCCGTACATGGCATGTACTCTGACGGCAGCCAGCAAACGGTCAACGGAGATTCGGTGACCTGGTCAAGCTCGGACCCCACAATTGCGAATGTCACTTCTCCCGGCGGTTTGGTGATGGGCGCTTCGGCTGGCACCGCGACCATCACCGCCACGACCACCGCAACCATCCCCGGCACGGGCTGTCAGGTTGTGGTTACGATTAGCAATGGAAGCCCGCAACTCTCGAAGACTTGCTACGGCAACAGCACCGAGACGCTTACCGCGACGATCAACGTCAACGTGACGGCGAGTGACGTGACCAGGACGGTCATCAATACTACCCAGGGAAGCACCGTCTCCCAAAGCACGGCGACAACTCCCGGAGCGCCGGCAACCCTGCAGTTTTATGCCTACGCCAATGGGGATGCCTCCAACGACGTGACTCAATCGGTAACCTGGAGTTCGTCGAATCCGAGCGTGGCGACCATCAGCGGCGGACTCTCCAGTGGCAATGGCCTGGCGACCAGTGTGGCTGCGGGCACCACCAACATCACCGCCACCACCAACAACAGTGCGGGTCAGGTGGTGAACAGCCAGACCATCGTCCTGAGCGTGCAATAAGGCGCTGGGGCGCCGCTAGCTTCCAGCCCCGTGATGCTTATCGCGACACGGCTGCGAACAGGTCCGACTTCATGAGCGCCTGGAAGCGCTGATCGTCGGTCGCAAAGTGCATCTGCACCAGGTCTTCGGAGTTGTCGACGGTGGTGTTCTCCAGCGCCAGCTTCTCGCTGGACGAGCCGCTCATCTTCTTGTACAGGACGCCGATTTTCATCAGCCCCGAGAGGCTGGCGGCGGTCAGGTTGTCGGAAGTCTTCACAGCCACGTCGAAGCTTACGCCGTTGGTGAAGTTCATGATGTAGTCGGAAGCAAGCAGGCGCTTCTTCACGACCTCGAAATTGGTAAGCGCGCCGGCCTGGCCTAGCGCGGAGCGCATCATGCTCTGCGTGCCCTTTTGGTCGAGCACGCTCCACACAGGCTCACTCTCTATGCTGCTGATCAGATCGTCAATGATGTCGTTCGAGGCCAGCGATGCAGCGCCGTTATCGCGCACGTCGATGGCGCCTTTGATGGCCGCGTTGTCACCAAACAGGATGGTGATGGGATCAAGAAACACCATCTGAAAGCCCGAGCCCATGGAATAGATGTTCGAGAGCAGATATTTTTCCGGCTTAATCTTCTTGGCTTTTGCCTTGGCCAGGAACTCCTTCTGCTTAAAAGGCCCCTGCGCAATGCCGACGCCGTACACAATATTCTTTGGCCCCCGATAGGTCGCGAAGGTGATCTGTTCGACATCGCGATCGGGATCGATGCCGACGCTGCGCAGCGCCGACTCAAACTGCTTGACGTTGTCCGGGATGACCTGATCTTTCAGGGCGCGTGCGGTGGGCGAATCGCGCAGTTCGCGGTAGTCCACCGAGATGATCTGCTGCACTGCCTGCGGGATCACCGTGCGTGCGTTGTTGCTCAGGGGCGCGGCTGCCGCCGGAAGGCTGAGCGCGGCGCCCAACAAAAGGACGATTCCAAGCTGCTTCATAGATTCCTTCTGACCCGGACTCCTGTTACAGACGTGTGCTGGTCATAGCCACTGTTGCCTTAGACGGACCGCGGAGGACAAGTCAACCCGCGGTTCGCTCTTCACTTTTCGGCAACACGTCCGAGAAAGACCTGCCGAAGTGGAGAACGAAGATGGTATCTCAGCAGAATGCTTCTTTGAAATCAAAGAAACTTTTACCTTCGTTTGGTAGAATACCAATTTGACAGTCGGAGATCCTGGCGGAAGGTAGTCGTTATCGGACAGCTTCCGGCGGTTCTTAGTTGTGCCACGAACTTGGTCCACGTGGGGTGCGGGCGCAATCTGGGAATTCGGCCTCAACTGCCACGAAGCACTTGGCAGGCAGGTTTCCACGTCGGGAGTACAAATGGGTTTCGCAGGAACAGGGAGTTCTTTCGTTGACAGCCGTGGTGAATTCTGCCCTAGTAGCGGGGGTCGCCCCACGCTAGCTCGCCGGCGGCTCGTGCTGACCGTAGCCCTAAGCTTGGCCCTGTCCCCATTCCTGACATCCTGCAGTGGCTTCTTCATCAGTCCTTCGATCAGTTCGATATTTATCCAGCCCGCTTCGGTCACGGTCGGGGTCGGCCAGATGGCCTCGCTAAGTGCATTTGCCACATACTCCGACGGCACCCAGAATCAGATCAGTGGAAATTCGGTAGGCTGGACAAGCTCGGACACCACCATCGCGAGCGTCACTTCGCCCGGCGGTTCGGTGACGGGGGTCGCCATTGGCACGGCGACCATCACCGCCAGCTCCCAGGGTGTAACCGGGACGGCCACTGTCAATGTGACGCTAAGCAACATTACCAGCCTGGTCATCACCACCATGTCGGGAAGCACCATGCCCATAACCGTGGCGACAATCAGCGGAGTGCCAAACACTTTGCAGTTTTTTGCCTACGCCAATGGAAGTGCGTCCAACGACGTTACCAGCTCGGTGAGCTGGACCTCGTCGAACACCAGCGTGGCGACGATCGGCAGCGGGTCATCCAGTGCAGGTTTGGTGACCAGTGTAGCCGCGGGCAGCACCAATATCACCGCCACCACCACCAACAGCACTACGGGTCAGATGGTGAGCAGCCAAACCGTTGTCCTGACCGTAACGCAATAAGGCGCGAACCTGGGTGCGCCACGCTGTTCCACGTGGAATGCAATCGACCGGCATCGGCATAGTTCCGTGCCAAGGCGACGGTTGTTTTCACTCCTTCCCAAACCGTCTACACTAACTAAACGCTTCCTATGTCCCGTCACGCCCAAACCGCTCCGGCCAAGAAGCCCGCCGGCCGCCGCGACCCCGTGGCCAGCGGTGAGCGCGATGCCTCGGTGAATCGAGCCGCGTCGCACAACTACTTCCTGCTGGAAAAATTCGAGGCCGGCATCGCCCTGCGCGGGACCGAAGTCAAGTCGGTGCGCGGCGGGCGTGCGAATCTGAAAGACGCCTACGGCCTGGTGAAGGACGGCGAGCTGTGGCTGATCAATGCCCACATCGGCCCCTACGAGCACGGCAACATCTTTAATCATGAGCCGCTGCGAACGCGGAAGTTGCTGGTCCACAAGAACGAGCTGAACAAGCTGCTCGGCAAGTCGCAGCAGAAAGGCCTGACCCTGGTTCCCACGCGGCTGTATTTTCGCAACGGCCGGGTGAAGGTGGAGATGGCGGTGGCTCGCGGCAAACAGAATTGGGACAAGCGCGAAACCGAACGCCGCAAGACCGCCGACAAGGAAGCCCGGGAAGCGGTCGCGCGGAGCAGGAAGAGTTGAGAGGAGCCCGAAGGGCGAAAGTAATTAGACCAGCGCGGAAGCGCTGGGTAGAGTCTAGATCAGCTTGCAGAGCCCCTTCAGGGGCGGCACAGTTACGCAAATCGCTCGGAGCACTCGATCAATAGATAAGGCTTGTATGCCGAGAATACCTAAAGCTGCTGTACTCAGTACCCCCGATCGTTTCTTCCAAAAACAATTGGCCGGCGAGGAAGGCGTATCCTTACCGACGGCCAAGCGCCTCTACGAGCTCATGAAGCAGTTCGCGAGCGAGCGACCTTGGGAGATCATAGGCGACCAGGATCTGATTTTATTCGAGGATCCCCAGTCACACGAGCTTTGTTATTGCTCGGTTATGGGTGTGCTGGGCGAGGTAATCTCGCTGCACGTCTACATCGGGGCGGAGAGCTATCGCTTGTTTCGCAAGGTTGCTCTCGGCAAGCCGGTCTCGCCCGGCGAATTCTTTGCCTCGCAGCATGCGGTCAGCGCGGAACTGGTGCGGCCCTCGGACGCGACTCCGCCCGATCGCGAGCTACTGAAAGCTGTGGGTTGCCTTATGCGGCCGCGCGTGAGGGTGCCTGTCTTTCGGACTTTCCGCCCCGGATATCATCCCTGGTACCCTACCGAACAGGAAGCGATTCTTCTTCTTCAGTGTCTGCAGGCCGTCCTGGTCGTAAGCAAAGCGTTGTCGGAGGACGAGTCCCTCGATCTCTGGCTGCGGGAAGATACATATCCCCTTCTTACTCCCCGGAGCAGTGAGACCGGCGGCCTATACCATGAGTATGTGGTGAAAATCGCCAGGCTGTCCGATCCACCGCCGGCGCCTCTGGCGGCGCCGCATCTTGCTGAGGAAACGATCCGCAAAATTCAGCAAAAGGACTATCCGCAAAGCGGTACCTTCGAAGCCGATTACTTTGTCGCCAGCGCCGCGGTGGGTGGTAAGAATGAGCGCAAAGCCTGCACCAGGGCCGCATTGGTGACGGATGCCGCGAGCGGTGTGCTGTTTCCTCCTGCGTTGGGTGAGCCGGAGGAGTCTGCGGGAGAGTTGCTGGTTAAGGCAATTTTGATGGCCATCGCGCAGTTGGGTCGTCTGCCACAAAGTATTCATGTAAACAAGAAACAGCTCAAGACATGCCTGGAACCTCTAGCGAACAGGCTTGGCTTTTCTGTTCGCGTGACAAAATCCACTCCCTCGAGTAACTGCGCGAAGACGTTTTTTCTGGAACAGCTCGGCGAACGCGCGCCGTTCACCAGCTGAAGCTACGGATCAATTCTTGTAGAACGGATTATTGATATGAAAACGAC
>JBARGS010000345.1:0-4158 GCA_049798495.1 Candidatus Korobacteraceae bacterium | reverse complement strand
GCTCCTCCGGTGGGTCCGGCGCTGGGGCAGGCGCAGATCAACATCATGGAGTTCTGCAAGCAGTTCAATGCCAGGACGAACGCCAAGGAACTCGAAGGGCTGATCATTCCGGTCGTGGTTTCGGTGTATACGGATCGCTCCTTTACCTTCATCACCAAGACGCCGCCTGCTTCCATTCTGTTGAAGCGCGCCGCGGGCGTGGCGAAGGGCTCGGGCGTTCCCAACAAGGACAAGGTTGGCAAGGTCACCGAGAAGCAGGTATTGGAGATTGCCAAGCAGAAGATGCCCGACCTGAACGCGGCTTCGGTTGAGGCCGCGGTAAAGAGCGTGAAGGGCACCGCACGCTCGATGGGTATTGAAGTAACGGCGTAAGATTGTCCCACACTGTGGGATAATGAATACAAAGCGGTCGCCCGACCGCAGTCGTAAACACCACGGCTGTTTGGCAGCAAGGAACAGCGGTGGGAGACAAGGAGCATGATGAAGAAATCCGGAAAGAATATCGAGAAGGCGCGCGCCGCCGTGGAAGCGAAGTCGTACCCGCTTCAGGATGCGGTGCCGCTGCTGCAGAAAGTGAAGTACGCCAAGTTCGACGAGACCGTCGACTTGACGATGCGCCTGGGCGTCGATCCCAAGCATGCCGACCAGATGGTCCGCGGCACGGTAGTTCTGCCGCACGGCCTGGGCAAGTCGAAGAAGGTGCTGGTGATCGCCACCGGCGAGAAGGTTCGCGAAGCCGAAGCGGCTGGCGCGGACTTCGTTGGCGGCGAGGACATGGTGGAGAAGATCCAGAAGGAAAACTGGACCGACTACGATGCCGTGATCGCCACCCCCGACATGATGAAGTCGGTTGGCCGTCTGGGTAAGGTGCTCGGCCCGCGTGGCCTGATGCCCAACCCGAAGACTGGGACCGTGACCTTCGATGTCGCCAACGCGGTGAAGGAAACCAAGGCCGGCAAGGTTGAGTTCCGCACCGATAAGACAGCGCTGGTCCACGTGCCCGTCGGCAAGATTTCGTTCCCGCCCGAGAAGTTGGTGGAGAACGCGGCGACGGTCATCACCAGCGTGATCAAGGCGAAGCCTTCGGTGGCGAAAGGCAAGTACATCAAGGGTTGTTATCTGAGCTCCACCATGGGACCGGGGGTCTCGATCGACACCTCGGCCGTGGAAGCTGCCGCGCGCGCGTAGAAGCAAGATCCCTCACGAGCTGAAGCTCGCTCGTGATGACAAAATTAATTGCGGGTGCCCCATCCTTCGCCCGCTGTCGGCGAAGGGTGGGAGACAACAAGGATTCGAAAATGGCCGTTACGAAAGCAAAGAAGATCGAGCAGGTTGGGGAACTCACGAAAGAGTTCCAAGGCGCAAGCCACGCCATCGTTGGCACCTTTGCCAAGATGACCGTACTGAAGGATTTCGAGCTCCGTAAGGCCGTGCGCGGCGCCGGTGGCCATTATCGCGTGGTGAAGAACACGCTGGCCGAGCTAGCGGCAAAGGGCACGTCGGTCGAAGAGGCGATGCAGGGCCTCGCCGGAGTGACTTCGATCGCCTACACCAGCGGCGACCCGGTCGCGCTGGCGAAAGCGCTCAGCAAGTACGCCAAGGACAATCCGGAGTACACCTTCAAGGCCGGCATCGTCGAAGGCCGCGTCATCGCGATTAAAGACATTGACGCGCTGGCCAGCATGCCGTCGAAGGAAGAGATTTACTCCAAGCTGCTCTTCCTGATGAACGCTCCGGCGCAGCGACTGGTTACGGTGATGAACGCGGTGGGCCGCGATATCGCCGTCGTCATCAACCAGGGCGTGGAGAAGAACAAGTTTGGTGGCGCAGCGGACGTGGCGCCCGCCCCGGCGGCTGAGACAGCCCCTGCCGAGGCGCAGGCCTGATTGACTACTCCCACCCTACGCCAAAACCGGGCGTAGGATGGGGCACCCTGCCCCGGCTGAGGCGCAGGCCTAGAGTTTCGAGTCCCACACATTCGAAAACCGCGAATGTGTGGGGTACCCGAGGTAGGTTATTGGTCTCCCACCCTACGCCAAAAGCGGGCGTAGGATGGGGCACCCGATTTCGATTTCCCACGACGGCGTGGGGACACAAGTTTGGCGGCGCGCAAGCGCTGCCGGAGAGATTGAGTTATCCGTTGTGAGGGGTGTTCCCTGAGCGAAGTCTGGCGCGCGGGAGACACATTGGAAACCTCAGAGACCGATAACGAAATCAATACCACGAATAACGAATAGGTGGATACACACATGGCGGATCTGCAGCAGTTGGAAGAGCAAATCGTAGGCCTGTCGCTTCTGGATGCGGCGGCTTTAGTGAAAAAGTTGGAAGAGCGCCTTGGCGTCTCGGCGGCGGCTGCGGCCCCGGTCGTGATGGCAGGAGCGGGTGGCGGAGCAGCAGCAGCGGCGGCTCCGGCGGAAGAGAAGACCGAGTTCTCGGTTGTCCTGACCGCCGTGGGCGCCAACAAGATCAACGTGATCAAGGCTGTCCGCGAAGTCACCAGCCTGGGTCTGAAGGAAGCCAAGGACCTGGTGGATGGCGCGCCCAAGCCGATTAAAGAGGGCGTCAACAAGGAAGAAGCCGAGACCATCAAGAAGAAGTTCACCGAGGCGGGAGCGACCGTCGAGGTGAAGTAGATATTCCGGCCCCGTTCACGGCGGACGCTGGCAAGCGCCAACCCTGGCACTTGCTGTAGTCTGGATAGAATGGGGCGATTCACTCCGGGCGCGCTGACCGGAGTTTCTGGCTGCTGCCGCTTTCGCATGGCGGGGCGGCGGCTACGTTCTTCTTCACGTCGGAGCGGCCGTGGAGAGGCGCGATGAAGCCGAGGAAGCAAGCGGTTCTCTCAGCAGGAATCGCGGAATTCCCGGGCATCGTTGAGGGCCCGATACTTTTTCAAGTTTCGGGCATCAAAACAGGTTGTGGCGGGCGGTCAGCCTGGAGGATATCGCGTCAGCTCAGACGCGACCGCAGGCTGAACCAGGACAAGGCCTGAAGATACTGGCGCGGGAAGCTGAAAACATGGCGGCACACAATGTGCCGATTTCCCAGGCCAATTGGTTATGGGATTGCTCGACGCCTCACACGGCGCTTGCGGGGAGCTCTGTCTCTGCGAGCGCAGTCGTCTTTTTTGCGCAAAACTACAGTACCCGGATCTCTCTCGACCCCAAGTTTCACCGTGCGACGGATCGTCTCCCTCGTCGCACCTTAGTCTTTGAGCGGTACGGCCACTAAGCGACGCTGGCCGGTAACGATTTAGGAGCTTTATACATGGCGCAACAGAAAACTGCCAACCGAAATCGATTCGATTTCTCAAAAATTCCGGCGACCATTCAGATTCCCAACCTCATCGAGGTACAGAAGCGTTCGTATGATCGCTTCCTGCAAATGGACGCCCTGCCGAGTGAGCGCGACGATGCCGGCTTGCAGGCAGTATTTCAGTCGGTATTTCCCATCACCGACTTCCGCAACGTCTCGCAGCTGGACTTCGTCGAGTACGCCATCGGCAACTGGGAGTGCAAGTGCGGCCACCTGAAAGGGCTGAATCACCTGCGCACCACCTGCCGCAACTGCGGTGCGACGGTGAAGACCGACCCGTTCCACCTGGGCGATGTGCTTTGCACCAAGTGCGGCACCTACAACGCCAATACGCCCGATTTCTGTAACAAGTGCGGCGATCCCGTCGGCTTGCAGCTGAAGTATGACGTGGCCGAGTGCGAAGAGCGCGGTATGACCTATTCCGCTCCGCTGAAGGTCACCATGCGCCTGACCATCTACGACAAGGATCCGGAGACTGGCAACCGCTCCATCCGCGACATGAAGGAGCAGGAAGTCTTCTTCGGCGACATTCCGCTGATGACCACCAACGGCACCTTCATCATCAACGGCACCGAGCGCGTGATCGTCAGCCAGCTGCACCGTTCGCCGGGCGTCTTCTTCGAGACGGCCAACAACCGCACCTACTTTTTGGGCAAGATCATTCCCTATCGCGGCTCGTGGGTCGAGTTCGAGTACGACCAGAAGAACATTCTCTACGTGCGCATCGATCGCAAGCGCAAGTTCCTGGGAAGCATCTTCCTGCGGGCGCTGGGTTTGCGTTCGGACGAGGACATTCTTCGCACCTTCTATACCGTCGATCGCATTGCCATTCGCGACAAG
>JBARGS010000344.1:0-17866 GCA_049798495.1 Candidatus Korobacteraceae bacterium | reverse complement strand
GCCGTAAAGAATCAGATTTCCGTTGTGGCAGAGGGACAGAACTCTCACCGTCGGCGTGTAGGTTTTCAAGCCATGCCGACCCAGGTTCATGTCTGCCACAATGTCAGACCTGATGGGTCCCGCATTGTGGGACAGAGTCGAGCAGCGAAAACCAGGGTGAAATTCCTCAGTGATGGCGCAGCCGCCAATCACCGGTCGGCACTCCAGGAGCAGAGGCTTAAATCCGGCCTTGGCAAGATAAAAGGCGGTGACCAGCCCATTATGTCCTCCGCCGATGATGACGATGTCGCGGGTCTCGGCCATGTCTAGCTCGCGCCCTTCGCGTGCTTGAGGATTTCCATCGCAGCCAGGCGCCCAGGGGCGCCCATGATGCCTCCACCAGGATGTGTCGCTGAGCCGCACATCCACAGATTCTTGATCGGCGTCTTGTACTGTGCCCAGCCCGGCACGGGGCGCAGGAAAAATAACTGCTCCAACGACAGCTCACCCTGAAAGATGTTGCCCTCCGTCAGGCCCCACTCACGCTCCAGATCAAGCGGAGTTACAACCTGGCGTCCTACGATGATGTTCTTCAAGTTGGGAGCATGTTCCGCGATGGTCTCAATCACGGTATCGCCGAAGGCTTCGCGCTTGTCGTCCCAGTTGCCTTGTTTCAGCTTGTACGGAGCATACTGCACGAAACACGACATGACGTGTTTGCCGGGAGGAGCGACGGACGGATCGGTAAGGCTGGAAATGACAATATCGATATAGGGACGACGCGAATAATCGCCGTACTTGGCGTCGTCATAGGCGCGTTCCATGTAGTCGACGCTCGGCGAAATGGAGATCGCTCCCCGCAAGTGATTTCCGGGGCCGGGAAGACAGGTGAAGTCCGGCAGGCTGTCGAGTGCCAAGTTAACTTTGCCCGAAGAGCCGCGAAACTTGTAGCGCTTCACCTGATCGCGAAAGTCATCGGTCAGCTGACGAGGCTCGATCATCTTCAGGAAGGTTAGGTTGGGATCGACACTCGAGGAGATCACCGGCGCGTAATACTCATCGCCGGAAGCGGTCGCAACTCCAACGGCCTTTCCGTTCTTGATCAGGATCTGCGCCACCCCGGTCTGTGTTTTGATCTCAACCCCGAGTTCACGGGCAGCATCGGCGATGGCATTTGATATCGCTCCCGTACCACCGCGAGCGAAGCCCCAGGCGCGGAAGGCGCCGTCGATCTCGCCCATGTAGTGGTGCAGCAGCACGTAGGCCGTACCCGGCGAGCGCACACCGAGGAATGTGCCGATGATGCCGGAGGCCGACATCGTTGCCTTGAGCACGTCCGTCTCGAACCATTGATCGAGAAAATCGATGGCGCTCATGGTCATCAGCTGTACCTGGTTGTACTTGTCCTCGCCGCTGAGATCCTTGAAGCGGCGGCCGAGAAAGAGCAGCTTCAGCAGGTCCTGCGGCTTCAGAGTTGTAGGATCGGGCGGAACCATACCGAGAATCGGCTTCACGAAACGGCACATCTGCAGCATGGCTTTGCCGAACTCTTCGTATGCTTCCGCGTCAAACTTCGAGTGCCGCCGAATTTCTCGCACCGTCTTGCCGTGATCGTTTACGCGCCACAGGTAGTCGCCATTCGGCATGGGGGTAAACGTGCCGTCGAGAGGAAGAATCTCCAGGCCGTGGCGGGGCAGGTCGAGATCGCGAATGATCTCGGGCCGCAACAGAGAGACGACATACGAACAGACTGAGAACTTGAAGCCAGGAATGATTTCTTCCGTCACAGCCGCACCGCCGACAAGGTGACGCCGCTCCAGCACCAGAACTTTTCTCCCGCCACGAGCTAAGTACGCGGCGTTGACCAGGCCGTTGTGACCGCCTCCGATCACGATCACGTCGTATTTCGTTGAGCCGTTGGCAGGCATATTCACTACACAACACAGCGCCGTAGCCCAGGGCGGTTACAATCCTGCGGCCAGTAAGTCCGTGAAGTGCGAGCCCAATTCTAAAGGCTTATGCCAGATTTGTCGCTGTGCTGTGGGCGGCTGAGGCTCTCTCACGAAGAGTCCGGTTGCTGCGGTCTTGCCGGCTCGTTATAATCCGCGCACATCACGGTCAACGAGGAGCCAGTGTGCCTGTAGGAACCGCCGTCCACGAGAGAACGTTAGCGCTCTGCCAGAGCTTGAACTACCGCGAATGGTCTGGCTTTTATGCGGTCAGCGTCTACGAGACGCACCACGAGCACGAGTACAACGCCATTCGTAACGCCGCTGCTCTCATCGACGTAACTCCGCTCTACAAGTACATGATCAACGGCCGCGACGCGACCCGCTTCGTGAACCGTGTGATCGCGCGCGACATTAACAAGGTTGCGGTTAACCAGGTCATCTACTGCTGCTGGTGCGATGAAGAAGGCAAGATTATCGATGATGGCACGATCACCCGGCTGGAGGAGAATCGCTACCGCTGGACCGCCGCCGACCCCAATCTGCGCTGGTTCCGGCAGAATGCTGTGGGGCTCCAGGTGGAGATTGAGGACATCACGGAAGAGGTTGCCGCGTTAGCTTTGCAGGGACCGACCTCGGGACGTCTGCTGAAGAGCGTCGCGGAAGCCGACATCGAGAATCTCAAGTACTTTCGCAAGACCAGCGGCAAGCTCGGCGGGGTGCCAGTCGACATATCGCGCACCGGTTACACGGGAGATCTCGGTTACGAAATCTGGATGGCATGGCACGATGCCGTGAAGGTATGGGACGCATTGATGGATGCCGGCCGGGGCTTCGACATTCACCCCACGGGGATGCTGGCGCTCGATGTAGCGCGCATCGAAGCCGGACTGATTCTCGCGGACGTGGATTACGTCAGCAGCAAAAAAGCTCTCATTCCTGGGCAGAAATACACTCCAGTTGAGGTGGGCCTCGGCAAGCTGGTGCACTACGAAAAAGAAAACTCTATCGGACGCAAGGCCCTGCTGGAAGAAAAAAGAATCGGAGCAAAACGTCTGTTAGTGGGACTTGAAATTGACTGGAGCGAGGTAGAAGCGCTTTTCGACAGGATGGGTTTGGCTCCTCAAACCCCGGCGACCGCCTCCCGTGTTCATGTCCCGGTATACAAGGGCCGTGAGCAAGTAGGCAAAGCCACTTCGACTACGTGGTCACCGATATTGAAACAGTTGATTGCTCTGGCTAGCGTGGACCCGCGACATGCGCAGCCTGGAGAAAAACTGCAGATAGAAATGACAGTGGAAGCAGTTCGTTACAAGGTAAGCGGCACTGTTCGCCAGTTGCCGTTTTTCAATCCGCCGCGAAAGACGCGGATTCCCGTTTAAGTCTCTCCGCAGTTATTGCCAATAGGAAAGCCGTCCGTAGACGGCGCGTTTCGTCAGAATGAGGAGCAAGATTACCCACGTCCGGCTGAGACGGGAACTTTGGATTCCTCGCGGGGGTAAAGCAGGCGTTCCACGGTTCGATCCATGCTGTCCAGGAGGCTGTCGGCCGCAGGCTGCACGCGCGCATCTTCGAGGGCAGAGTTCCAATCCCTCGAACGCACGACAGCTTCGACGACCTTACTTTTCGAAGGAGCAGCAACCAATGTATAACCCAGCCATATTCCAGCCGCCACCATATAAGCGGCGCTGTTGATCTGGCGAAGAGTAATTGCACGTATCGGACCGTGATGCGTGAGGCCGGTCGTCACCATCATGTTGACGGCAGCGAATACTCCGAAGCCCAAAGAGATACCGAAGAGCAAGCTGCGGCGCGAAATACCCAGATACTCGCTGAATAAAACCAGGAAAAATACCAGTCCGCACTGCATCAGGCGAACACTGCGATCGGCAAGCCAAATGTAATCAATAACTTTGCTGGTCGCCTGAGCGCTATTGACTGCCCACATAACCCCGACCAGCAGGACTACTAACGCTGACCAGCGAAATAGGATGACGCTCAAGTCCCGCAGCGCTTCGTAAGGACGAAATGCGTCTTTGAATATCTCCTGAAGCACGGCAAAGGAAATCAGGACGCAAAGCGCAATGTTGACGTAGTAGGCATAAAAATAAAACGCATACGGAAAGTGTGCGTTAATGAGATACAGCACCGGCACGCTTACAACTTCGAGAATCGTATAGTTGAAGAAGTACGGGTAGTCGCGGTGAAGTCCGCGACGAAACATGCAGACCAGCACCGCAAGCTGCAGCGTGGGCGCGGCAAACCAAAACACGTAATCGAGTAGGCGAAGATGCATGACTTCGCTATAAAGCATATCCGCGAAGTCTACGTATTACAAGTGAGAACTTCTCTCAAGGAGAGTAACCGCGCAAACGATTACTTCCTTTCTAGATAACACTGCACATCCTCCCGTTGCGGGAATCGGACCTATGACACCTTTACGAAGTTCGCCTGATCATCGTTGCAGTGAGTGCCGGGCTGGCAAACGGGCATGGGCGAGCCTTCACCGGCGATGATGCGCAGCTGGTCATCGTTGCAATGAGTGCCGGGCTGGCAGACGGGCATGGGCGAGCCTTCACCGGCGATGGTGCGCAGTTGGTCATCGTTGCAGTGAGTGCCGGGCTGGCAGACGGGCATGGGTGAGCCTTCACCGGCGATGGTGCGCAGCTGGTCATCGTTGCAGTGAGTGCCGGGCTGGCAGACGGGCATGGGCGAGCCTTCGCCGGCGATGGTGCGCAGCTGGTCATCGTTGCAGTGAGTGCCGGGCTGGCAAACGGGCATGGGCGAGCCTTCACCTGGAGTCAAAGCAACTTGATTTGAGCTACAGGGAACGGAGGCGCTGCAAGTCTGTACTGCGGTTTCCTGATTGGGAGCGCTAGCGGCTGGAAGGGAATTGGTGGCGGCGCAGGCTACCGTCGCGAGCAGGCAGGTAGCAAAAGTGGCGATCAGCAAGTTCTTCATGGAAGGATCTCCTGGGTCGTTTCGCGACCGAATATGTTTCTAGAATTGGGTATTGACCGGACCGGAATCGCTGACAGTGTTGTCAGGAGACAACATGACCGGGAAGGGGGATGAACCTTCACCGACCACTACTGCAGTGGGCAACGAACTGATGGAGGCTGCATCGCCAACGGCGCTAAGAGCTCCGGCAAGCATGAGGGCGGCAAGGGCAGCGATCGATAGCTTCTTCATGGATTACAACCTCCGTGTTGCAACTGGTGCATGGCGATATTTTCTACAACGGCGCAAGCGCACCGAGGTTCAGCGCATCGTCCCAGCGACAGCTTTCGCGACCTGTCGAGCTAGGGTATCCAGGTACATGGCTTGGCCAGGCGGCCATCTGCTTATGTTAACTAAGTGATAAACATCGATGCTTCACTTCCACAATCCGGCTCGCGGGCCTTCAGAAAACAGTTGCTTCCCAAGACTTATGCCGGTTCCGGGGCACTTGATAGAAACAATGCCCCGACTTGCATTATAGATACATAGCGGTAAAATTCTAGACAATTTTCCACCATTTTTGTGTCATGGGTACATGTACCATTGGTGGGGTGCTTGGGGCCATTTAGCAGTTCGTTAACACCGGTTACCGATTCAAGCGGAAAAAATGTGGACTCTTCTCACTCTCTTGTGTCATTCCTATTATCGAGCTATGAAAGACACCCAAAGCATCCACTCGACTGATGCGCGACGATCCGCACTCGACTCCAAAACCGGGCAAAGCAAGGCGGTTTACATCACCCAGGTGTGTCCGGCCTGTTCCGAGACGCTTGAGGCGAATCATTGCAAAATGATTTGTCCCCGATGCGGATTCTTCCTGAGTTGCTCCGATTTCTATTAGACCTTTGTGCAATCGCGTCGCCACTGCTTCTTCTGCTTTCTCTTTGCGGCGGTGTGCGCGGCAGGGCAGCGAGTTCGCGCAAGGTTTACCACATTCGTGTAATTTGGAGGAAATCAGCTTTTGTCATAGGAGGCAACATGCAACGCACAGCTAGTGCCCACTGGTCGGGTGGTTTGAAGGGTGGGAAGGGGACAGTATCCACCCAAAGCGGGGTACTCAATCAAACGCAGTATTCCTTTAGCACGCGTTTTGAAAACGGAGTTGGAACCAATCCTGAGGAACTCATCGCGGCGGCGCACGCTGGCTGTTTTTCCATGGCCCTCTCTGCGCAATTGGAAAATACAGGCATGACCGCTGAGAGTATCGATACGACTGCCAACCTGACGCTGGAAAAAACCGATGCAGGGTTCACCATCACTGCCGTGCACCTTGACGTCAAAGTCAAAATCCCCGGAGCAGAAAAGGCGAAATTCGATGAAGCCGCGCAGAATGCGAAGAAGGGATGCCCGGTTTCTCGCGTGCTAAATGCCAATATCACGATGGATGCCCAGCTTATTTCCTGACGGCTGTGGAACGGCTGTCCCGGTGCGACTGGGACAGCCAACACTACCCCGCCGCAGCCCATCGAAAGGTAAGTACGTTTTGGTCCGGAGTGCCGCTGCTGCCGCACTCCCTTGACCTTGTTCGGTGGGCTATTGAAGATCACCATTTTCGGTCTGACGCTTTCTTCTTCGTGGGGAAATGGCCACGCTACCCCTTATCGAGCGCTTATACGCGCTCTGCACCGGCAGAGAGCACGGGTCACTTTTTACGAACGGGATGTTCCGTATTATTCCGCCCATCGTGATTTCACCGCCTGCGAATATTGCAGCCTTGAGCTTTACAGCGAGTGGAGCGACATTCGCGGACGCGTCTTGCAACAAGTGCGGGACTCCGACGTCGTAATCACCGCCAGTTATTTTCCCGATGGGGCTCGTGTCAATGACGAAATCCTCGATTTAGCGGGGCCGCTTCGCATCTTCTACGACTTGGATACGCCTATCACCTTAAGCCAGTTGGCTTCAGGTCCGCTGGATTACTTGCGACGTGACCAGATGCCGGGGTTTGATCTGTATCTGTCATTCACGGGCGGGAAGCTTCTCGTCCGTTTGCAAGAAGAGTACGGTGTGCGCATGGCCCGTCCGCTCTATGGCTGCGTCGATCCCGATGCTTATTTCCGTGTGCCGGCGCGTGCGGAGTTCGCCTCGGCCCTGAGCTTCGTGGGGACCTATGCTGCCGATCGGATGGAAGGAATCACCGATCTTTTTCTAGAGCCAGCTCGCCAACGCCAGGGCACGCAGTTCCTTCTAGCCGGCTCGCTCTATCCCAGAGAATGGCGGTGGCCGGCGAACGTCCGGCGGTACGAGCATGTCGCAGTTCATCAGCATCCCGCCCTTTATTCATCTTCCGGCGCCACGCTGAATCTCACGCGAAGGCAGATGGCGGAATCGGGGTATTGCCCCTCCGGCAGGTTTTTTGAGGCCGCTGCTTGTGGCACGCCCATATTGACGGATTGGTGGGAAGGCCTGGATTCGTTCTTCGATGTAGAACACGAGGTGTGCATTGTGCGCAACACGGCTGATGTTCTCGCGCAGTTGGACGCTCCCGCAACGCAGATGCGCGAAGCCGGCCAACGTGCTCGTGAGCGTACTTTGGAGGAACATACGGGAGAGCGGCGGGCGAACGAGCTGCTGGCCCATTGCGATGAGGCGTTTCGCGGTAGAGCTTCGGCGGTGGAGGCATCGGCATGATCGGAGTGGTTCCCGCGGCCGGAGCCGGACAACGTATTCAACCACTTGGTTGCTCGAAGGAGCTTCTCCCCGTCGGGTCCCGAATGGTTGACGGAACGGAACGGCCCAAGGCAGTTTCCGAATTCCTGATTGAGCGCATGATCGCGGCGGGCGCAACCCGCATCTGCATGATCATTTCCGCGGAGAAGAGCGACCTGGTGCGTTATTACGCCGAACGCAGCTATGCGGCCGAGATCTTCTATGTCGTGCAGCGTCGCCCCCGCGGTCTGTGCGACGCATTGTTCCGCGCGGAACCATTCGTCGGACCGCAGGAACAGGTGCTGATCGGCCTGCCGGATACCATCTGGTTTCCCGGGAACGCTTATGGCCCGGCTCTGGCAGAGCCAAGCGCGCCGGTTAATCTTGTGTTGTTTCCGGTGGACAACCCTTCCCTGTTCGACGCAGTACGTTGCGACGAATATGATCGGGTCACTTCCATCGAAGTGAAGGCGCCGCATCCCGGCTCACATTGGGTATGGGGAGCGCTCACCATCAGCGGCGAGGCCTTCCATGCCCTCAAACTGCTTTGGGAGGCCCGTCAGCGCAGCGACGAATACCTTGGCACTTTACTGAACGCCTACATTCAAGCCGGGAATACGGTACGCGGACATCGCTCGGGTGAGGTCTACATCGACGTAGGAACCATGGAGGGCTACCGTCGGGCCCTGGACTTTCTCCATAATCGGTCGCTACCGGTTTCTTCCCAGGTGAAGGCGGCGTAGCGAACCCGATCCCCTGCGACATAGAGTCGGGCGCCGCAAACTTCACTTCCAGCCGGTAATCCTGCAGCCACGGACTCGAATATGATAGCCTTATTCGTCTGTCGTGGTCACTCTCCTTCGAAGCATCGCCAATTGCTGAAAGGACCCCCATGACAAGAAAGCTTAGAGCAAGGTTGACAAACGTCTTTCCGAGTCGACCACCGTTCTGAAAACCGTCCTCGATAAGCAGGACATGCCGAAGAGCATTCTGGACAATTAAGCACCATAGGAGAGCAAAATGAAAATATTAGTCAAGAGATCCGTACCTATTCTGCTCGTGTTAGGGATTGCATGGTTGGCCCTGCCCGTTTGGGGCGCTGACAACACGAAAGACGAGGAGACCATCAGAAATGCCACCACCGTGTTACGGGCAATGGTCGGCAGTAAGGACGTGCCGGCCAGCGCAGTAGCGAAGGCTGATTGCATCATCATTCTGCCCAGCGTTAAGAAGTTCGCCATCGGCATCGGTGGAACCGGAGGTCGCGGTCCGATGGCTTGCCGTGAGGGGGCTAACTTTACCGGCAAATGGGGACCGCCCGCCATGTACAGCATCGGTGGCGCCAGTGCCGGTCTTCAGGTGGGCGGCACGGCTAAGGACTACGTCATCCTGGTCATGGCGCCAACGGCGGCGAATAAGCTGCTGGAAGGCAAAGTCAAAGTCGGCAGCGACGCGACAGCAGCGGCCGGTTCCGGAGCCAGCGCGAGTACGAGCACTGCTGACATGCTGACCTATTCCCGGACTTCCGGACTTTTTGCTGGCGTATCACTCGACGGCGCCTCGCTTAGCCCTGACAGTGACGCTAACCAGCGGCTTTACGACAAGTCGGTCAGCGCCCGCGAGATCGTGGGCGGCGGGGTTACGGCCACACCTGCTGGCCAGGCCCTGGTTACCCTGCTCAATAGCAAAGCCAGCAAAATGTAGCAATTGGGAAACGAGCCCCAGATCCTGGAGCGCTCCGGCGATGTACACGCTGGATACCGCCAGTCTGGGGCCGCAGTTAGGAAACACCGCGAGCGACTACGTGCTCCTGGTGATGACCGATAGAGGCGCGGATAAAGTGCTCTCCGGCAAACTGAAACTGGGCGCGGATGCCTCCGCCGTGGCCGGTTCCTCCGGCGCCAACGCAGCCGGATTCAACGATCCCAACATCGACATTCTTTCGTGTTCCCAGTCCGAGGGCCTTTTTGCCGGAGCTTCGCTGGGCAGCGCGTCGATGGGGTAGCGACGACGACGCTAACAAGGGTTTCTACGGGAAGCCAGTCGATGCCTCGCAGATCATTAAGGAGGGCGTGGTACCCGTACCGGCGGCAGGCAAACCGCTTATCGGCCTGCTCGACAAAACCTCGCCCAAGCGCATGTAAGAGCTTTAAACCTGCGGGCGAGTTGGCCTCACGGATGATGCCCGATTCGCCCTAGCGCTAAGCGGTCAGGGTAAGCCCGCGGCAGTCAACTCTGCGAGCGCAGAATCTCGCGGATCTCCCGATTGACGCGGGCAGCGTCTTGCGATGCTTTCTCGATCAACTCCAGCCACTTCCGGTTATTGTCATCAAGCTTGGTCTGGGCGAGAAGGTATGAAGCCTGCATAATGGTTTCAATGTAATTACTGAGATCGTGCGCCAGAGTGCGCAGCTTGGTGATGGTTTCGGTTGGTAAGTTCTCGTTGGCTTGCGTTGCGGATTGAGCCACCTTTGCCCCTTCCTGCCAGTTCGATGCAAAATCCCCAGGGATTAGACGCGGAATCAGCGATTCTCGTTGTATTCCTTCGATAAGCCAGCGCTGAATTTCGCCGCGAGCCCGGCGGCCGTTCTCACGCTCACCGTGTAACCTCCTGTTTCGGAGGCTCTTGCGGGGAACGATTCGCGCAATCCGGTTTGTCTGGCCGGGAGCGGCGAACTTACCTTCGACCGGCGATTCCGGTTCGAATTGTAGTCTTTTGTTCGCCCGACGCATATGGCTGGCAGGCTTGCTCACCGTCTTTCGTCCCGTGCCAAGGACTGATATGATCCGGGCAATATCCCCGCGCGGCGCGAGAGTCCTCCGATGGGTCGAATGCGGCTAAAAACAAAGCTGGTGCTGGCTATCAGCAGCATGGTCTTTGCATTGGTGGCGGTCTTTTCGTACCTGTATGTGTCGCATCTCGTGAGGCAACGGATTACGGAGACGTACGACAGCGCGGACTTCGTTGCGAAAGAAATTCGAGAGAGCGCGCGCGAAGCCACTCAAATTGACCTTAGCAGCACCTTTGTCAACGAGAACGATCCCAAGCAGGTTGCACAGGTCCTGGATGAGGCTCTGAAGACCGACCCAGGTTTGAATACGCTTCTGCAATCGGTCGTCGGCTACTCCCCAACCATCTCGGACGCAGCCATCGCTGACATCAACGGCCGCGCCATCGTGCACACCGACCCAGTTGCCATCGACAAGCAATTGTCGCCTCGCGAGGACTTCCTGCAAGTTCGCAACGGCAGTTTTCTTCGCCAGCTGAAAGTGGTCTATGGCGAGCCGCGAGTCTATGACGTTTATCTGCCCATCCAACGCGAAGGCCAGCCCTTCGGCGATATCCGCATCGGCATTTCAACGGTATTTCTGAAGAGTGAGGTTCAGCCTCAACTGAACCGCGCCCTGACATTCTCCATCATTGCGATTCTCGTCTCCCTGCTTTTGTCTGCCAGCGTTTCCAACATCGCGCTGCGTCCCTTGGAGGCGATCGGGCGGCGGCTCGACCAGATGACCGCCGGGGTCCCGGATAATACTCCCGAGCCCGACCCGAAAGTTACCGACGAATATGGGATGGTCAGCACCAAGATCGATCGCCTGGGCCGTCAGATCCGCGACGTGAAGGAAGTGTTCAGCGCCCTGAAGGAAAATCTTGACCAGATCATGGGAACGCTGCAGGACGGCCTTGTACTCTTCACAAGCGACACCAGAGTGGTGCTGGTAAGCGCGTCGGCAGAGCGTTTCGTGGGCCGTCCGCGGGCGGAGATACTCGGCAGCACGGTAGAACAGGTCTTCACCGACGCCAATAAGCTGGGGCGCATCGTGCTGGATGCCTTCGCCATCCACCGGCCTATTCCGCAACGCGAAATCGAGTTGGAGAATGGACGTCGCATCCAGATCGCTCTCGATTTCATCGCCGAGCGGGGGGAGCGAATCGGCGCCCTGCTTACCATGCGCGACGCGGAATCGGTCCGCCGCATCGAGAATGAGATTGAGCTGTCCCGTCGTCTTGCTGCCATTGGGCGGCTCACCTCCGGCGTTGCCCACGAGGTCAAGAACCCGATCAACGCAATCGTGGTCCATCTGGAATTGCTGCGCGAGAAGATGCGCGAGGTCGATTCCGACACCAGCCGCCATCTTGACATCATCGGTCGCGAGATACACCGGCTGGACCGGGTGGTGCAGATGCTGGTCGACTTTACCCGTCCCGTGGAACTGCAGCTGGCCGACTTTGACCTGCGCCGGCTGGTCGAGGATGTTGCGTTGCTGGCCTCCCCCGAAGCTGCCCGGCAGGATGTCAGAGTCGAGACTCACCTGGCTAAAGAGCCGCTTCCGGTGCGAGCTGACGCGGACTTGATCAAGCAGGCGCTGCTGAATGTGGTGCTGAATGGCGTACAGGCAATGAATAACGGCGGTGTACTCAGTATCATTGCCCGCAAGCAGGAGATGGCCGCCACTGTGGAGGTCCGTGACCAGGGAAGCGGAATTCCGCCCGACGTTCGCGATAAGGTCTTCAACCTGTATTTCACGACAAAGAAGGCGGGCAGCGGCATCGGGCTGGCCATGAGTTACCGCGCTCTGCAGCTCCACAATGGAGCCCTGGACTTTGTCACCGAGATGGGCCGGGGCACGACATTTCGGCTGATACTTCCCCTGGCGGAAGCCAAGGATCGCGAAGGCGCGGAAGTGATCACCCGAATGTGAGAGAAAGCGCGATCATTGTGACTGCGCTTTTCAGCGCATGTGTTTATCATAGGGTAAGGTTCGTTCGCGCTCGGCCTGCGCAGCTTGAGCTTGCGGGACTCAGCGCCATATATTTGTTGTCACACGAAACATGAAATTTGGCCGCCAATTCGTCATTGGTGCTCTGGCAATAGGCCTCATCTTTTTGACCGCTTGCACAAAAAGGAAGGCACAGCTTCCCAATCAGGCACAGGTTCCGATGGACACGGTCGCCGTGCCCTTGCCTAACCAGATTGCGGAGGTAAGTCCGCCGCCGCCTCCGCCGGAGCCGAAGCAGGAGGAGCCTACCCCCGAAGAGCCGAAGCCGGCCCCGGTAAAGCACCATCGTCGCAAGCCCGCACAGCCTCCCGTTACGACTCAGGCTAACGGCAGCAATGTGCCGCCTAATCCAGCGGCAAACGCCAGTGCCAACAACCCAGCCAGCGCGAGTAGCAACAACACTACGGTTGCCGTGGCTCATCCTCCGGCGAACCCCGCGGACACCACGCCTCCCGATACCGCGATCGCTGCTGACGTCACCACGGCTCAGCTCTCTCAGCAGAAGCAGACTACGGCTCAGTTGCTGGACGCGACGGAAAAGACGTTAGGCGGGCTGAATCGTGGCTTGTCGCATGATGAGGAAGAGATGGTGGCACAGATCCGCTCCTACGTTACGCAATCGAAAAACGCGACGACCGCCGGCGATTTCGAGCGAGCCTACAACCTGGCCACCAAGGCACACCTGCTCTCCGATGCGTTAGTGAAGAAATAAGCCAGAAGCCGACGCCGGGCGGTTAGGACGGCCAGCATCCTTTACTTGCCCGCAGCGCTTACCTTGGACAGCATCTGCTTCGCTTGGGATTGATAGGGACCTTCGATCGAGGCTGCTTTTTGCAGTGCGGCCACAGAATCGGCCCTACGATTTTCCTTCGCATAGGCATAGCCCAGGCGGAAGAGGGCGGCTTGCTCCGCTTGCGGATCGTCCTGCAGCAAGCTAACGGCAGTCTTGAGCTCAGGCACGGCAGCCGCCACCTTCTGCTGATTCAGATAAGCGTAGCCCAGCGTCGAGTGCGCTACCCCAGCCGCCAGCGTCTGGTGTTTGTCGCCTGATGGATTAGCGCTGGTCAGCGCAATAACTTTGTTCGCATAAGTCACTGCCTTAGCCACCTGCTTCGGATCTTCGGAGTAGGCATTCGCCAGCATGAGCAGGGTGGGGATACTGTCGGGATTGGCAGCTAATGCCTTCTCGCCGTAGGACTCCAGCCGCTGCGGTTGATTGAGCTGCTGCAGGCTGTAGAGCGCCAGTTGCGAAATCGGTTGCTCGAACTTCGACTTCGGAAATGCCGGGGTGAACGCCTCGATATAGGTCATGCGCTTGCTCGGATCCTGCTCGGCGACGATCGCATTGTAGGCAGCGCTCTCCAGGAATTCATAACCGGCGCGCGCATTGTCTTGTTCTTCGGCCACGCGACTGGTCCAGTCAGCATCGGAAACGTCGGCGGGTTTGGGCTGCGTTGCAATCGAGTTGAACACCCCCGCCCCACGCACGGCATAGTCAACTATCTTGCCGTTGTCTTTCATCGCCTGCGCTACGGTGGCTTGCGAAACCAGGATGTCGAGGTCGTTGGGATAGAGGTCGAGGGCTTTGTCACCGTATTCCAGCGCTTTCGCCGTGTCACCCGCGGACAAGCACTGCTGCGAAAGCTGCCACTCCCCATATGCGGCGGCAGCCTTGTCGTCGGGGTATTTGCTGAGAAAGGCTTCGTAGAGCGTAGTTCGCTTCTGCGCATCCGGCTCGGCCGCGATCGAGACCAGATCTTTGTCCTCAGGAGTTCCGGCTGGGATCACGATCTTCGTGTTCTGCGACCATCCGGCCAGGGAAGAAAGGAGAAGTCCAGGGAGAATCAGTTGCCGTGCCAAGCGCATGAGGAACCTCGATGTTGCAATCGGAATTGTCTCGGCGAGTGCGTGGGCACGCGACACACCGGAATTTCTGTTCGCGGGAATCGTAGCTCTTTTTCGCAGCCGATGCTATTCGGAATCGCCTGCCAAGGGCTGAGAACCGCACCGATCTTAGCAGCCTGCCGCGGGAGGTCCCGCTACACGTGTGCCGCCGCCGGCGCACCCTTTGCTGCCGCCACAAACGCCGTGATGAGTGGATGTTGCTTTGCCGCGAGCGCCGAGCGCTCGGGCTGGAAGAGCGTCAGGAAGAAGAAAGGATGCGAGGGCAACTCGATCGCTCGCGCTTCGCCGCTTGGACCCGTAACTCCTATTCGCAAGCCGCCCTGCACCAGGCGCGGAAGGTAATCCGGATTGAGACCGTAGCTGCAATGGTAGGTCTCGCGAATCGTGTCGCTGCCATAAATCTGGTGGAGACGGCTTCCGGGAACCGGCTGGAGCACCTCATCGGCTTCGATCAACGAACATGCAAGCTGGGATATGACCGGCTCCTGAGCCGTTGGATCGGCTTCGGCGTGCCCGGCGTTCGCGATCTTCAAGACGTTCCGTGCGAACTCCAGGACCGCGTGCTGGCATCCGCCACAGGTTCCAAGAAACGGACGATTGTTCTCCCGGGCAAAGCGAATAACCAGCAGCGCCCCATCCATCGAGCGATACGGGCTGGCAGGAACACACCAGAATCCCGCGTAGTCGTCCAGATTCGCATCCAGAGCAGATTCTGTGGCGAGCCACACCGGCTGCACCTCCGCTCCATCGGCAGCCAACGCTAACGCCTTGGGGATAGCCTGATGTGCCAGAACGCGGGAATCGTAATCGCCAATTAAACAGATGCGCATCGCACGCTCATTCCTTTTTTCAAAATGGCTGGCAGCTACTTCCGACCTTCTTTTTTCTGCGCGACGACCAGGCCTCTCGGAGTAGGCAGCAACACTACCGAGATCAATCCCTCACGCTCCAGTTTGAGCGCTGCCTCGCGAACTTGTTTGAGGTGCGAACTCGCATCATGCATCAGGATTATTCCGAACGGCGAGATCTGCGGCAAGTAGCGACGTACCTCCTGCTCGCGGATGGGCATGTCGCTGTCGCTGAAGAACAGGTCAATGGCGCCATCAACCTTCATCTCGAGGCTGGATTCGTTGCGCAAGTCGATGAGGTCGCGAAACTCGGAGACATCGATCTTCTGCCTCGCCGTCGCGAAAACCTTGGCATCGTACTCGCAACTGACGATCCGGCCGAAGCCGTTCAGTCGCAGCGCCTCGGCGATCCATAGCGTGCTGACGCCCATAAATGTTCCGGTCTCGACGACGAGATTCGGCTTGACGGTGGTGACCAGCGTGCGCAGAAACTCAAGCACCTCGACTTCCGCGGTCATCGAATCGTACATGCTCCAGCGCTCTGGGTGCGGACACTCGGGTGTGGGACGGTGATACTCCGGTACCAGGTCGCCGGCGCGTTCGGTGGCCTCGCGCAGGATGCGGTGCTCTTGCTTTTCTTTGCGAAAGAGACGACGTAGGCCCATTCAGGCGCTCTTCTTCTTTCCACGTAACGGATCGCTTTTGCTGTGAAGCTTCTCGATCATCGCGTTGCGCAAAAGGGCGTTGAGCCGGGACTGGTAGCCCTTGCCGCCACGTCGCAGCCAGACGAGGATGTCGGCGTCGATACGCAGGGTCACCTGCTGCTTGCGTGGCCGGTACCAGGGATTGCGGATGGCGTTCTTCCAGAACTTCTCGGTCAGCGGAGGGATGTCCGAATAATCGATGGTGCTATCCGGCTGGGCAGCAATCTTCGCGAGTTCCCGCTTCTGCTTTTCGGTTAGCTTGTATTCACCAAGCGTTCTTCTGACGATTGTCTTCATAATGCGTTCTCTCCTGCCGAGTCGCACGGCGCGCGGAGATGATTCGGATCGTTTCGATTGTTCCTCCCCCAATCGTATGAGCGACGATCAGAATTGCGGTGGCTCCAACTAGTCCGATCGTTTGCCAGCGCTCTTCGGCGCCCACGATACGATCAAGTTCAGTGAGCGCGCAGGGATCATCAAAAACCAGTTGCGCCGTCTCGAACGTGATGCCGTGTTTTTTTTCAGTTCAGACTCGCCTTTGCGTTGTCCCACTCAAAGACTGTAATGCGCTGGCACAATTGTAGCGTCTTTCTTGTAACTACGTAATCGCAATCCTATAACATCGGAAGCTCTTGCCTACTTTCGAACCGCAAACTCGGTTACAGTGGAAAGAGCATGCGGGAGATGTGGCGGCATCGCGGGATGAGGCTGATTTTCACGGCCAATCTCATTTCCATGATCGGCAGCGGGATGAACTCCGCTGCAGTGATCTGGTACATCCTGCAAGCCACCCACTCCGAGGTTTCGCTGGGAGCGCTGATCGCGCTGCAGACCTTGCCGTCGCTCATCCTACTGCCGTTCACCGGCGTGCTGATCGATCGCGAAGACCGCCGTCATCTGATGATGTGGCTCGATGCCGCGCGCGCCATCATCATCTTCACCGTGGCAGCTCTGGTGTTCACTCACCATGTGCGTCTCTGGCAGATTTACTTGATGAACATCCTGGTGGCGATCGGCTTCTGGATGTTCTTCCCGACGGTCAATGCGCTCATCCAGGAGCTGACGCCGGACGACAAGATGCTCGATTCCAACGCGCTATTGCTGGCAGCCCTGCAAGGCGGCTGGCTGATGGCCGGGGCTGTGGTTGGTTTCGTCTACAACCACATCGGACTGGGCGGCGTTCTGCTCATCGATTGTGCCAGCTATGTCGTGTCGATCTCATGCGTCTTCATGGTGCGCAAAGGACGGGTGACTGTCTCCCGTCCGCAGGGGGAGATGACCGAAGCGGCGCCCACGTTAAGCCCTGTAGCACGCTACATCCATGAGCTGGGAGAAGGCTACCGCTACGTCCAGGAGAATCGCCGCGTGCTGCTGATTGGAATTGCCTGGGCGCTCTTTGTCGCCGCCATGATGACCCAGGGTGTGCTCTCGGCCCCGCTGAGCGAGCGCATTCTGCACGGCGGCGCTGTCGGCTACGGTTGGCTGAACGCCGGCTGGGCCGTAGGGGCGTTCCTCAGCGTGTTCTACTCATCCGGTTTCATTCGTCGCAACGGAGTGAATCGCTCGGTGACACTCACGATGGGACTGATTGCCGCCTCGCTGTTCGTTTTGCCGGTTTCGCGCTGGCTGGCCGTGGCCGTAACGATCTACTTCGTCATGGGCTCCTGCCGGGGCACGGGCGGCATCGCGCTTTCCAGCGAGATGATGCACCTCGTGCCGCGCTACTTCATGGGACGCGTTCAGAACACCTTTTCGTTCGTCGCCAGCGCGCTGCAGATCGTCACTGCTTTGGTGGCCGGCGAGGCGGCTCATCGCGATGGCCTCATCTATGGCTTCTGGCTAGTGGGTGCAATGTATCTGGGTGCGGCCCTGGCGGCGTGGCTGCCGATGCGCCACGCAATGGCGCAGGCGATGGAACCTAGCGATACGGCAGCCGACTAGAAATCAGCACTTAGCATTTGGCACTTAGGGAAGCTCTGATTAAATCCCGATTTTGCAAGGGCACGGCTTCAGCCGTGCCGCAAGCGTCGCAAAATCAACGGGGCTTTAG
>JBARGS010000343.1:0-49071 GCA_049798495.1 Candidatus Korobacteraceae bacterium | reverse complement strand
TCGCGCGCCGCGGCTTCTTTGGTTGAGGCCCGGGGAATTGCGGCCAACGCATCAAAATGCTTCCATACTTGCTTGGGTTCCAGATCGGCCAGCGCAGATGTCATGAAACGCTCCTCTTACAACGATGTGAAATTCCATCCTACAGCGCGCAGCCACAGCCGACGAGTCCTGGAGCGCTGCGGAATTCATTTTCGGCGGAACGGGACTGATCATGCTGCGGCGAAGAGAGCAACTTGTTTCTTCGCGGCGATGGTCAACATTCCCACTCCGGAACTTCAGTGCCAAAATGTGCCGACTAAGTATTGTTCATCGACGTAGCTTGCGTTAAGGTTCAAGTGAAGCACAGGCAGCAGGTAGGTAATGCTCTAGCGGGCGCGTCCACGCAATAGCTTGGATGCGGTCGCGATATGAATCTGCCAGTCTCCCCTGGCCGCAGAGCAAGAAGCCGGCGCAGTCTTTAAGACCCTCCCAACATAATCACTGAAATAGTGAGCATCCGGACGCTCGCGACTAAGCGGCGCCAAGCTCAGAATTCTTGAAGCATGAACATCAGCGGTTGCGGCGGGATCGCACCTTCCGCAGCAGGAAGAGCTATCTGGAGCGGTAGTCATGGGGACCTTGAAAGAACCTTGCCGGACCATATTTATCGTTCTTATATTCATCCTTACAGCATGCCTTTCGGCAATCGGTCAGACTCTTGTTGCCACGATACCGGTTGGAGTAATTCCAGTCGCAGCGGCGGTCAACTCTTCCACGAACAAAATCTATGTCGTCAATCAGAATAGTAATAGCGTAACGGTTATCGATGGGGCGAGCAATGCGACGGTCACGGTGCCCGTCGGATCGACACCGCAGGGCGTGGATGTCAACGCGTCGACCAATAAGATTTATGTCACCAACGAGATCGGCAACACGGTGACGGTAATCGACGGCTCGAACAATGCCACTTCCACACTGGGCGTTGGAAACCATCCGGTAGCTGTGGCTGTCAATGCGACGACTAACAAAATCTACGTCGCCAACTACCTCGACAACAGCGTGACCGTCATTGACGCCGTAACCTACGCGACCACGAGGGTAATGGCCGGGAACTATCCCGGAGCCTTGGCGGTTGATTCGAACAGGAACAAGATTTACGTCGTCAACTGTGGCAGTAACAGCGTGACGGTGATCGATGGCGCGACCAACTTCACCTCCAGCGTGAGTGTTGGAGGTTATCCGGTGGGACTGGCGATCGACCAGACCAGAAACAAAGTTTACGTCGCCGACTACGGCACCAACGATGTGGCGGTGATTGACGGTGCGACATTGTCGGTAACGACCGTGGTCTCCGGCAGCGCGCCATCGGCTGTCGCTGTCGACTTGGACACCAACCAAATCTACGTAACCAACAAACAGAGCGGCACGGTGACGGTTATCGACGGTGCGACGCTCTCCACCAGTACGATTGCAGTCAACAGCGCGCCGACTGCAGTAGCCGTCGACTCCGCCACGAACCAGATATACGTGACAAGTCTTCTCTGGAATGGATTGCTGACCGTCATCGATGGCGCGAGTGGCTCGCTCAACACCGTGACTGTGGGAGCCTATCCCGCAGCCTTGGCAGTCAATAAGGCAACCAGCAAGGTGTACGTGCTCAACTCCGGCGACAATACCGTTTCGGTGATCGCCGAAGCCGCGTATGAAGCGTTGCAGTTCGTCCCCGTGACTCCCTGCCGAGCCGTAGACACCAGATGGACGACAGGTCCGATGGGAGGACCAAGGCTGCCGGCGAATACGTCGCGTAGTTTCGCGATTCCTCGCAGCGCATGCAATATTCCCGCTACGGCTGCCGCCTATGCCTTGAATGTCACGGTGGTGCCTCACGGAACTTTGGGCTTTCTAACGCTCTGGCCAACCGGACAGGACAGGCCGTCGATCTCGGTAACGAACTCCTGGGACGGACGCATCAAGGCCAACGCAGCGATCGTTCCCGCAGGATCCTCCGGGGCGGTCAGTGTCTATACCAGCAATGCGACCGATGTCGTTCTGGACATCAGCGGCTACTTCGTGCCCACGCCAAATCCCAATGCGCTGGCCTTTTATCCGCTGAAGCCGTGCCGCGTGGCCGACACTCGTTGGCCCAGAGGCTCTCTCGGCGGACCTTACCTCCAGGGTGGCAGCAATCCGCGTTCCTTGCCGCTGTTGAACGCCACCTCCTGCAACATACCCTCAACCGCGCAAGCCTACTCGCTGAACTTCACGGCAATACCCAGAACGCGCGCGCTGTGGGTGTTCAGCACTTGGCCACACGGGCAGGCTCAGCCCAACGTCTCCACGATCAACGCGCCGACCGGTACCGTGACCGCCAACGCTGCTATCGTTCCTGCCGGAACCAACGGCGCGATTGATGTTGCCGCCAGCGACGACACAGATCTGGCGATCGATATCAACGGATACTTTGCTCCGTCGGGTTCCAATGGCCTCTCGCTGTATCCGACTTCGCCTTGCCGCGCGGTTGACACGCGCGAGACGGTCGGCGTATTCAGCGGAGAGCTGATCGCCAACATTGTCGGCAGTTCGTGCGGCATCAGCGCCAGCGCGCAGGCGTTTGTGCTGAACGCGACCGTCGTTCCCAGCGGGCCGCTGTGGCTCTTGGCACTCTGGCCCGATGGTCAGCAGCAACCTTCGGCTTCGACCCTGAACGCCTGGGATGGCATGGCAACGTCCAACCTGGCGATCGTGCCGGCGACCGATGGGGAGATCGACGCCAGCGCGGCCGGCTCGACGGTGCTCATTCTTGACATCTCGAGCTATTTCGCGCCTTAGCTGCGGAAGACTGCGAAAGACTCACTTGCCGGTTGCACCCGACGGCAACGAAAACTCCTGTCCCGTCACGGGAGCCAGGAAGGGTATGACATATGCGTTAACGCCAAAAGTCCCTGCTTTGTTGGCTTCCACGGCGAACTTATAGGTGAATTCGCCTCGCGAGAACGAGTCCGCTTTCAGATGGAATACGTAAGTCCCGCTCTGCGAATCGCGAAACGTCACCACGTCCGGAGTAGGATTCTTGATCACCAGCAGGATTTGTCCCCCTCCCTCTTCCTCCTCCTCCTTAGCGTCTGCGTCTGCCGGTTTGGCTTGCGCCTTCTGTTTCTCTTTGGCTTCCCGCTCTTCGTGGCTCATTCCACCGCCCCGCGGCATTTCAAATCCCGGAAGCACCTTCTGCGCTTCCTTCAAGTTCCACGGAGGATAGTTCCCCGGACGCCATGCCGCGTCCGGCAACTCCTCCGGGCCTGACACGGTGGGATACATCACCAGCGTCTCACCCTTAGGCAGATCGCGACGGTCGGGATGAATGCTGAACTCGCCGACCACCATCGGAAACGCAACCGCCTTCGTTCCTTCAGCGATGACCAGCGGTCGCGGTCCAGCCTCGGTACGCTCGGGCACCGCGATATAGGCGGTGTCGTCGGTTTCCGCGATGATCTTCGCCGGGCGCTCTTCAAAGGCCGCGAACGTCTTGTTGCTGTTGCCATTGAACGAACCGCGCACCACGCACAGCTGGTTCTTCAGGCAGACTGCGGGCGCCTTGTAGCCCGTCGAAGCTTTCGCTTTGGCGTGCGTGCCGTGCGCCAGGCTGACACTCTTCGAAATCATGACGCTCGGATTCCCCGCCGGATGAAATGCAATCGCCACTTCGACCTGTCCCGGAGGAACCGTCAGCGCGATTGGCCCATCCGCGCGTTGCGGAGGCTCGCCCGACATCTCGAGCACCCAGCCTGCCAGGCTCGCGTCGTCGCCCGCCGCAGCAAACGGCAGCGTCACCCTGGCCACCGTCAACTCGGGGATTCCGTCGTACCGGCTGGGATCTTCCACCACACTTCCGGAAACGCGCTCACCCGGCCGAATCAGTGCCGGCAGAATCAATCCAACTTCCCTGGGACCGGGCGCGGCGGCCGGTGCTGTAATCCCACGCTGATCCGTTTTGAATCCGCTCGTTGCCTCACGCGCGTGTTGCAGTTGCTGCATCACCTCGTCCTGCGTGAACTTCTTCGCCTCTTCCGGAGCGCCGGCGGATTCTTCAGCCGCGGGGCATGCCTCGGCTTTGTAATCCTGCGCCGCCACGTTCCACCCGTAGCAGCGATAAACATTCGTCTGCGGATCGTGCGTCAAACGATGGCCGGCAATCTGCTTTCCCGACTCGTCATACAGCTGGACAAACTCGCCGGTAAAGTTCGAGTTGTTGTCGTAAGTATTGCGGGTAACCTTGTGGACCTGCCCGCTCGGATAATACGAAGTGGAGGTCGATTGCGGGACCAAAGCTCCCGCAGGATAGTCGAGAACATCCTTTTGCAGAAGTTTGCCGTCCGCGCCCAGGGTGCGCGTCTCGGTAACTTGACCAGCGGCATCGTAGACCAACTCCACTTTTCTGCCGCCTCCGGCATCCTGTACCACGGTGCGTTGCGCCGCCGCGGGCACTACCAGGCTAGTAAGACACGCGATGAAAACGAATCCCCAGAAAACCGCCATGCCGGAAAAGTGTTCAGCTCGTTGCACGATCCTTCCCCTTATTCAGAATGTCGCTGAGATGGTCAGAGCGAGAATTTCAAGATGCGTTCCAGATGGTTGGATCCACCGTTACGACTTAGATAATAGTAATCCGAGAGTGTAGCACGCCAGGTGAGGAATGATCTTCGGAAGCGATTCGTCAGGGTGCCCCGTCCCAACCGGTTTTGCCTGGAACTTTTTCCTGGCTCACTAGTCGCGTTGGGGCGGAAAGAATCCTGAGGGTCATTGATAAGATTGTCATCCTGAGCGCAGCGACCGCTCCGGTCGCGGAGTCGAAGGACCCCTATCGGCACTGATCCCGCTCGGGTGCCCCGGAGCCTGCCCTGAGCTTGTCGAAGGGTCTCGCGATGTTCGAGACCCGGGTGAGGAAGCACCCTTCACCTTGGGAGAGCCGTTAGATCAGAAGCTTCAGTTTCTGTACATTCGATGAATCGGTGCAGCCCCGAATATCTCCCAGGTCTCGAACCCCGCGAGACCTGGGGCGCCCTGCCAGTTGTCAGTTATAGAAGCGGGACGCGAGGAGCGTCCCGTTTTTGCTGCGCACGGAAGGAGTATTCAACTACCTATTGACCCCGGGGCGAAAAAATGGCGAAATAGATGAATGCCGCGTACGCCGAAGCCTCTAAAGTACGATGAAGTTGGCGAGTGGTCGGAGCTTAAGCTTGAAATATTGAAGAAGTATGCAAAAGCGTATTCGGAAATTCTAACCAGCAAGAGGCTACATCATTCTTACATAGATGCTTTCGCGGGCGCCGGGCATCACATTTCGAAGCGTACGAAAGAATTAATTCCTGGCAGCCCGCTGAACGCTCTCAACATTGATCCACCGTTCGAGAACTTCCATTTGATTGACCTGAATGCGGCGAGGGTTGCAAAGCTTCGCAAACTGACGGCAGACCGAAACAATGTGCGGGTTTACGCAGGTGACTCCAATGAAATTCTGCTGTCGGAGGTCTTTCCGAAGATTAGGTACGAAGATTACCAACGCGCCTTGTGCATGCTGGACCCTTATGGTCTGCATCTGAACTGGACGGTCATCGCAGGAGCCGCTCGTCTCCGTACTATCGAAATTTTTCTCAATTTTCCTGTATGCGACATGAATAGAAATGTGCTCTGGCGGAACGAAGGGGCATCGCCGGAGAACGTCGAACGAATGAATGCTTTCTGGGGAGATGCCTCGTGGCGGGATGCCGCCTATAGCTCGGCAGGCAATCTATTCGACATCCCAGAGAAGCAGTCTAACGAAGTCATCGTTCAGGCTTTCCGAAAGCGGTTGCAAACAGTTGCCGGGTTCAAGCACGTACCAGAGCCTGCACCAATGCGGAACTCGGTCAACGCCGTCGTCTATTATCTCTTCTTTGCTGCACAGCAACCGGCAGCCGAGAAAATCGTCACTGACATTTTCGACGCATATCGCAGGCGAGGAATGCTCCATGGCTGACCACTCCAAGATCGAATGGACTGACGCAACCTGGAACCCGGTTCGGGGCTGCACGAAGATCAGCCCAGGCTGCACTCACTGCTATGCTGAGGTTTTTGCAGAGCGGTTTCGCGGGGTTAAAGGACATCCTTACGAGCAGGGCTTCGATCTTCGCCTCGTTCCAGAGAAGCTGAACGAGCCCCTGAAGTGGCGCTCTCCTCGGCGAATATTCGTCAACTCCATGAGCGACCTTTTCCACGAAGCTGTTCCTGACGATTACATTGCCGCGGTTGCGGACGTAATGGCGCGGGCCGACTGGCATACATATCAGGTTCTGACCAAGCGATCAGGTCGCATGCGTGAACTCTTGGAGACGCGCCTGAGGTTTGCGGCGGCAAAATCTCACGTCTGGTGGGGAGTGAGTGTTGAGAACAAGAAACATGGGCTGCCCCGGATCGACGATTTGCGGTCAGCCCCTGCGGCGGTGAGGTTTCTCTCCATCGAACCTCTTCTCGAGGATTTGGGAACAGTGAATCTATCTCACATTCACTGGGTCATCGTCGGCGGCGAAAGCGGATTCGGCGCTCGGCCCATGCCACGCCAATGGGTTGTCTCAATACGAGCTCAGTGCAGGAGGTACGGTGTGCCGTTCTTCTTCAAACAGTGGGGTGGACCTCGAAAAAAGGAGGCCGGCCGCCTTCTGGATGGCCGCACCTACGACGAGATGCCACAAATCCTGTCCCAGGCTGGCAGTTCGGAGTCGTCACAAGTTACGACTTCTTTCTAGGCTCGTCTACCACTGGGGATGGTGGCCCAGGTGAGAACTCTGCTAAGCAAATGAACATCGGGTGCCCCATCCAACCTTCTTTTGGTTGGGTGGGGATTTTGACTTTCACTTCGAGGGGGAGAGTGGGGCTTGCAAAAACAGCCATCGCGCATCCCGCAAAACCCCCACCCAAGCAAACCCAGCTTGGATGGGGCACCCGCTAGTGCGATAGGACATTCCCGACTCCCAGGTTTGCGTCCAAAAGACGGACGCGAACCTGGGGCACCGGGCACCGGGCTGACTACGCCGCCGCCGATTGCGCGGCTTTCTTATATGCGGGGGCGAACACCTCTCGGGCAAATTGCGAGAATGTGACTTTGCCGGTGCGTTTTTGTTCGCCTTTGAATGGCCCTTGTATTCTGGGGTATGCCTCCTCCATTTCCACCAGTAGCGCTGCCATCTCCGGCGACATTCCGGCCTGGCCCATTGCGGCTTTCAACTTGTCGCCCGGGATGGTGGCCACATGCATTTGTCTGCCGATGGCCTGGCCTGCAATGCGAGCCCACTCGTCCAACGAGAGCTCCTGCGGGCCCACGATATCGATGATGTGGTGGCCGTCGATCGGTTTGAGTAGGAACTCGGCGGCAACCTCAGCGATGTCCTGGGTGGCGATGAATGGTGCTTTCTCCGATCCCTGGAGCGTCGTGTAGATGGCCCCCTGCGCGACGATCGTCGGCATCGAGAAGAACAGGTTCTCCATGAACTCGTTCGGGCGCAGCGAGACGATGTTCTTGCCGGCAGCACGGAATTTCTCTTCCGTTTCGTAGTGTCCAACAATCGGCCCCGTGCCACTGGGCAGGAAGGCTCCTGCACTCGAAAGCTGAACCACGTGCAACTCGGGATGCTGGTGGATAACGCTGGCTCCAGCCTCGGCCATGCGTCGGGCCGTGCCCAACGGATCGTGCGAGGTCATATCTGCAGGCGTCAGCCAGAACAGTGCGTCGGCGCCACGCACTGCCTGCTCAACAAGAGCGGGGTCGCTGTGTTCACCAGCGATGACTTTTGCGCCGCGGCTGGTTAAGTTTTTTACTTTTTCCGGATGCCGGGCGATCAGAGTGACATCGGACTTGCGGTCAAGAAGTATGTTGGCGAGTTTGCTGCCGATTTGGCCGGTTGGAGTGGTAACTACAATCCTCATGGATTTTTCTCCTTAGCCACCAGTGATGTGCAGGCTTTGTCTCTCGCTTCAGAAAAAGGCAGCTACTCACCTGTCAGACGGTCCAGAACCGCCGATTTGCTCTGGTCGTGATCAGGCGATGACGACGATCACCCGTTAGACCGCACCCTGCGGCGCGGCTTCTCGGCACGCACTTCTTTGATGAGCCGGGGAACATCGGCCTCAGTGTAGCCCTTCGGATTGCGGCCAGCCGCATACTCGCCCAACTCATCTAGTGTCTGCCGCGCCTGCTGCGCGCAATAGGCGCGAAAGGCTTCCCGGAATAGTTCGCTCATAGTGCGGCTGTCCCTCCGAGCCAGCGCCTCAGCCTTTCGTGCAAGTTCGGGCGGGAGGCTGATCGTGTAGACCTTCGATTTCCTTGTGGTAGCAGTAGCCATACCAAAATATTACACTGTAATGGGTTCCATTACAACGAATGGGCACCAGATTACAATTCCCTTTTAACCATGACCGCAGACCAGTATCTACAAGGAATCCTTCTGCGTGAAGCGGTGGATGCCGGCCCCAACTCGCCGCTACTTGGCGTGCAAGCTATCTTACTGCCCACCCTGCGGCAATGGGCAGGAGACAGCCTGCTGGGTGTCTATCCTGGCGGTTCTTTCATGAAAGGCACTGCCGTCCTCAGCGGAACGGATATCGACCTGTTTCTGTCCCTGTCGGAGCATACGAACGAAACGTTGAAAGAGGTATACAACAAACTATTCGGCTGTGTGACATCCGCTGGCTACTCGCCCAAGCTGGGGGCAGCACGATATGTGAAGTGGTATTGATTCCACCGGACGATCGCAGCCTGATGGCGGTCCAATGATGCCGCCGAACATCCTCCTCCCATCAATTAGAATCCAAGCTTTGTGTCTGGAATGCGGTTTCGATTCTTGAGAGTCGAAATCCCATGGTGCCTTTTTCCAGACCAAGCTGTACCCGGCAGACGCAAGGGGGCGTATGTTGGGCTATGCGAGGGGTGGCGCGGGTTTTTACCGTTTCCCCGCTTGAGTTCGACTGAAGCCGAACGGTGTCAGGTCGAGCTACACCGCTCGCTGTTCTAGCGGGCCAATCCGATTACGAAAGCCGCGAGAAACACTATTACCAGTGCGGCGCGCCATCGCCGTCCTTCCGGCAACGGACCGCCTCCCGAGACGCGCGGTGGCACCCAGAACAGCGCCACCACCGCCAGGATCAGCGCCGGCACAGACAGGAAAGCCAGCAAAGCATAGCGGGAGCCGTCGAGAGAAAACAGCGTTCCGTGACGCAGTGGCGCAGCCACCGTGCTTCCCAGAAACCAGCAGAGTATAGCGCTACCCAGTCCGGCCAGTGCGCCCAGGAGGCGCAGAATTGGGGATGTCATTGTGATCGGTAGCAGTGTACCAGCCGCTCACGTCGCCGCGAAACGCTGGTAGCGTTCCCCCATTACTAATGGCGTCAGGAAGAGCCCAATTCACCACAGAGAAGACACAGAGATCACGCCTTAATTTTTTTCTCTGCGACCTCGGTGTCGTAGCCTGCCCGGAGCGCAGACGAAGGGTGGCGAAAAGACACGACCTTACCGCACCGGCGCCACGGCCGTGGGTCCAACCCGGCTCAGCATCCAGGGCTTCGGCTTCGGCATGCCTGGTGGCATCGACATCGCCACCATCTTCACCTCCGCCGTATTTGCCGTGGTCAGCCGCATGACGTAGTGATCCGTCTCCTGCGTCTTGGAGTCCTTCACCGTCAACAGAAGACCGTCCCCGTTGAGCTGAGCGTTTTCCACCATCGCGGTTGACTGTTCGTCGCCCACGCTCTTCAACTCGCCATTGTCGTTGAATTGCAGGTCGTGCGGATGCTGCATGGTTCCCGAAATCTGGTTGCCCTGCAGTGCCAGTCGAATCGACATCCAGGTATGTCCCTGAAACGTTCCCACCCACGCGCCTGCATACTCCGCCAGCGGCGACTTGCGCGGTGGGGCGTTTTGCATTCCGGGCGTCATGGAGGTTTGCGTATAACCAATCATCGAAATCGCGATCGCGAACATTGCGATGGACACTACTCGCTTCATGCCATTTCTCCCTTTTCGTGCCTTTGAATTGTACTCCGGGGTGATGATGGTGCGCAGGGTTCATCCCACCCTTTCGCCAAGCAAGCGAAAGAAGCTGCCCCGAGCAGAGCCGAGGTATGGAGCACCCGCACAGGTACGCGAAGAGCGGAAGCCGGGATCTTTTCACGACAAGAAGAAAGGGGAACGGGAGCGCGTTCCCCTCTTTGGACGAAGTACGCGAGCAGCGCGAAGACACGCCGCGGAGGGAAATTAATCGGCGGCCGCCGGCGACAGCCCATGGCGGTCGCCTCTCAGGATGCGCGGCGCAACCGCCTGCCGGGCGCGCTCTTCCTGATGGCAGTTCCAGCACAACGGACGCATGTGCTCAAGGCTGGCCTGCAACTGGTCCAGCTGCATGTGCCGCAACTCAAACAGCTTGTGCTGCTCGTTCAGCACGGCCAGACGGCTGCGGCGCCAGTCGGACGGCGTCAGCGCGCGAGTACAGATTGCGCAGCGCTTGCCCTCGTACCATTTGGTCAGCAGGCGCTCGACGTTTTCCGGCGAAGGTTCAACTTGTGCCAGGCACTCCTGTCCGCAATCGCCCTTCTCCGGCCAGCGCGAGCATGACTTAAGACGGGAATGCTCCTGGCCCCGCAGCGCCGCCCAGAAGGCGAACTTGGCGTCTTGCTCGACGTCGGCGGGCTGGCCGTTGTCGGGACAGGTAACCGACTCACGGCCGCGGCTGCGGTAATAATTTTGCAAACTCAGCGCCACCGGCAAGCCGGTCACCAGGACGGCTCCGAGGAAAAAAAGCACGACAGGGAAAATCGCGAAGGTCAACATAACGCACCCGCGGGCCGTAGCGGCGGCCTAAGTGCGTTTGTAACTCCCTTGTCACACAGATTCAGTGATGGCGCTCACAGCCGAATGTGACGAACCTTAAGGCCCGGCTTACATCCTCTTGTGCCCCGGGTTCGCCCCTCCTTTGGGCTAACCTGGGATCACTGCACTTGGCTCAGCCAATGTTGTACGTTTCTTTGCATGCCAACTGGGAGCGGTGGAGATTGAATCGGAGTGGACGGCCATAGATCGTGAGTTGAAAGCGTTTGGCGGCCCGGCCCGCATCTTCCTCAGCCCAGGTTAGCTCCAAACGAAGGACGCGAACCTGCGGCACAGGCACACCAGCGCAGTTCAACGCGCTTCGTTCTATGGTTGTGCCGCCGCCTTCGTGGCCGATGCTTCCGTCGCCGAGGTCGACGGACCTCCCTTGGGTCCGCCGGGTCGCGGCTCCTCCGCAGGTACGCCTACCCAGGTTTTTCCGTCTGCCGCCAGTCCCGACGTCCACAGACCGTAAGCGCACCACGCCCGAAATCCGTTGGGGAAGTACGGTCCCAGACGCTTCAGATTGCGCACTTCATCGTCCAGCCGCGGAGGATCAACCGCCAGCACATCCAGTCCGGTCGCCGGTGTGTCGATACCCGGCACGAAGGCCGTGATGTGAGATGGATCGTAGTCGGCTGCGCGATCCACACGCTTCACCGCGCCGCGGCTCTCGATACTGCGCTCCGCCTCGATCACGATTGAATCCCGCTGAAACTTCACCGTGGCCGTATACACAACCTGCCCGTTTAACTGATCGCCGCGGAACCATAAGTAAGGACCGTCAAACCTGGTCCAGTCGTGTTCGAACTTGCGTGCGGTCAGAGTCGTGTCGACGGACTCATCTCGCAATTCGATCCACGAAGGATTCCACTCCTTCTGGTCGGAGGTCAGATACACCGGGAACTGCTCCATCTCGAAGCTGGTGCCCTTCCGCTTGACGACCACGACGTCGGCCCGCTCTTCGCACTCCTGTTTGGAGAGCGGATGCCCGATGACATTTGGACGGTAAAGGAAGAAAGCCGCAATCTCCCCATCCCCGATTTGCCGCGGCAGTTGATGACGCAAGCGGTTGGTGAAGTCGGTCATGTCGGGCGGTGGCGAGTCCGCTTTGTCGGTCCACTTCGTCTCGATGCGCACCAGTGCGATCGTCATGGCATACAACTGCACCGCTTGCACGAACGACAGGCTGGGCTTCGGTGTCCGATACTTCACGCCCTGCGCCGTCTTCATTGGATTCGTCATGCCCTCGACAGCTTTGCGAAGGTCGTCCAACTTCCACGCGAAGTAATCCTCCCGCACCATCGCCGGCGCCATTTCATCATGCAGAGACTTGAGATGGCCGGATAGTCCTGTTGCGGGAAGCGATGCAACCGCACTCAACAATGGCACGGGACTGGACGTCGCATCTTCGTTGGCATGATTGGCGAGAAATCGGTTGTTGGTTGGATCCTCGGGATGAAGTCGCTTCTCCGCTTCGGTGGATTCCGTGCCCAGCGCGGGGAAGTATTTGCGGACTAGAACCCACCCGGCATTGTTCATCGTCACCAGCGCCGCCGTAGCGTCGGCCACCGGTTCAGCCTTGCTGTCGTATGCCTCCAAATCCTCGCGTTGCAGTCCCATCATGCTGTAAGGCAGCGCAGGGCGGTCGCCATTTTTCCCTTCATGCGATGAGGCACTGGCGAGTGGAAAAGCGCACAAGACTACAGCCAGCGTTGCTGGGCAGAAGAACTTTGGCCATTGAAGGCGGCGCCCCCGGCGGGCGAAAGCGGCGAGGAACTTCACGGTGGAGAGATTGTGGCGCGGTGCCCCGCAGGTGTCAACGGGAATTAGAACCAGCTAGCGCATCATGGTCAGGTGCTCCAGCAGCGGTCCCAGCGCGAGCGCGGGAAAATAGCTCAAGGCAGACACAATCAGCGCCGTGGAAGTCACCAGCACGGCGAACGACAGAGATGTGCCGGGCAGCGTACCGGCACTGTCCGGACTAGGCTGCTGGGCGGCGAAGAGTCCCGCCAGTGCGAGCGCCGGAATCGCTAGGCCGAAGCGACCCACCATCATGGTCACCGCAGTGGTGAGGTTATAGAAGACGCTGTTGGCGTTCAGTCCGGCAAAACTCATGCCGTTATTTGCGTTGGCGGAGGCGTAAGCGAACAGAATTTCCGTGAGGCCGTGGGTGCCGGTGTTCGTCACCAGACCGGCGCGGCCCGCCCTGGTCAGCACGGCCAACGCGGTGAACAGCAAAATGGAGATCGAGCCTGCCAGGATGTAGAGCATGATCATCTTGCTTTCGGCGGCGCGAATTTTCTTGCCCAGGAACGCCGGGGTGCGTCCGATCATCAGGCCGGCAAGGAATAAGGCGATCAGCGCAATCATGAGGATGCTGTACAGTCCCGTTCCCAGGCCGCCAAAAACAATCTCGCCGAGCAGGAGGTTGATTAGCGGAACCATGCCGCCGATGGGCGTATAGCTGTCGACCATGGAGTTGTAGGAGCCCGTCGCGCCGTTGGAAGTGGTCACTGTGGTCAACACCGAGGAGGCTATGCCGAATCGCACCTCCTTGCCTTCCATGTTGCCGGCCGCCGGGACAGCGCCGCCAACAGCGTTCAACTGATGCGCGATCCGTGGATTGCCACGTTGCTCTGCCCATCCACAAACCAGCAGTCCCACGACGAACAAGAAAACCATCACGCGGTACAGCACCCAGCCATGCCGCGGCCTGCCTACCATTAATCCATAAGTGTAGGTGAATGCGGCGGGGAGCACGGCGATGGCCAGCATCTCCAGAAAGTTGCTCAGCGGGGTAGGGTTCTCGTAGGGATGGGCGCCATTGACGTTAAAGAAGCCGCCGCCATTCGTGCCCAGGTTCTTGATGATCTCGAAGGCCGCGACCGGCCCCTGCGCGATAGCTTGCCGCATGCCTTCCAGGCCGGTAGCTTGTGCATAGGGATGGAAGTTCATCGGCACACCCTGCCATACCAGCAATACAGCGCCAAGAAGCGATAGCGGCAAAAGCACCCACAGAATGGAGCGCACCAGATCGACCCAGAAGTTGCCGATGGTTTCGCGGCGATCGGCAGCCAGGCCACGGACAAACGCGACGCCCACCGCCAGGCCCGCCGCGCCGGCCAGAAAGTTCTGCACCATGAGGCCGACGACCTGGCTGAAGTAACTGAGCGATGTTTCTCCGGCGTAGGCTTGCCAGGTGGTGGTGGTGGAAAAGCTGACGGCCGTATTCATCGCCAGGTCCGGCGTCATCGGCGTGGTCATGAAGGCGGGGAAGAACCAGGGAAGAAGGCGTTGCACTCGCAAGATAAAGTAGAGGAGGACCGTTCCCGTCATGCTGAAGATGACGAATGCCTGCGCGTACTGTTGCCATCGCATCTCTACCGCCGGTCGCACGCCGGTCAGCCGGTAGAGCAGGCGCTCCAGCGGGCATAACAAAGGATCGAGCAGGGTCTTTTCGCCTCTGAAGACGCGGGCCATGTAGCGTCCGACAGGCCGCACCAGCAGGGTCACGGCAACAAGAAAGGCGGCATATTGGCTGAGAGCGGCGAATGTCATGCAAGGGTTCTTTAAGATTATGGAGTCCGCAAACAGAGCTCCTCCTTTATTCGACTACGAAGCGCATAAGTTTTTTGTAAAAAGGTTATGAGGATCGCGTAAGCCGTGGAGTGGACCGCGAATCCCCCAACCAGAGCAGGACACACCAGGATCTGGCGTTGAGATCGAGAAATGTAGTGGTTCGCCGCCGTGGGCGTCCCATTCCCTCGGAAGCTCTTTGGCCTTCTTTCGACGAAAGGGTCGGCGACAGAGTTGTTCCGCGCCTATCTTCGTGCTACAAGAGTGCGGTGCCGTAAGATGGCTGTGGCGCTAGCGCGTCGCGGCGGCCACTTTTTGGGATTCGTCAATGACTGGGAGCGGAAAGAAATCACGCCGCAAGAGCAGCACCACCGCCGATCCGGTGATCCCAGACAAACTTTATTTCCGCATCGGCGAAGTCGCCCGCCTGTGCCGCCTGCCGGCTTATGTGCTGCGCTTCTGGGAAACCGAATTTCCGCTGCTTAGCCCGGTCAAGAGCAACACTGGCCAGCGCATGTATCGCCAGCGCGACGTCGAAAACGTGTTGCGCATCAAGAAGCTGCTGTACGAGGAAGGCTTCACTATCGCAGGAGCACGCCAGCACCTGAAGGAAGAAACCAAGCCGGCTCAACGGCAGTCAGGATTGCCCTTTCCCAAGAAGAGTTCGGATGCTCAACTGAAGAAGGTTCGCCAGGGCTTGCAGGAGATCCTGGGCATTCTGGCTCCGCGATCTTCGCGGCGCAAGTAACCCAGTTGTCAGTTGTCAGTAAAAAGGCAATTCTATGGCTAAAGGCAAGGGCATCTTCGCTCTCCTACCCGGAAAAGCAGTAGTCAGTAGAAGGCAGTTCTATGGCCGACGGATGGAACATACGCCCTGCTGGCATTTGAGCGCGGGAGGCTGAGACTGGCAACCAGCAACTGACAACTGCTTCTAATGAAGACCAACGCCGTGCGCCTGCTCGATACCCTGGGCGTGCGCTACGAACTCCGCGAATACGAAGTTGATCCCGACGACCTCGCCGCTGAGACGGTCGCCGCCAAGATCGGCCTGCCTCCCGAGCAAGTGTTCAAGACGCTGCTGGCGCACGGCGACCGCAATGGTCCATGTTTCGCCGTGATTCCCGGAAATGCGGAGCTCGATTACAAGTCACTGGCGAAACTCACTGGCAATCGTAAGGTCGAACTTGTCCACTTGAAAGAAGTGCAGCCACTGACCGGCTACATTCGCGGCGGCGTAACCGTTCTAGGCGCAAAGAAGGATTACCTCGTCTTCGCCGATGAAACCATCGAGCTGTGGGACGTGATCTCGATCTCCGCCGGCGTTCGTGGCACCCAGATCCTTATCTCTCCCGCCGATTACCTGCGCGTAACCAAGGCCACGCTCGGCGCGATCGCGCGGGAGAAAAACACGGGTGCCCCATCCTAGCCCCGGTTTTGGGCTAGGATGGGATATAAGGCCCCCCAGTCCTTCCCCGACTTTGGTTTCAGTTCGGACCGGAACCCTTGCGTTACAATCAACTATTCATGTCTTCGACCTCGCAAGCTGTAACCCGAACTCCCGCCGAGGTAGTGCGAATGGCGCCGGTATCGCAGGCGGCCAATGGCATCTGCTACTCGGTCATGGGAGATATGACTTCCGGCATGGGCGATCTGGAACGCATGGTGGCTGCCGTTCCGCGCACCATTGCCGCCGCGCTCAATCGCAAGGCCTACTACTTTGTACCGCTCACGCTCAACATGGGTGACGAGACGATGATCGCCGACCGCTACGACGTGCAGCTCTCCGACAGCGCCGTCTGCCATCGCAATCACACCCTCGGCGACTCGCAGTGCGTCTTCATCTCCACCCGCCTGATGGAGGACAGCTTCGCTATCGCCTTCGAGTTCTTCATCAACATTGGCCATAACTTTGTGGACCAAGTCGGTATCTCGCAGGAGTTTTCCGACCTGGTATGGAAGCAAGTCGAAGACAAGGCCCGCGGCGAGACCTCGCTCGACGCCTATGAGCTACGCAAGGTCGCGACCACCAACGGTCCGGAAGCGGAGAAGGCGCGCCACGAGTTTCTGCTGGCGACCTTCGCCGATTCGATCGCCGTGTACCTGTTGTCGCTCTTTCTCGATGTGGACTACCAGGACCTGCGCGAGCGCGACTATCCCCTGCTGGCGCCGAATGCGCTGGCCGAGCGCCTGCGCAAGGTCAATGAACTGTTCCCCGCGAATCCGGGATTCGAGTTCGCCGTGTATCACAGGAGAAGGCAGTAAATCAGTGGATAGTGATTAGTGGACAGCGGATAGTGAAAACACTTCGACTCTCGGCTGAGTTTGTTGGCGCCAAAACAGTAAGGTTATCTAAGCTTACGAACGATCCACGATTCACGATCCACGATCAGCCTGTTCTTGCCCTCACCCGCGCGGAAGGTGCCAACCTCGCCCGTCAGTCTGACTATCCACTCTTCACTATCCACTATCCACTGCCTTTATGATTGCTCATCTCCGCGGCCGTCTCATCTCGAAGCATCCCAACCAGGCCATCGTTGAGGCGGGCGGCGTCGGCTATGACGTCACCATCACCATCCCGACATTTTCCGAGCTGCCGGCGGCCGGCTCCGAAATCGCACTGCACATTCACACGCACGTCCGCGAGGATGCGTTGGCGCTCTACGGATTTCTTCGCGCGGAGGAGAAGCAGCTCTTCGAGAAGCTCATCACCGTCAGCGGCATCGGGCCCAAGCTGGCTATCACCATCCTCAGCGGCATGGCCACGGCCGACATGGTGGGCGCGATCCGCGGCAACGATTTTGCCCGCCTGACCAAGATCCCCGGCATCGGTCGCAAGACTGCCGAGCGCATGTGCGTCGAGTTGCGTGACAAGCTGGAAGGCTTTGGCGCTCCGCAGCCCGTCGTGTCGCATTCCGCCGTCGAAGAAGACGTGATCTCGGCGCTGACGAATCTAGGCTACCAGCGAGCACTGTCAGAGAAGGCGGTCGAGCGGGCGGTGCAGTCGGCAGGGCGGGACAACTTCGACGCCATCTTCCGCGCCGCACTGGGGGCGCTGTCGAAGTAGAGAGAGGCCGCTATTCGCCTTTCGCTATTCGCCTTTCGCTATTCGCCTTTCGCTATTCGCTAAACCTATTGAAAGTGTCATCCTGAGCGTAGCGACCGAAGGGAGCGGAGTCGAAGGACCCCTGTGCCCACGACGATCCGATTTGCAATAGAGGTCCTTCGGCTCCGCATTCGCAAACTGCGCGAATGCTCCGCTCAGGATGACAGCGAGGGTAGTGGCGAATAGCGAACGGCGCGTAGCGTCTTCTTGCCTTACTATTACCCGGTGCGCGAGAAAGTGTTCCGTTACATTCGCGAGAAGGCTCTGCTCCACGCGGGCGACCGCGTAGCCGTCGCCGTCTCCGGCGGCGCAGACTCCGTCGCGCTGTTGCGCGTGCTTCTGGAGTTGCGGTCAGAGCTCGGAATCGTGCTCGCCGTGGCGCACTTTAATCACGGCCTGCGCGGCGAAGAGTCGCTGACCGACCAAGCTTTTGTTGCCGAGCTGGCAACGCAGCATGATGTGGATTGTTTTGTCGGACGTGCCGATGTCCGCGGCCACGCATTCACCAGTAAGCTCAGCATCGAGGCAGCCGCGCGCGAGCTACGCTACCAGTGGCTTGCGGAGGCCGCCAGGAATCAGCGGTTCGATGCTATCGCCACCGCCCACACCCTCGACGACCAGGCCGAAACCGTGCTGCTGAAATTCCTGCGCGGCGCGGGCACCCGGGGGCTGGCGGGGATCTATCCCGTCCTCGACCGGGAAAATTGCCGCGTCGTTCGCCCCCTGCTGGGCGTCTCTCGCGAAGAGGTCGAGACCTACCTCGAATCGTTGGGCCAACCCTGGCGCGAGGACGAAACCAACCTCGACCGCCGCTACACGCGCAATCGCGTGCGGCACGACTTGCTTCCTCTCCTCGAGCGCGAGTTCAATCCCAGCATCCGCACGGTTTTGAGCGGCGTCGCTGAGGTGTCGCGGGCGGAGGAGGAGTATTGGCAGGAACTGGTGGAGCGGGAACTCACATCACGCATTCGCAAACCTGACCGCCTGATGGTTGGGGATCTTGCCCGCCTGCCGCTGGCCTTGCAGCGCCGCCTCCTCCGCCGCTTCGCCGAAGCTACTGGCCTGACGCTCGACTTCGAGCACGTAGAGAAACTGCTGCACTGCGCTCTGGGGTCGCCAGCCAGAACGGATCTGCCCGGCGGCTGGCTGGCCGAACGCAAGGGGGACTATCTCGAGTTGCAACCGGCGCGGACCAAGAGCGGACCCACGAGCTATAACTTCGTGCTGCCCATTCCCGGCGAGGTGCCCATTGCCGAACTCGCCCTCGCCCTGCGCGCGTTGGTCGTTGCTGAAGAATTCGCCCGCGAGCTGCCCGACGGCGAACTGCTCAGCTCCGACCTCCTCGGCCCGCAATTGACCGTCCGCAACTGGCGTCCCGGCGACCGCTTCTGGCCCACAGGCCACGGCGCGGAGGAGAAGCTAAAGCGCCTCTTCGCGGAGAAGCGAATCCCAGCCGAGCAGCGCCCGAGTTGGCCTGTCGTGCTGAAGGACGACCAGATCGTCTGGGTGCGCGGTTTTCCCGCAGCGCGAGCCTATGCCTGGAAGGGCTCGGGCCCAGCCGTGCAGATCGAGACTTTGGAACCCGCCGTGCGTTAAATCCTCACCTCTGCCGCTGTGACACGTCAATTAAGGTGTGAATGGAGCGCTGTAGCGCCAATAAGAGTGTGGACTTTAAGCCGACCCCGGGGGCATTCATGGCATTTCGTACGGACTCCCCTGCCATCCTGAGCCGCCAGGCACTTTCCATCAATTTTGTAGAAGTCTTTCGTGCCGTTCTGTTTAGCTGCGGGTTACAATCTAAGGTGGGTCGGATTTTGTAAATCCGTGCTACAAGGGGTGCATCTAAGTTGTTAGGACACGGACGCGTGTCTCCCCCTCCCCATAGGAGTTTTCAGTGAATTCGACGGTAAAAACGGTCGTGTTCTGGCTTGTGATTGTCTTGTCGGGCGTCCTGCTGTGGCAGGTCGTCAAGGCGGGCAGCTCAGGGGCTAAGGACCGCGAAATAAATTTCTCCGAGTTCCTTTCCCAGGTGGACCAGGGCAACGTCAGTGAAGTGACCATCGTTGGCCAGGAGGTCCGCGGCAAGTTCAAGAACGACAAGGCTGGTTTCCATACCACGGTGATGGCCGGTTACACGGACATGATCAAGGAGTTGCGCGACAAAGGCGTCAACATCACCGTGAAAGATGCGCAGGGCGGCGGATGGCCGACCTGGCTGCTCAATCTCGCGCCCTTCGTCTTACTGGGTGCGCTGTGGTTCATCATGATCCGCCAGATGCAGACTGGCGGCAACAAGGCGCTGTCGTTCGGCAAGAGCCGCGCACGTCTGCTCTCCATGCAGCAGAAGAAGGTGACCTTTAAAGATGTCGCCGGCGTGGATGAGGCCAAGGAAGAGCTCAAGGAAATTATCGAGTTCCTGCGCGAGGCTCAGAAGTTCCAGAAACTGGGCGGCCGCATTCCTAAAGGCGTACTGCTGGTCGGACCTCCGGGAACCGGCAAGACTTTGCTGGCCCGTGCCGTGGCTGGCGAGGCCAACGTGCCGTTCTTCAGTATCTCGGGTTCGGACTTCGTGGAGATGTTCGTCGGCGTCGGCGCAAGCCGCGTGCGCGATCTGTTCGAGCAGGGCAAGAAGAATGCCCCCTGCATCATCTTCATCGACGAAATTGACGCCGTCGGCCGTCATCGTGGCGCAGGCCTCGGCGGCGGACACGACGAGCGTGAGCAGACGTTGAACCAGTTGCTGGTCGAGATGGACGGATTCGAGTCGAACGAAGGCGTAATCCTGATCGCCGCTACCAACCGTCCCGACGTGCTCGATCCCGCGCTGCTGCGTCCTGGCCGCTTTGACCGCCGCGTGGTGGTCTCGCGTCCCGACGTGCGTGGCCGCGAAGAGATTCTGCGCGTTCATACCCGCAAGATTCCCATCAGCGACGATGTCGATTTGGGCGTGTTGGCTCGCGGCACACCGGGCTTCTCCGGAGCCGACCTGGCCAACATGGTAAACGAGGCTGCGCTTAGCGCCGCGCGTCAGAATCGCAAGACGGTGCTGATGTGGGACTTCGAGCAGGCCAAGGACAAGGTCCTGATGGGCGCCGAGCGCAAGTCGATGCTGCTCTCGGACGAGGAAAAGAAGGTCACCGCGTACCACGAGGCCGGCCACGCGCTGGTCGCGGCCATGCGCGAGCACTCCGATCCTCTGCACAAGGTGACGATCATCCCGCGCGGCATGGCGCTGGGCGTCACCATGCAGTTGCCCATCGACGACAAGCACACCTACACCCGCGACTACCTGGAGACGCGCCTGGCCATCATGATGGGCGGCCGTATCGCCGAGGAGTTGTTCCTCAACACCATGACGACCGGCGCGGGCAACGACATCGAGCAGGCCTCGGACCTGGCGCGCAAGATGGTATGCGAATTTGGTATGTCGTCGCTGGGGCCGATCACCTTCGGTAAGAAGGAAGAGCAGATCTTCCTCGGCCGCGAGATCAGCCAGCATCGCGACTTCAGCGAGGAAACAGCGCAGAAGATCGACGCTGAGGTTCGCCGCTTCGTCGACGACGGCTACAACTCCGCCCGCCACATCCTGGAGAGCAATCGGCCTATCCTGGAAAGGATTGCCATGGCGCTGCTGGAGCGCGAGGTCATCGATGCCAACGACATTCAGTTGATCATCGAGGGCAAGGAACTGCCGGTAAAGGTGAATCCCAATCTTCCGCCGCCAGTCAAGGACGACGTGCAGCAGGTGCTGAAACCGGCGCCCGGCCAGAGCAACGTGGCTCCGGGCGAGCGTCCGGCGCAAGCCTAGTCTCAGGTTTACCCCATCGGTGGCAGTCGTTCGCCAGCGATGGGGTTTTGTCTTTGGCCCCACACAGGCGCCGCTCGCCACCCAGTTTTCCACATCCACTCCCGTTTGGAATAAGCGGTATCCTCCGATGCTTTCGCAACCGCTGACCGAGCTCGAATTCGACCGTCTTCAGGATTTGCTTCAGCAGGCGGGGGGCGTCCATGGTATGAACGTGGAAGCCGTTGATGGCTTTTTCACCGCGCTAGTATGCGGTCCCGAGCTGGTATTGCCCAGCGAATACCTTCCCGAAATCTGGCGTGGGGATTCTGATGAGGATTCCCCAGATAATCCTCTTCCTTTCGACACCGTGGAGCAATGCGAAGAGGTATTGGACCTGCTCACCCGGCACTGGAACAGCATCGTCGCGACGCTCTGCTCCGGCGAGATTTTCGTTCCGGCACTCGATGCCGGCGAGGATGGCGTCGCCTGCGGGAATGACTGGGCTGGGGCTTCATGTGCGGCGTCGAACTTCGCCACGACGCCTGGCGGGAAATGTTTGATGAAGACAACATGCAGCTGCTCATCCCAATTCTGGTGTTGTTCTACGAAAACGACCCCGATCCCGAACTGCGGCCTTACCGGGGGCCGGTTAGTGGGGAATTGCGCGAACAGCTGATTGTGGGCCTGTCGCTCAGCACGATGGAAATTTACAAGCACTTTCAGCCACATCGCCGCCGTGATGCGGAGCATGGTTCCCGAGGGCGGCGGTCTTCGAGCAGGGTCGGCCGCAACCAGATGTGTCCCTGCGGTTCGGGCAAGAAATACAAGCGCTGCTGCGGAAACGAGACGGTGCAGTGATCAGCCTTGCTGCGAGGGCGTGGCCCGAGATCACATCGTAAGAAATTGGTCGCGCCAGCGGGCGCCCTCCTACAATGTAGGATGGATTGCAAAAATCGCCGGTTCGCTACTTCCCCCGGATGGGCAATTCCCTAGATTGTCCTTGACCGCCTGCCCGTCACTGACGTATATCTCAAACCCTGCGGCCAGGTGCGCTTTAGCCACAATGCAACGAGTGGAATTGTCCGGAATTGTCGTGGTTGCTCGTCGTCGGGCCTGGTGAACTGAGAATCGCTGAAAGGAACTCCATGCGGAAACAATGCCTGCAATTCACGATCATGATGTGCGCACCTGTCATCGCAATTTTGCTTTGCTCCAGTGTTCTTTCCGCTCAGGACAACATGTCCGGTCAGAACAGCATGGGCGCTCAGGGCAACATGAGCGAAGTGGCGGCGAAGCTGGAGAAGATGTCAGCTGCGTTGCAACTGTCGCCTAAGCAAAAACAGCAGATCCGGCCCATCCTGATGGAGGAGGCGCCCAAGCTGAAGGCCCTGAAAACCGACACTTCGCTGGGACCGATGCAAAAAGCCATGAAGATGCGTCAGATCGGCGAGGCCACGGATGCCAAGCTGCAACCCATCCTCACGCCCCAGCAGTACCAGACATGGCAGCAGATGCGCGCCCAGGAGCGGCAGCAGATGATGCAGAAGATGGAGAACCACTAACTGGTCCTACATCGCTCTCTTGTCGGTTTTGTGATCTTTTAGGCCGACGAACCAGCCATAGATATCGTCCACGCGCGCGATATCTTCGTTGAGCAAGGGGTGGTCTGCGTACTTGTGAATGTCGCCCCCGTTATGCCGCCGTTTCAGGTTGCTTACGATCTGATAGAGTTCGTCAACCTTGGCGTGCATGATGCGCAAGTCGCTTACCAGCCTCACCTCGTCGATGTCGAGCCAGCGGGCCTCTGTCGGCTTCGTTGCGTGCTCCGCTTTCTTCATTGCAGCGCGTTCTCCTCGTTGCAAAAGTATACTCCCACGGAACGTGCTCAATGTTGCCGAGAGGACTGATTTTGGCGGCGTTGTCCGGTTCCGGTTTTGAAAGGGCACGGATTCAGAGACTGGGTGAGAACTTAAGATTTGAATTTGCGAGTGGGACAAACCAGCCGAAAGTCCCGTCCGTAAGGACGACTCAGTTCAGCCCAGGACGTAGCCGAAGGCGAAGTCCTGGGTCAGGTGGGAAATTGATCCGAGTCCCGTAGGGACGACAGGGGTTCTCACGCAAACTCTTTAGCCCCTGCGGCAACTTGGCAAGCTAATTCAGAGGTTTCCCGAAGCGACTCGACCTTTAATTCGATTGCGGGTCGGACGTGCTATTTCTCGGCGACCGTCAACCGCGTCCCTACCGCCGATTCCAGCCGCGACAACCGCTCCTGTAGCGACGCGTTCTGCAGTTGCAGTTGCTGCTTGAGATTTTCGATCTCCTGCTGCTGGGCCTTGATCTGCGTCTGTTGCGCCGAAATCTGCTGCTGTTGCGATTCGATCCGGCCTTGCTGCGTCACCCGGATCTGGCTTTCCTCTTCAGCCCGGCGATACTGCTTCTGCACCTCGTTCAGCAGCATCGACGCCAGATACTGATATCTGACAGTGTAGGGCTTGCCATCGTTGTCGTAGGCGACGAGCTCGGGGTAGATCTGCGCTACCTCTTCGGCAATCAGTCCATATTGCAGGGTGCGATCGCCTTTCGCGTATTCGGGCTTATAGAAGAATGTAACCGGCCGCAGCTTCATCAGGGCGCTTGTATTGTCGCCCATGTCACGGATTTGTTCCTTGAACCGGCGTGAAGAAGTCTGGACTCCAAGCTGGCCATTCCCAGTGACCTGTACGGGAACGCCGCCGACATTGACGCCGTAGATGCCCGCGATGAAGGTCGCGAATTGGAAAGTGTCCTGACCAATACGGATCACGCCGCTTTCGCCCTGAACTTCTCCTGGGTTCCAGATGAAGACGTTGTCGCTACCGGTACGGTTGTCCCCTCCTCCATAAGTCCCTGGCCCAATATAGACGTTGAAACCGCCGGTCGTGTTGGAGCTGCCGGCACCGTCACCAATGAAAGTGTTGCCGTTACCAGACGTGTTGGCGGAACCCGCACCCGCACCGACGAATAGGTTGCTTGCAAGAGTGCTCAGGACTACGGACCCGCCAATCTGGTAACCCGTTGCGGCATTGAAGAAGTTGGCTGAGCCAGTGCCGCTGATGTTGAAGTACGCATTAGCCTGCTGTGATGTGCCATTCTGGATGTAGTACGGCGACCCGGCTCCTGCGACCACTCCGGTCAGGTTCGAGCCGTTCCCGTAGTACACATTTGAGGTATTGGACAGGGTTGCCGCACTGCTATAGGTTCCGCTAAATTGGGAACTGGCCAAAGTGCCAACCAGTTGCGAGAACTGGATGCCCGCGAGGCCGGAGCCGCTGCCAGTAAACGCACCAGCCGCATTCACATTGCCGCTGCCATCGACGGAGAACTTCTCCACGCCGTTGTTTTGTCCGCTGACGATCTTCCCGCCGCCCGCGTTGTTAAACACCGCTGCGGTACCTGCTGGACTGTTCACCAGAGCACTGATTCCTGTCGTCGCGCCGCTGGTGGCGGTCTCGATGCCCCGAATGCCTGTTCCCGCGGTGCTACTCGAACTTGCCTTGATGCCTATGCCTCCGCCTGTGCCCGCTCGCGATTCGCCGAGAAGGGCAAAACCACCTTTTCCAGTAGCGATGGCATGTACGCCATAACCATTCGTGGCTGTCGAAGTTCCCTGGATCGCATCGTTAGGAGCGGTGGCATTTACTCCCGCGCCCGTTCCGCTTTGCGTCACGCCGACGATCTGGTCGGTCGTCGAGCCGCTGAAGTTCGTGGGTCCAGCACTGGCGGCAGCCGTCTTTGTCCCAGGCTTGTCTGGTTGGGACTTGCCCGTTGTTGATGTGCCTGTGGGAACGGTACTGCTGCCGTTGGCTGCGGAACTCGCACTGTTTGACAACACAAAATCCGACACGCTCTTGCCGCCCAGCGTTTCGGCATCATGCGCCTTAAAGGCATAAGGAACGCTGACCAGCAAGACACGCGGCTGTTCCGCTTCTCCCTGCACCTCTACGCCCAGCCAGCGCTGCTCCTGTTGCGCGAACAGATCGCCCGGCAATCCCGTGGACGTCGTGCTTCCCAGCAGCACGCTATAGTTACCGGCGGCGTCGGTGGTGACGTTCTGCGTCTCCATCCAGATCGCCGCGCCGCCATCCGGTTGCTTGTAGATGGTGAAGGTAACGCCGGTCGTCGCCGATGCCACCAGTCCGCCTTGCGCATCCTTCAAAGTTCCGCCGTAGCGAATCAAGTTTGGAACCGATGTAATTGCGGTGGGACTTGGGGTCTGCTGAGCCAAGGCGCTCGCGATCACCAGCAGGGTAAAGACAGAAATAGCCAAGCAAAAGCCAAAGCGGCGCATAGAGGGTCCTCTCAGAAGCAGGATTGTGGGAGCAATGGGGTCCGGCCCGGGGATGGACTGGCATTGTTGCCGATGGCGGTAACCCTGTCAATCACTTTTGGAATTGGGTAGTGGGTCATTCTGCAGATTGACCCACTACCTGGAATTGGCTGGCCACCGGATCTGCGCCGAGACTATGGCAGCTTACGATCCACTTCAGCCACGCTCTGGCTTTGGGCGCGAACCAATCCCTCCAATCGCGACAAACGCTCCTGCAAAGACGCGTTTTGCACTTGCAGTTGCTGCTTCAGACTTTCGATCTCCTGCTGCTGGGATTCCATTTGCGCCTGTTGAGTGGCGACCAGATCAGATTGTTGCTCAGCCCGGCGATATTGCTTCTGCACCTCATTCAGCAGCATCGACGCCAGGTACTGATATCTGACAGTGTACGGCTTGCCATCGTTGTCATAGGCGACAAGCTCGGGATACGCCTGCGCAACTTCCTCGGCGATCAGCCCATATTGCAGAGTGCGATCGCCTTTCGCATATTCAGGTTTGTAGAAGAACGTCACCGGACGCAGCTTCATCAGGGCGCTGGTGCTGTCGCCCATGTCGGCGATCTGCTCCTTGAAGCGGCGGGAAGAACTCGCCACTCCCAGTTGACCAGTATTGGTGTCGACGAAAACCGCGACGCCAGTTACGGTCGCCCCCGCGATGCCCGCGATGTAAGTCGCGTTTTGTTGTTGGTTGCTGCTGCCCTGTACACCGATGCGGATGGTGTTGGATTCCGTCCCGGAAAGCGGGCCGGAATTGGCAATGTACACATCCGAACTCCCGGTGACGTTGTTATAGCCGGCCTGGTAACCCAAGAAGGTGCCAAACGAGGCGCTGGTGTTGTTGTAGCCAGCCTCGGTACCGTCGAAGACGTTGCAGCAGACAGCATCGCTGTTGTAGCCGGCTTCGGCGCCGTAAAAGGTATTGTTGTTGCCCGTGATGTTGGTGTAGCCGGTTGTCGATCCAGAAAAGGTATTGAACTTGCCGGTAGTGTTGCTGTAGCCGGCGTGGTAGCCGTTGAAGATGTTGTTGCCACCGCTGCTGTTGCTGAAGCCGGCCTGGGAGCCGGAGAAGACGTTGGCCGTACCCAGACCGTTTCCGGCACCCGCCTGCACTCCAACGAACAAGTTCCCTCCCGTAGGCGTGCCAACGCTTAGTACTTTGTTGCCGCCAATCTGGTAACCTGCCGAGATGAAATCCAAATTCACATTGCCTCCGCCATCGACGGAGAACATCTCTGTTCCATTGTTTTGTCCGCTGAGGATCTTGCCGCCGGCGGCATTGTTAAAGACTCCTGCTACGCCGGCGGAGCTGTTGACATAGCCGCTGACTCCGGCGGTGGCTCCCGAAGTGGCCGTATCAATGCCTCGAACTCCGGTTCCGGAGGGGCTGCTTGAACTTCCTTTGAGCCCGATGCCGGTGCCGCTATGGCCGCGCGATTCTCCCAACACCCCATACCCACCGTTGCCGGTGGCGATGCCGTGCAGCGCATAGCCATTGCTGGCCGTGGCCGTTCCCTGTACGGCATTATTGGCAGCCGTGGCGTTGACGCCTGCTCCTGTACTGCCCTGGGTCACGCCAACAATCTGGTCGGGCGTCGCGCCACTAAAATTGGTCGGTCCATCACTGGCCGCTATCGCCTTCGTTCCTGGCTTGGGCGGCGGCGTTGGCTTGCTCGCGGCGGCGGTTCCCGTTTGGGAGGCGCTGCTGCTGGCTGCGGAGGTAGCATTGTTGGCCAACACAAAGTCCGAGATGCTCTTTCCCCCTAGCGTCTCCGCGTCATGCGCCTTGAAGGCGTAAGGCACGCTTACCAGCAGTACACGCGGCTGCTCGGCTTCGCCTTGCACCTGAACGCCCAGCCATCGCTGCTCCTGCTGGGAGAAGAGATCGCCCGGCAGGCCTGTCGCCGTTGTACTTCCCAGAAGCACGCTGTAGTTGCCGCCGGCGTCGGTGGTGACGTTCTGCGTCTCTATCCAGATCGCCGCGCCGCCATCCTGCTGCTTGTAGATGGCAAAGGTGACACCTGAGGTCGCCGAGGTTAACGATGCGCCCTGCGCGTCCTTCAATACTCCACCGTAGCGAATGAGGCTTGGAACCGATGTGGTGGCCGTTGAAGTTGTGCTTTGCTGGGCCGAAAGTGTTGCCATCATCAGCGTGGCCAGAGAGATGAGCAGAGAAGTGCCAAAGCGGCGCATGAGTGTTCCTTTTGGAAAGAAATTTCCCGGAGCTGTGCTGGGGGGACCGGGGATGGAGCGCATTGTGTCGCGGAACGACCAGGTTGTCAATTTGAATTCAGGAGATTGTCGGTAGCACATGATATGTCCGGTTGAGATAGCAAGTGATCTGTCCGCTTTTCAGGCGGCGAGAGTAGGAGACCGCATGAGCGGGGAAATTCGGCTGAGCCGCGCAGCGGCGGACACGGCTTGCGGCACAGCCCCTTCAGAGTCTGCGTGAGAACCCTGCCGCCGCTCTGCGGCTTGCATCCATTTCCTACTTGACCCAGGACTTCGCTTCGCTGCGTCCCGGGCTAACGGCAGGACCACCCCTTCGGTGTTCGATCTTCGTGCGCTGTGCTCTACCGCCCAACACGCGGTCTGGTTCTCACGCACATCTTGAGGGGCGGTACCCCGGATGCCCAGATAACAATAAAACAGCCGCCGGGATATTCCCTCGGCGGCTGTAGCCTTTCAGGATTCCGCTCTAATTGGCTGGATTCACCTGGATCTTTGCCATCATGCCTCCATCTTCATGATCGAGGATGTGGCAGTGATACACGAACGTCCCGGCAATGTTGGGATCGCGGAAATCCATGCGCAGCGTCACGCTCGGGTAGGGGCCGCTGCCGGACCAGTTAGGCACGATGATCGTGTCCTGCAGGTCGGGGTTCGGCACCGGTACGCCGTTGATCGCCATCACCAGGAAATGGATCTGATGGATGTGGAACGCGTGGACTTCGCCGGAATGGTTCTCGATGGTCCAGTCTTCCACCGCTCCCGTGTTAGTGACGATAGCGGGCGGCTCGTCCATGGTAAAGAGCTTCGGTACTTGTCCTTTAACGGTAATGTAGAACTGCGTGCCGCCATTGGTTCCGATATTCTGTTCGGAGAAGTACAGTGAGCGTGTCGTGTTCGGCGTCAGGCCGCGCAGTCCGGAAAAGCGCTGTGGCTGTGTGGGCGGCTTTACGGTGTGCTGCACCGGATGATGAGGTGTGCCTCCCGTGCTCAGCTTGGCCAGCACTTGCGGGTTGTTGTGATCGCCCACCGGGCCGGTATCGTAGCCGTTGGTCATGAAGGTCCCGGTCTGGCCCGCGGGCAGCCCGGGTACGATGAACTCCATTCGTCCCGCCGGCGGAATGTTCAGCGTGTCGGTGAAGATGGGCTGCGACAGCTGCACGCCGTCAATGGCCAGTATCTCGAAGGTCTGCAAGGTTTGCCCGTAGGTAAGCTGCAACGACAGGAACTGTTTCACCGACGAGTTCAGGAAGCGCCAGTATTCCTGCGCTCCCGCCTGCATAGTGATCTGCGGGGCCAACCCACCCTCGGGAAAAACCGCGGGCTCAAAGTTCATGGTCAATTGCGTGTTGGCGTCGGGATCGCGCGCCGGACCCTGCTTGTTCTGTTCCCGCAGGATCATGATCCGCTCGTTTAGTCCCTGGGTCAGCGGATTATTGCCTTCCACGATGATTGCACCGGTAGCTCCGCCATCCACCTGCGTCGAAGTGTTGCCATGAATGTGTGGGTGATACCAGTACATCCCCGAAGGCTCGTTGGCTGGGATCTGGGTCATGTACTGGAACGTGGGGTCTCCCGACTGGATCACGGTATGCAGAACATCGTCCTGGTGGCACAGCGGCGGAACATTGAGGCCGTGAAAATGGATGTTGGTCGATGACGGTAAAACGTTGTCGTCATTGCAGGGATCGTCCGGACCTTTCGCCTGGTGCGACTCGTGCATGGGCTCCATCTTCTTCGGCTTCTTGGGGCCGTAGGGAGCCTGGATGTTGTTGGTCAGATTCACCACCAGAGTGTCGCCGGGATTCAGCCGCAGCGTAGGCGCTTCGATCTGCTGCCCTTGATACATGTAGATGTAGCAGTAGTGCATGAAGCCGTTGTCATCCTGCATGTTCTGCAATAGCAAGTTGACAGTCAGAACGCCGTTCTGGCTGTACAAGTCCAGAGGGTTCAGCAGTGGGTCGCCGGGAATAGGCCGGTTGGGACAAAGAGGCGCCTGGGCGGAGGCGCTTACCAGCGAGATTCCGCACAACAGTACAAGTAAGACAGCTCGAAACATTGCACGCATTCCTGACTCCCTATCAGTTTTCGCTTGAACCGGCGACCGGCAAGCTCTGCACTTCTTTTTTCGCTTCGTGTTATCTACTGCCGGAAACGATCCATACCAGATGAACTCCCGCGCAATCTTAAAACGGCCGCGGCGGCACCACGGTGATCGACAGCAATCCGTCACTCAACAAGTCCGACACGCCGGAACCAGGAGCCTCGGTCAGAGTGCAGGTTGTGCCGTTCGTGTTCACATTGACGATCCCAATGTAGGATCCAGTAAAACCGTACTCGGCGACATACAGCACTCCGCCGGAACCGGTGGTATCGCGCGTCGCAATCGATCCCACAAACGCCCAGGGGTTATAGAAACCTCCCAAGGTTGCCGATCTACAACCGCTGCTCACCTTGCCCGTCTGGCTGTTGAAGAACACCGCTGCCACCGAGCCGCCGTCGTTGTTGCCGACATAAATGAGAGACTCATCGGGGCTGAGGCGAATCGAACCGGAGTTGGCTGTGGTCGCCACCGCGCGCTCCGGTGTCGAGACCACGTACTCCGCCGTCGGCGCCAGTCTGCCGGAAGAAATATCGGAAACCTCGATCACGCTATTCAACGACGAATCGCCGAAGATCGCGAAGTGGCCATCCTGCGTGATATCCACACCCTCGGGAAAGAATCCGCCGTTGACGTAGCCGGTGGAGTTTTGCGCATCGTTGTTGGAAACCGGCAGACCGTTGGAGACATTGAAGGACTCAATCGATCCGTCTCCATACGCCACCACCAGGATGCTCCCGTGCAGCGCCATGCCGGAAATCAATCCGCCATTCAGTCCGGCGACCTGGATGGAGCTCAGGTAGGAGAGCGCACATCCTGACTGCACCGAGAAGGTCGCGATGGTGTTCGAGTCGCTAAAGGCCGCATAAAGATAGTTGGCGTTCACCACGACCCCTATGCCGTCGGCGTCGCCTACATCCGTGTCCGAGGCCAGGAACGGTCCCGATACAAAATGCGTCTGCAGGTTGATGCCCGTGATGTTGCCGCTAGCGCCGTTAGAGGCGTAAACACACTGCGCCGAGCTATCCGGCAGCAGGTTGATTCGCGGCAGGCCGAAGAAGCCTCCGCCGATTCCTTTGCCGCCGGTGTTGGTGTCGGACGCAAAGGTCAACGTCGGTGAGCCTTGGGTTCCCCCGGCCACGAAGAAGCTGACATAGGTGTGTTCTATGCCGTCGTCATTGGTCAGGAGATTTATGGATTGGCCCGGCGGGGAGGAGGTCTGTTTGTTCTTGGCCGCGCAAAGAGTGACCAGCGAGGCCAGCACGATGGCCATTAGGAATAATCTCAACCAGAAACTCATGTCTTTGATTCCTCGGGAAAAGCGAGAAGGAAGCTGCGGGAATGGTATATGGAAGGCCAAAGCAAAACAAGGCGCATCTCGCCTCTATTATCACGGTTTCGCAACCTCGCAACTGACTGTTGCAACTTTTCGCCAGAGTAGCACTATGCGCCTTATTGATACTATGCTGGGTAGTAGCAAAATTACGACATATTTTATAGTTTGCCATGCAGCCTCGAATAGCATTCCCTGCGTCGACCTTGCTGCTGAACTACTCGTCGAGTTAGGTTTTATGCGGTTATGGTCAATGGCTAGGTTGCTGCTCTAATCATTTCGCTACATGCTATGCGAATCATGCTGAGCCACAGGCTGCTGGCACGCCGGTCTGGGTGGCAATTTTCCTATAAGTCATTTTGTTCCTCCTTCACTAACCTGTTGCAAGCAAGCTGAGACAATTTTTTTGGCAGGTCCAGCGCGGCGGTTATCGTACCTTGTCCTCGTGCGTTAAGACAGACCTGTATGCTGTCGTGCGAAAGCAGCCGATCCTGGGAGCCGATTCCGGCGCGACCGCCTCTTGCAAGAGCTCGCATTCGCTCACGCGGCCGCTCGCGATTACAATCGCATGACGCTACGATTTGCGATTGCTTCCTCTGAGTGTGGATGAAGGCGGTTTCAGCAAGAACGGCGCAATCGCATTTCACGTATATGTTTCGCAAATTCAGGCACGTTTTTTGGTTAGTCACTTGGAGCACTCAATGATCAACACCCTCAATTTTTGGTTGCTTGCGTCCGGCCTTCTGGTGGTGATGCTGGCGCTGCTGGAGATTGGACGAAAGATTGGAATCCATCGACACGAGGTGGATCCGGAGGGCGCGGGCTCCGGGCTGGGCGCGATCGATGGCGCGGTATTCGGCCTCATGGGTCTGCTCATTGCTTTCACGTTCTCGGGCGCAGCCGCTCGCTTCGATGGACGCCGTCAACTGATAGGGCAGGAGGCCAATGACATTGGCACCGCTTACCTGCGCATCGACTTGTTACCGCAGTCGGCGCAGCCGGCCGTGCGCGAGGATTTTCGAAACTACACGAACACGCGCATCGCCATCTTTCGCCAACTCCGGCTGGACATCGGCGCAGCCAAGGAGGAGATGGACCGTTCCATCGCGCTCCAGGGAAAAATCTGGAATGAGGCCGTGGCCGGATGCCGCGAGGTCAACTCGCCGGCCGTAACCACGCTGGTATTGTCGTCGATCAATGACATGATCGACATCACCACCACCCGCCAGGTCGCTGCGGAGACCCATCCTCCCGCAGTCGTTTTCTATGGCCTGGGCTTGCTGGTGCTGGCCACCTCCCTGCTTGCCGGTTACGGCATGGCAGAAAGCAAGAGCCGCAGCTGGATGCACATGCTGGTTTACGCCCTGATCATGGCGGCAACCCTCTACGTCATCCTCGATCTGGAGTATCCACGCTTCGGACTGATTCGGCTTGACGCAGCCGACCACGTGCTGGTGGACGTGCGCAACAGCATGAAATAGCCATTCAGCCTCGCTTAAGGTTCCCTCCGTCATCCTGTTGAGTTGGTCCGTGAGGGAGCCGTGCGTTCCAAGCTCATCGCGCTCGTCGCCGTGTGGTCGCTGGCTGCCGTTGCCCTGCACGCTCAGGTGGTTCCCGCACAGCCGGCTACGTCCGACGCCCGGGCTGCATCGGCGACAATCTCCTTAACGCTGGCCGACGCACTCGCCCGCGCCAAAGCTAACAGCCCGCAGTTCCAGGCCGCTCTCATGCAAGCGGGATTGGCGCGAGAGGACCGCGTACAAGCGCGCGCTGCACTACTGCCCAATATCGACTACAACAACGGCTTTCTCTACACGCAAGGAAACGGCACCGCGTCCGGCCGCTTCATCGCCGACAATGGAGTACATGAGTACGTCAGCCAGGGCGCCGTGCAGCAGGTGCTCGGGGTTGGGCAATTCGCCGACTATCGCCGGACCGCGGCAGCGCAGGCGCTGGCTCGGGCCAAAGCGGAGATTGCTTTTCGCGGCCTGACGGTGGCGGTGGTCCAGGCTTACTACGGACTCGAAGCCGCGCAGGCCAGGGCTGCCAGCACTCAGTCGGCGTATGACGAAGCGCAGCGTTTCCTCGACATGAGCCGCCAATTGGAGCAGGGCGGCGAGGTCGCGCACGCGGACGTAATCAAGGCGCAGATCCAGGCGAACGATCAGCAACTTGGCGCGCAGGAAGCAAAACTCGCAGCCGACAACGCGCGACTGAATCTGGCCGTGTTGGTGTTTCCCAACTTCTTTCAGGACTTCACGCTGGCCGACGATCTCGAGGCAACTTCAACTTTGCCTGCGATGAACGATGTGCAGCAGCTGGCGGCGAAGAATAACCCAGAATTAGCTGCGGCCTTCGCGGCCCTCGAAGCAGCCAATCATGAAGTCGCCGTCGCGCGCGCCGGCCATCTTCCTTCGCTGGTTCTCGAATATTTGTATGGTATCGACGCCAATCATTTCGCGGTGAACACCGACGGCTTTCGCAACTTGGGCTATGCGGCCACCGCGACGCTGAACATTCCCGTATGGCATTGGGGCGCCATCGAGAGCAAGGTGAAGCAGGCGGAGTTGCAACAGCATCAGGCGAAGGTGGAGTTGAGTGCGGCGCAACGGCAGGCAGTTGCGGACTTGAAGTCGTTCTACGCCGAAGCCGAGACCGCCCGTGGACAGCTCAATCTGTTACACACCTCGGCCGATCTGGCCGCCGACAGCCTGCGCCTGACTACGCTGCGCTACCAGGCGGGCGAAGCAAGTGCTCTGGAAGTAGTGGACGCCCAGAACACGTTGACCCAGGCGCGCAGCAACTATAGCGACGGGGCACTACGCTATCACGTCGCGATTGCCAATCTCCAAACGTTGACGGGAAGTTTTTAGCACGTGCTCGGGCATCGATCATGAATAATGCTGACAACCTGTGTCATGCTGAGCGAGCGCGGCCGCTGTTAACCGCGCCCGTCGAAGCAGCTCTACGAAACCCTCAGAGATCCATTGCCAATAGGGGTCCTTCGACTCGCCCACGAAGCGCGGGCTCGCTCAGGATGACACGAAGTTATTCTCCGCTCTTCGCTCTCTTCGCACTCGTTGCGCTGCTGCTCACTTCCTGCTCCAAGAAAGAAACCGAGCCCCAGCCCGTCGTCACCGTGCAGACGGCGCCCGTCGAACGCGGCACGATTCAGCAGATCATCTCCGCTGAAGCCATTTTGTTCCCACGAGACCAGGCGGCCATCACGCCTAAAGTGGTTGCGCCGGTGAAGACGTTTTATGTGAACCGCGGCAGCCGCGTGCATCGCGGCCAATTGCTTGCCGTGCTGGAGAATCGCGATCTGGCTGCCGCCGAGGTCGAAAACAAAGGCGCACTCGAGCAGGCGCAGGCGACGTTTGGATTGGAGACCTCGTCAGCGTTGCCCGAGGAGTGGCAAAAAGCTGAACTCGACGTGAAGACCGCGAAGGAAACCTACGACGCCGAGCAGAAGGTTTATGACAGCCGTCGCATTTTGTTTGAGCAGGGCGCAATGCCACGCAAGGAGCTTGATGCGTCGGCAGTTTCGCTGGTGCAAGCGAAGGCGCAATACGAACTCGCCGAGAAGCATCTGACGGCATTGCAAGCGGGAGGCCGGCAGCAACAAGTGCAGTCCGCGAAGGGGCAGCTCACCTCCGCCAAAGGCAAGTACGAGGGCGCTGCCGCGCAGCTTGCCTACACGGAAGTTCGCAGCCCCATCGACGGCGTCATCACCGATCGGCCCACCTACCCCGGCGAAACTCCAGCGCCGGGCACGCCGCTGCTCACGGTCATGGACATCTCCTCGGTCATTGCCCGCGCGCACATTCCCCAAAGCGAGGCCGTCGCGTTGAAGCCGGGCGATGCTGCCACCGTCACCGCACCCGGCGACATCCATGTTTCCGGCAAGGTGACGCTCGTCAGCCCGGCGCTCGATCCCAACAGCACCACGGTGGAAGTGTGGGTGGAAGCCGAGAATCCCGATGGACGTCTCCGCCCGGGAACCGCGGTCACGGTCGCAATGGTTGCGAAAATCCTTAACGATGCCGTGGTGATTCCGGCGTCGGCTCTGCTGAAAACCCCCGAAGGCGAGACCGTCGTGATGATCGCCAGCGCCGGCCGCGCCCGCCAGGTTGCGGTGGAAGCCGGTGTACGCGAAGGGGATCGCGTGCAAATCGCCAAAGGGCTGAGCGGCGGGGAGACGGTGATCGTCAACGGCGCTTATGGACTGCCGGACGGTACGCAGATCAAGGTCGCGAACTCAGCGCCGCCCGCCTCGGGCAAGGGGACAGACTGAGTGCGCGGCAGGCTGCAATCCTGGATTCGGCGCCTGCGCGCGAGCGCGCCCACCGACGAACGCTACTGGTTCACGCGTTATTCCAAGTCGCTCATCTTCCTCGTTCTAATTCTCGCGATAGCCGGCGTGTATCTCGCATTCACTATCCCGATCTCGGTCTTTCCCACCACCGATTTTCCGCGCGTGGTGATTGGCGTCGACAACGGCGTGATGCCCATTAACCAGATGATGGTGACCATCACGCGGCCGATCGAGGAGTCGGTAAATACGGTGCCCGGACTGCAGCAGGTGCGCTCCATCACCAGCCGCGGCTCGGCCGAAATCGATTTGTTCTTTGACTGGCATGTCGACATGGTGACCACGCTGCAACTGGTCGACGCCGCGCTGTCGCAGGTCCGCGCCCAATTGCCTGCCACCGCGACCATCCAAACGCACCGTCTGAATTTCGCCAGCTTTCCCATCATCGGCTACAGCCTCACCTCGGACAGTGTGCCGCAGACGGAGCTGTGGACACTGGCGAATTACGAACTGAAGCCGCGGCTCAATCGCCTCGACGGCGTGGCTTCGGTAGTGGTGCAAGGAGGGCAGGAACCTGAGTTCGACATCACCCCCGATTCCGCGAAGCTGCTCGCGGCCAACGTTACGGTCAGCGACATTCTCGACGCGGTGCGACGCACCAACCTCATCGATTCGCCCGGGCTGCTCCAGGAGAGTCATCAGCTTTACCTCGCGCTGGTCGATGGGCAGGTAACAGATCCCGCGCAACTGGGGCAGATTGTCATCAAGACGACGGCGACGGGAATCCCGGTGCGCATTGGCGATGTCGCAGCCGTAGCGCCGGGCGTTAAGCCGGTGTACACGATTGTCACCGCGAACGGTAAGCCCGCGGTGCTGATCAACGTCAACCGCCAGCCTGACAGCAATACCGTCGCAGTCGCCGACGAAGTGCACGCCGAGATCGATCGCATTCGCCAGAGCCTGCCGCCGGGCATTCGCATTCAGCCCTTCTACGATCAGTCGGAGATCGTGACGGCATCGATCAAGAGCGTACGCGATGCCATCCTGATTGGCCTGGTGCTTGCGTCGATCATCATGATGCTCTTCCTGCGCGATTGGGGAACATCGGCGGTCGCGGCGCTGGTGATTCCGGTCACGATACTGGTGACCTTCATCGCGCTGAAAGTTCTGGGCGAAACTTTCAACCTGATGACGCTGGGCGGACTGGCGGCTGCGGTCGGACTGGTGATCGACGACGCGATTGTTGTGGTGGAAAACATCGCGCTGCATCGCGATGCCGGGCAAGGCCGCATCGAAGCGATTCACAGTGCGCTGGGAGAGATCACGGCGCCGCTGGTCGGCTCGACCATCACGCCGATCGTCGTCTTCCTCCCGCTCATCGCCATCACCGGCGTCACCGGCGTTTTCTTCCGCGCATTGGCCATCACCGTCGGCGTCGCGTTGCTTACTTCCCTCGGACTTGCGTTGACCTTGACGCCGACGCTCAGCCAATACTTCATTCGCCAGAAGAGCGACCGGCCCGCGCCGAACACCGACCTCAGCGAAAAAGACAGGCTACTTGCCGCTGAAGAAGCTGCTGTCGGGCGGCACTTCCGCAAGGTGATCGACTTCTACGAACGCTGGCTGCGCTTCGCGCTAGAGCGGCCGGGGTGGATCGCACTGTTTGGCGTGGTGCTCGTGGTCGCATCGTTCTTCTGCTACAAGGCGCTCGGCTCCGACCTGCTTCCCGAGATGGACGAAGGCGGATTTATCCTCGACTACTGGATGCCGCCTGGTTCTTCGCTCGAGGAGACGAATCGGGTCGTGGGACATATTGAGCAGATGCTGCGCCAGACGCCGGAGGTGGAGAGCGCATCGCGGCGCACGGGATTGGAACTGGGACTCGCAGCCGTGACGGAAGCCAACCGCGGCGACATCGCGGTCAAGATGAAGAGCAAACGCGACCGCAGTGTGGACGAGGTCGTCGAAGACCTGCGGGCTAAGATCGCTCGCGAGGAACCCGGGATAAAGGTCGAATTCGTCCAGGTCTTGCAGGACATGATCGGCGATCTGTCGAACGCCGCGGAACCAATCCAGATCAAACTCTTCTCGCCCGATGCGGCACTGCTGCGGGAATGGGCGCCGAGGATTGGTACCGCAATTGGCAAGGTCAAGGGCGTGAAGGACGTCCTGAATGGGATCGACAACACTATCAGCAATCCCGCCACTATCTTTCAGGTGAACCCGGCAACCGCCGCGCGTGCCGGTTTCACGCCGGAAGAAGTTGCCATTGACGCATCGGCGATTCTGGAAGGCGAGCCCGCGGCGACTTCGGTCATCGCGCAGGACATCGCGTATACGATTCGCGTGCGCTATCCCGACAGCAATCGCAGCTCGCTGTCGGCGATGAGTGACACGCTGCTGAACAGCGCAACCGGGCACACCGCGACGCTGGGTACGGTCGCCAACATAACTCAGCTGCCGGGGCAGACGGAGATTCGCCGCGAGAATCTGCAGCGCGAGGTGGTTGTGACGGCTCGTCTTGAAGGGCGCGACCTGGGCAGTGGAGTTGCGTCAGTGCAGAAGGCGGTGAACGATCTGCATCTGCCGCCTTCGATTCGCGTGGTGTACGGTGGAACCTATGCTGAGCAGCAGCAATCGTTTCACGATCTGATGCTGGTCCTGGTGCTGGCGATTTTGCTGGTATTCGTGGTGCTGCTATTCGAGTTTCGCACGCTGGCTGCGCCGATTGCGATTCTCGCGTCGGCGCTGCTGTCGACCTCCGGTGTGTTCCTCGCACTTTTGATCACTCGCATCACGTTTAACATCGCGTCGTTCATGGGACTGATTATGGTGATCGGGATTGTGGCCAAGAACGGCATTCTTCTGCTCGACGCCGACCAGCGTTTTCGCGCTGCGGGATCTTCGGCTCACGACGCGATGATTCAGGCTGGCCGACGGAGGTTGCGGCCCATCGTGATGACCGCTTTGGCAGCGATTGCCGGCATGCTGCCGCTGGCTCTGGCGTTAGGGGCTGGCTCGCAGATGTTGCAGCCGCTGGCCATCGCGGTCATCGGGGGAATCACGATTTCCATGGTGCTTTCGCTGATCATCACGCCTGCGGTTCATTACTACCTGAACCATCAGGAAGCAGAATGAAGCAGAGAAATTCAGAAGCGAGGTGAAGAGTAGCGGCAAGTTTCCGAATCCAGAGGTGAGAGGAGGGTGGAGCACGCCTTCAGGCGTGCATTGCAGCGCACATATCGAAAGTGCGCTTTAGCGGCTGAGGTAACGCTTTCCTTACCGCAGCGGCTAAAGCCGGTGTAATCCAATGGCATTTAACTGCACCGCTGAAGCGGTGCTCCACCCGCGAACCGCGACTGTTATTCGAGACCGCACTCATGACCCATTATCACCGTTCGAGTGTAGAGATTAATTCGCACCGAGCATGGGTGGAACATAAACCTAAGGAGCTATCTATGAAACGACTCTTAGCCGTTGTCGCCACCGCCACAATCTTCATTTCCATTCCGGCTGTCGCGCAAAAACAATTCAAGGTCGCCACCCGGGTCAAGCTTGGTGGCGAAGGCGGTTGGGACTACCTCACCTATGACAAAGACGGGCAACGGTTGTTCATCACTCGCGGCAGCCACGTCATGGTTGTCGATACAAATACACTGAAGGTCACCGGCGACATCCCCGATTTGTCGGGGATTCACGGTGTCGCACTAGATCAGGAGTTGAATCGCGGTTTCATCAGCAACGGCGGCGACAACACGGTGACAATCTTCGACTTGAAGACTTTGAAGAAGCTGGACAGCGTGAAGGTCGGCGAGCGTCCAGATGCGATCCTCTACGAGCCATTTTCCAAGCACGTATTCACCTTCAACGCGCGCAGCCATGACACAACGGTGGTCGACGCGGCTAGCGGCAAGGTTGTAGGGACGATTGCGCTCGGCGGAAAACCTGAATTTGCAGTTAGCGACGGTAAAGGCAAGCTCTACGTAAACATTGAGGATAAGAACCAGATTCTCGCGATTGACGTAACAAAAATGTCCATCGTGAACACAACCTCCATGATCGCCTGTGAGGAGCCGAGCGCGTTGGCCTTGGATGTGGAGCACCATCGTCTGTTTTCCGGCTGCGGTAATAAGTTGATGACGGTTGTGGACGCCGATTCCGGCAAAGTAGTGATGACGGTGCCAATCGGAGAAGGCGTGGATGCCGGCCGGTTCAATCCCAAGACCCAGGAGATCTTCATGTCCTGCGGTGAAGGGGTACTCACGGTCATTCACGAAGACAGCCCGGACAAGTATACCGTTGTACAGAATCTGCCGACCGTAAAAGGCGCTCGCACGATGGCGCTCGACGAAGAAAAGGACATTGCCTACCTGGTGACCGCGGAACGGTTGCCGGCGGGTGGACCGCCCGAGCATCGGCCAGGATTCGTTCCCGGCAGCTTCGAACTCATCGTGGTGAAGCCGGAGTAGGGTGCTGTCGGCCACGTACGTACTACAACTGCGCGAGGGACGTGTGTTTGGATGTGTCCTCCTGAGCGGAGGTGGGGAGGATTAATTCCGAGTTGTCATCCTGAGCGGAGGTTCGCGCCGCCTTTGCGCGAACCGGAGCCGAAGGACCCCTATTGTTGCGATGAACCAGAGAACGTCGCTCTTACCGGCTTGTCGTACCAACCACGGCTCAGATCCTTCCACTGAGGGTTCATCTTCTCAATAAGCGCTCCCTTTTTCTCTCGCCTCCCAGCCTTTCAGCTGCTTCTCACGGCGGATCGCCTCCAGAACTTCGCCGTAAGTTTCGTAATAAAGCAGTCGGTCGACTTCGTACTTTGCAGTGAATACCCGAAAGTTGTGCCCCTTGTGTTGTCTGACGCGAAAATGTAAATTGCCCGTCACCCCTACGTACAGCGTGCCGCTGATACTACCGAGGATGTAAACCGCGTAACTATGTTCGCGTCGTGAGCCCATGGTGGCCGCTGGAGTAGGGGTCCTTCGACTCCGCATTCGCGAAAGGAGCGCGAATGCTCCGCTCAGGATGACAGCAAAGAATTAGCTTGCGACTAAGTATGATCGGTTCCGAATCCATTACGCAGTGACGTCTAACGTCACCGAATGTGACATCGGAGTTCGGCTTCACCGACACCGCGGCGTCCGATCTACCTGCCCCTACTGCTTCGCGGCGCTGGGCGGCAGCAGATTATTCAAGCGCAGGTACATTGCGGCGGCGCTGTAGTGGTCGGCCCAGCCGGCGGCAAGACGCACCAGTGCCGATCCGCGCGTCCCGGTCTGTCCCTCAAACAGGGTGACGGTCTGGCTGAGATTGCTGTCATCGGCCTTGGACAAGACTTGTTCGCAGTAGGCAAACGAGTCCTTCAGCGCCTTGGCCAGTACGTCCTTCGGGTCGCTTTCGCTGAGCTTAACGCTGCGCGCAGGCTCGCCGGCAACGGCCGCACACAGCGAATTATTGGCCTCGGCACTGTGCATCATCAGATGTGCGAAGGTAATCTGCTCGGGCGTCGGCCGGTAGCTGTACTTGTCGGCGGGCATTTCATCGGCGGCGCCGGTCAGGTTCTTGGCGTAGCGCTGCTCCATCTGGCGAACGGTGGTGACGATCGGATTCGCCGTGACCGAAGGCATTTCTTTTACCTGCGCGATCAGCGCAGGTGCGACGGCAAGCAGCAGAATTGCGATGGCGGACTGTCTCATAATTCTCCTCCCCCAAAATTGCGATGCAAAGAGCATACCGTGATTTGCCGGAGCCGCGCACTTGCATCTCTCGCAAGGCGAGAGGGTTATTCAAAAACTCAGAAAAGCAGATCCCCTTTGGCAAGCTCAGTGCAGATCCCTCGTCGGCCTAAAAGGCCTCCTCGTGATGACAAAAATAAACGACCTGCAACGGCGCAGCTTGAAGCTGCGCCCCTTCAAAATCACAGGCTCATAGTTCTTCGGACCACTTTCAGGCTCGCTTCGTGTTCCTAGCGCACGGGCCACTACAAACTCACCGTCACTCCAGGCGGCAGATAAACGGCCTGCGCGGGGTAGGAAAAGCTGTCAGCATCCGGCTCGGCTGAGCTCTTCGTATCCTCGACCAGGTTCATCGTTCCTGAAATGTTCTCGGCGTCAACGGTAATGATGCTGTAGCCATGTTGCTTGTCTTTGCCGGCGACCAGAGTTGCCTGCGTGTCAGGGTCAGTGGTGCCGGGCGATGCGGTCAAACTGTGCAGGTTGTAATAGCCGCCGTGGCCGATGACGAGAAACGGTGTGGCCGAGTCGCTGACCAGATCCCGCTCGAAGCGTTGATAGTTGTGAACGTGGGCGGTGAACACCATGTTCGGCACGCGCCGCGAATCGTTGATCGCGTGTTGTACCGCGTCGGCCATGCGCGCGCTGCCGCTGTGATAGGCGTCGAACGAGTAGATGGGATGATGTAAGGCGACGATCAGCGCTTTGTCTTCCGGTGCCGTGGCAAACTCGTTGGTCAGCCACTGCTGCTGAACCGAATCGATGGAACCGCCTTCGGGAACGTTGGTGTACATGCCGACGATGGTGACGAATGGGCAATCCAGAGTGAAATACACAAAGGGTTGCGACATGGTGGCGCGGGGCGCGTCGCCCGACTCCGGATTAACGTGCGCGTCGGGCTGCATAAAGTAGCGCACCCAGCCATCCAGCGACACCTGCGAGCTGTTGATGGGATCGCCATCGTGATTGCCGGGGATGGAGATGATGGGCACGGTGTAGTGATTGTAGGGGTCGTAAAACTGGCTGTAGTAGTCGGTGACCTGGCCGTTGAAGTAGACCACATCGCCGAGGTGGTAGAAGAAGCTGGGCACCGAGGCGGCTGGGAGTTCGAGGTCGGCCTTCATCGCCTCGGCCACCGCAGTCTGGAAGACTGGATTGTTAATGCCGCCGGTATCTCCCACGCAATGGAACACGAGATGACCCTGTTGCGTTGCCTGCGCGGTGATGCCGGGAAGGACCGCTTCGAGTTCGTAATGATAGGGAGGCTGGCCGAGCGGGTCGGGCAAAGGTTGGAACTTCTGTTTGGATGCCAACGGCAATAGTGGATGCACTCCGGGATGAGCTTGTGCCTTCCCTTGGGGCGGACGCGAGCGAACTTCTCCGGGCTTCAGTATCGAATGAACCGGCGCGACGGATTGTGGCGGCAGGGCAGCCGCCGCCGGCGGCAGTTTCTGCGACGATGCTTTCTTCGAGTGGGGCTGGGCCGATCGCGAATGGGATTTGGCTGGCATGTCACTCCTCCTTGGGAAGCGAAGGCTGTTATGTTAGCGACGTTTGGCCAGGAGCCGCATTAACGGCAGATAAAAACTCTGTGACGCCATCAGCCGCGAGCCTGCATTCTCTGCAACAACTCAAAGCCAGCACGCTCTGGATCGCCTAATTTAAAGCCGCTCTCCAGCAGCACGGTTGTGGCCGTGGGAGCCAGCGGTTTCAGGGTTGCTACCACAGTGTCAGACGACATTTGCGAGCTGTCGGGACCGAGGACGATGTAGTCCACTTTGGCCGCGCTCAGCAGCGTCTTGGCATCGTGCACGCGGCAGGTGGACAACACTTCATAGCCATGCCCATGCAGCAAAGTTCGGACAAAGGCGCAGAGATCGGGCGACTGGTCGACGAACAGCACCAAAGGCCCGGCGGCGCTCGTCTCGGGAGTCACGGATCCTGGTTCCTTGAGAAACGAAACGATGGCCTCGTCCTCCGAGTCATACAGGCGAAAGATGGTCGACAGTTTGGTTAATTGCAATAGCGTGCGGAAGAACGGTTGCAAAGAGGACAGCCGGAGATCGCCTCCCCGGTTTCGCGTATGGGAAAGGAAACGAACCAGCATCCCCATTCCCGTGCTGTCTACGCGGGTCACCTCGGCCGCATGCAGCACGACACGGTTGAACTCACGCAAACCGCGATTCATGGCCGCTTCAAGAAGGCTGGCTTCTTCGCCGGTAACGATCCGGCCGAAGCCCGTAACGATGTAAACGTTGCCACAGTAACGGCTATCCACCGAAAGCGACATTCCTGCCTCGATCTGTCCCTCAGATATGAGCCTGAAACTTTATCACCGATGGCGGAGCGGCTCCACAATTTGTGGAACCGGGGGCAACCAACAGACGTGGCGAGCCAAGACTATGAGAAAGGGGTCTGCGGTAGAGTTTCCGGGTTGGCAGGCGGAGTGGCGGCTTCGAGCGCTTTGGGAGAAGCTGCATTTTGCTTTTCTTCCAGTTCGATTTTGAGCAGCTCGCCCTCCAGTTGGCGCTTCAAATCGTCGCGCATCATGCGGAACTGTGCCATATATTTCGCGATCTGCCGGGCTATCTCGGGCAGCCGCTTGGGGCCAAAGATCACCAACGCCAGCAACAGAATGAAGAGGATGTCAGGCATGGAGCACAGGCGCGGGAAGGCTCATCGCCATTCAGCGCGAGCCTGGCAGAACCGCTTAGGGCTTCTTTTCTTCCTGTGGGGGCGTGGCCTGGTCTTTGCCGTTCATGGAGTCTTTGAAACTCCGGATGCCCTCGCCCAGTCCCTTGCCGAGCTCAGGCAGCTTCTTCGGTCCGAACACCAGCAGGGCGATAAACAGGATCACCAGCAGGTGCATGGGTTGAAACAGGTTATCAAGCATGGCTACTCCTGTTACAAGGATACCGTATTCCCGGCAGAAGCGGGGCAGGTTCTGTGTTTTCCTCTGCCACTAGGGTGGGAGGCTCCCGATTGGTGGTTACGGGGTTATGCCACGGAAGGGCTGGTATGGGCGCTCGTGATCCGACCTCCGAACGGTTGATAACTTCAACCTATGCCCAATGGTCAGAAATGCTGTCCGTAGGTTAATGTTGCAATATGTCGCAGCCGAAGAGATGTGCGGTCTGCGAGTCGGAGGACATTACGGCTTCACCCTTAGAAATGCCGGATGAACTCGGAAGATGGAAATTCCTGCTCGCAGACATGGTCGTCTACTGCTGCAGTAATGGGCACCGATTTTTACTTCTCCCCGACGAAGGCAAACGCAGCGAAACGCTACTCTAGTTGCTTTCGTACTTGGCGGGGCGATTGCGATCACAACCTGGGCCATCGATTAAAAGACATTTTGCCCGCTCCCACTTGGCCGTCCCTTGCGGACGGCATTTTTAGTGGACAGAAGCCGCCGCCGAACTCTATTCGATGCGCAGCGCCTGCACCGGTTCAATCGACGCGGCACGACGCGCCGGAACAAGTCCGGCGATAAAGGCGCAGATTGCCAAAGCAACAATTGCCCCGGCGAGGATCAGCGGATTGAACGCGCCCACGCCGTAGAGCTTGCTCGCCATCACCCGGCCCGTAACGATCACGAGCGGCACGCCGATGATCAGTCCGGCTCCGATCTGCCAAAAGGCGCCGCGCAACACCAAGGCCACAACATCGCTGCGGTCGGCGCCCAGCGCCATGCGGATACCGATTTCGGCGGTGCGGCGTGCGATGTTGTAAGCCGTCACGCCGTAGAGCCCGATCGAGGCCAGCACCAAGGCCAGCAGGCTGAACAACTCCGTCAGGCGTGCGATGAGCCGTTCCTGGTTGAAGGTCCGAACCACCTGTTCGCCAAAGCTGTGCATCTCGATAATGCTGAGGTTGGGGTCGATGCTGGCGAGCACCTGCCGCACCTGCTGCGCGATCTCCGCTTGCGAACCGGCGTACTGGATCTCGATCATGCGGACGTATTCCGAATGCTCCTGCATGACGGCGTACGGCGGTTGCTCGAAATGTACGGTTTGAAAATAGGGAATGAAGAACATCGGGTTCTGCCGGTACTGCTCGGTGAGGGTGCGGTAACGGGTGTTCTTCACGATGCCGACGATTTCCAGGTCCCCACTATGGCCGGGAGCTCCGAATCCGAAGTGATGGCCGATGGGATCTTCACGGGGGAAGAACTTGCGCACGAAGTTCTCATCTACAACGGCAACCCGCTGCGAAGTGGGCGTGTCCTGTTCGCCGATGGGGCGGCCACGCAAGACCGGGGTGCCGATCGTCTTGAAGTAATCGGGACTGACGCGCACCCAGCCGACCTCGGTGTCCAGCGTCGCGGTCTCCGGCCGGCCCTCGATGGCGATATCGTCGTTCCAGCTGTCTCCATCCTGGGGACTGTACATGGAATAGGCGACGCGGCGGACGCCTGGGATCTGCGCGAGGCGATTGCGGAATTGCTGATAGAGAGGGGGCAAACGCTCGACCGTGTAACCGGCGGTCAGCGGCTCGATCTGCACCATCAAACGTTCGCTGGTCTCAAAGCCGAAGTTGAAATGCTCCATGTTGCGCAGACTCTGCGTTACCAGGCCGGCCATGGCCAGCAGCACCAGCGACAACGCCGCCTGCGCGATGACCAGTGACTTCTGCGGCATGGCCGAATGATCGCGGGTGGAACGGTTGGCGCCGCGCAATGCCTCGGCCGGGTCCGAGTGCGACGAGATCCATGCCGGAGCTACGCCAAAGATGATTCCGGTGAGCAGCGAAAGCGCGATGGCAAATGCCATGATCGGCACAGACGGGCTGGTGCTGATGGGGACGAAGCTTGCTCCCCGAAAGGCAACCAGCAGGATGGCCCGGGTGCCGAAGTAGGCCAGCGCCACTCCGGCTGCACCGCCCAGACACGCCAGCAAGACGCTCTCGGTGAGCAGTGCGCGAATGAGGCGGCCGCGCGTGGCTCCCAGCGCAAGTTGCACCGCGGTTTGCTGCCGCCTGGCCGTACCGCGGGCCAGCAGCAAATTGGCCAGGTTGCCGCAAGCAATCAACAGCACCAGAGCGGAGGCGGCAATCAGCATAAGCAGACCGGCTTTGTAGCGGTCTTTCATATCGGTAATGCCCGCGCCGCCGGGGCCGAGCTTGATGGTCTGCAGCGAAATTTTGTCGCGGTCCGATGCCCGAAGCTTGTTCGCGATGGTGGGAAGCCACTGCTGCAGCTCACCGGTGAGTTGGGATTGCACCTGACCCGGTTGCGCTCCCGGCTTCATGCGGCCGATCAGGTACAGCCAGTGCTCGTTGTCGAGGTGCAGCATGGAGCTCGTCTGGTTGAGCAGCGGCTCGAAGGCAATCGGGATGAAGAAGTCAGGTGGATCCTCGCGCAGGCGGGCGCCAAAGAATCCCGGGGGCGTGACGCCGGCGACGGTGAAGGGTTTTCCGTCCACCATAACGCTTCCGCCGATGAGCGAAGGGTCGAGCCCGAAATGTTGCTGCCAGGCGTGGTAGCTCATCACTACGACGGGCGCGGCGCCGGCAGTGTCGTCTTGCGCGGTGAGCATGCGTCCCGCAAAGGGCCGAATGCCGAGGGCCGAGAAGTAGTTGCCGGAAACGAACTCGGTGCCCACCATCTCCGCCGGAGCCTGCGATCCGGTGCGGCGAACGCTGCTTCCGGGCTCGTTGGCCTGAAAGGCTGCGATCTCCTCGAACTGCGGCGTATTTGCCTGGAGGTAGCGATACAGGGCGTAGGAGAAGACGCCCCAGCCGCCCTGTTCCTGCTGCAAGTCGCCATAGACACAGCAAATGTCATTGTCGCCGATGCGATAGAGCTGTGCTGGATTGGCGACGGGCAGCGACTTCAGCATCACCGCGTGAACCAGAGTGAAGATGGCGGTGTTCGCCCCAATTCCGAGAGCCAGCGTGAGCACCGCCGTGATGGTGAAGCCCGGCGACTTGCGCAACTGGCGTAGTGCGTAGCGAATATCCTGAAAAAATCTCGACATCAATTGACCCCACTCTGTGCTTAAAGATGCACACCGCTGGCCACTCTTTGCCTCCGTAACAAATTGAAATAATTGGATGTTCGGTGCGCTGCCGGAGATGCGAGCAGCGCCTGTGTCCGGCGACATCAGGCGCTGTCCGGAATCGAACGCCTTGCATTTCCGGCGGGCCAGCGAGCAGAGAACAACCTATCCGGTTGGAGTAGATTCGCTTCTGCGCTGAGAGTTCGAGGAGTTTTTTTGCGGGTTACCAGCATGTAATTGCCAGAGTGTCGCGCGCAAGATATTCTGCGAACCGTACCCTTTCGTTGACCCATGGCGAACCTTTTCGAACCACCGCGGTACATCGCAGTCGAGGGCCCCATCCGAGTTGGCAAGAGCACGCTATGCCGGGTGATCGCCGAAACCTTGCACGCGCAGCGCATCAGCGAGCCGGAGCAGAATCCGTTCTTGCGCGGCTTCTATCAGGGCGAGCCCGGGGCGGCGTTCCAGGCGCAGTTCGCCTTCCTAATCGCGCGCTACGAGCAGCTGGGAACGCTGGATGTGAAGCGCAATCCCAATAAAACCTACGTCGCCGATTACATCTTCGAGAAGGACAAACTGTTTGCGTGCCTCAATCTGGGCGATGCCGAGCTGGATGTTTACAACCGCTACTACGAACTGTTTCGCCAGAACGTGCCGACGCCCGATCTCGTCATCTATTTGCAGGCCACGCCCGAGGTGCTGAAGAAGCGGCTGAAGAAGAAGAATGCTCCCGGCGAAAAAGCCATCAGCGACGACTACCTGGAAGAGGTGATCAAGGCATATGAGCATTTCTTCTTTCACTACACGTCGTCGGACCTGCTGATCGTCAATACGTCGGAGATCGACTTCGTGGAACGCAGCGAGGACTTGCAAGCGCTGCTGCGGCGGGTGAGTGAGCCGATTCGCGGCACGCAATACTTCCTGCCGCTTGGTCCGGACGAGCACGCGGTGAGAGCGTGAGCACAATCATGTGCACGGCTTACGCGCCCGTTCGGCAAACTGGCGTCAAATATCGTTTAGCCTAATTGTTTCCGCTCACATCTAACTGCTGTTATGGCTATCGTCGTTGTTGGTGGACATTCTCGCAGTGTTGGCAAGACCAGCGTGGTCGCTGGCATCATCGCCGGACTGCCGGAATTCCACTGGACGGCGATGAAGATCACGCAGTACGGCCATGGCATTTGCTCGGCCAACGGCAAGCTGTGCGATTGCGCAACCGACGACCACTCCTGGGCCGTCAGTGAGGAGCGCGACCGCAGCGGCGAGAGTGACAGTTCGCGTTTCCTGGTCTCGGGCGCGGTGCGTTCTCTCTGGGTTCGCACCCGCCAAGGGATGCTGGCGGAGGCCATGCCGCGCGTGCGCCAGGAGCTTTCGGGCGCGGAGAATGCGATCCTCGAGTCCAACAGCGTGATGCGGTTCCTGCGCCCCGATCTGTATTTAACCGTGCTGGACACGGCGACGGCTGATTTCAAACTCTCCGCGCAGCAGTTTCTCGATCGTGCCGACGCGGTGATTCTTCACGAGGAAAGCGGCAGCATCGCCTGGAGCAATGTTTCGCTCAAGCCGGTCGCCAACAGGCCGATGTTCCACATCCGCCCTCCGAAGTACGTAACGCCTGATTTGCTGGAGTTTGTGCGGGGAAGATTGCAGAACCTGTTAGCAAT